>JBAXVO010000140.1:0-8701 GCA_037129355.1 Deltaproteobacteria bacterium | reverse complement strand
ATCCGGCCAGCAGGGCGAGGACCGGTGAGAGGGTCAGCACCGGCAGGCCGAGCATCTGGAGGTGGTTCACCACCGCCAGCCCGCACTGGCTGATGGAGGGCGCGATCCGCGGGACCACCACGTCGGTGGCCGGAAACGGGCCTCCCCGGTGGAAGATCCCCGCCCCCCCCTCGCCCAGCCGCATCTCCACCTGGAGCGGATCGATCACGCGGGCCACGTGCCCACGTGATCGCGCCGCCTCGACGAGGCGGCGCGTGGTGAAGATGCCGGCCGAGCGGGAGAGGACCGTCAGGTGCATCGACGCGGGCCCGTGCGCCGCTAGACCTGCTTGAACTCCGCGTCGACGACGTCGTCCCCGCCCTTCTTCTCGGGCTGCGGAGGGGCGCCGCCCGCCGCGGGGCCGGCCCCACCAGGAGGCGGCGGGCTGGAGGCCTTGTAGAGCTCCTCGGCCAGCTTGTGGCTGGCCTTCTCCAGCTTCTCGAGCGCGGCCTTGACCTCCTCGGGGGCTCCGCGCTCGCGGACCTGGTGGGCCTCCTGCACCAGCGCCTCGACCTCGGCGACCGTGCCGGCGGAGAGCTTCTCCTTGTTCTCCTTGAGGTGCTTCTCGGTCTGGTAGGCGAGGTTCTCGAGGCGGTTCTTCACCTCGACCTCCTCGCGCCGCTTCTTGTCCTCGGCCTCGTGCGAGCGGGCGTCGTTCACCATCTTGTCGACCTCGTCCTTGGAGAGGCCCGAGGACTGGGTGATGGTGACCTTCTGCTCCTTGCCGGTGGCCTTGTCCTTGGCGCCCACGTTGAGGATGCCGTTGGCGTCGATGTCGAAGGTGACCTCGATCTGCGGGAGGCCACGGGGCGCCGGAGGGATGCCCTCCAGGTGGAAGCGACCCAGCGTGCGGTTGTCGCGCGCCATCTCGCGCTCCCCCTGGAGCACGTGGACCTCGACGGAGGTCTGGCTGTCCGAGGCGGTGGAGAAGGTCTCCGACTTCCGCGCCGGGATGGTGGTGTTGCGATCGATGAGCTTGGTCATCACGCCGCCCAGCGTCTCCACTCCGAGCGAGAGCGGGGTGACGTCGAGGAGCAGGATGTCCTTCACGTCGCCGGAGAGCACGCCGCCCTGGACGGCCGCGCCCACGCTCACCACCTCGTCGGGGTTGACGGTCTTGTTCGGCTCCTTGCCGAAGTACTTCTTCACCGTCTCGACGATGAGGGGCATGCGGGTCTGCCCGCCCACCATCACCACCTCGTCGATCTTGTCGGGCGAGAGCCCGGCGTCGGCGAGCGCCTTCTTCACCGGCTCGATGGAGCGGTCGATGAGCGGCCCCACCATCTGCTCCAGCTTGGCGCGGGAGAGCTTCACGGCGAGGTGCTTCGGACCGGTCTGGTCGGCGGTGAGGAACGGCAGGTTGATCTCGGTCTCCATGGTGGAGGAGAGCTCGATCTTGGCCTTCTCGGCGGCGTCCTTGAGCCGCTGCAGGACCATCTTGTCCTTCGAGACGTCGATGCCGGTGTCCTTCTTGAACTCGGAGATGAGCCAGTCGATGACCACCTGGTCGATGTTGTCGCCGCCGAGGTGGGTGTCGCCGTTGGTGGCGAGCACCTCGACCACCTTGTCGCCGACCTCGAGGATGGAGATGTCGAACGTGCCGCCGCCGAAGTCGTAGACGGCGATCTTCTCGTTCGACTTCTTGTCGAGGCCGTAGGCCAGCGCCGCGGCGGTGGGCTCGTTGATGATGCGCCGGACGTTCAGGCCGGCGATCTCGCCGGCGTCCTTGGTGGCCTGGCGCTGGGCGTCGTTGAAGTAGGCCGGCACGGTGATGACCGCGTCGGTGACCTTCTCGCCCAGGTAGTTCTCGGCCGCCCGCTTCAGCTTGAGCAGGATCTGCGCGCTGATCTCGGGCGGGCTGAGCGGCTTGCCGTCGATGTCGATGCGGACGTCGCCGGCCGGTCCGGGCTGGACCTTGTACGGGACCCGCTTCGACTCCTCCTGCACCTCGTCGAAGCGCCGGCCCATGAAGCGCTTGATGCTGTAGATGGTCCGCTCCGGATTGGTGATGGCCTGCCGCTTCGCCACCTGCCCGACCAGACGCTCGCCGTCCTTGAGATATGCCACCACCGACGGGGTGATGCGGGAGCCCTCCTCGTTCGTGATGACGACGGGGTCCTTGCCCTCCATCACCGAGACCACGGAGTTCGTGGTGCCCAGGTCGATGCCGATGATCTTTCCCATAGTGTTTGGAAACCTCCCTTTGTAGAGGGGAGGCTAAGTACTCGGTCGGACGAGTCAAACGGATCCCGGCGGTTCTGCGGGGGGCCTCCCGGTGGGGCCCGGCCCCCTGTCCGAAGGGGTCAGACACCCCTCCCGGGTGCGTAGTCCCCTTCGCAGTCTGGAACCTTTTCTACCCGATCCGGGCGTCCTGCCGCCCTGCTCCCGGCACCGGTTCGTTGTATTTCCGTCACTTTTTCCGTCGACGCAGCGTGGCATCCGGCTTGCTCGATACCGCCGCGACGTCGTCGTCATACCCGTGAACAGGGGACTCGATGCTCCAGGCTCACGCCACGCGCCTCGCACCAGAGCACACGGCCGTCCTGCTGAACGCCAACGCGAAGCAGGTGAGCCCGCGCGTCCGCGACGCCCTCTCCGGGCTGGTTCCCGCCGAGAGCCTCTTCTTCTCCCGGGACCGGGACGACGCCCACCGCATCGCCGACGCCGTGGTCTCCCGCGGCTTCGGCACGGTCTTCACCGGCGGGGGCGACGGGACCTTCGTGTCCTGGGTGAACCACATCCTCGATCGGGCCGAGACCCGCTCGGTCCCCACGCCCCGGTTCGGCGTCCTGGCGCTCGGCACCGGCAACGCGGTCGCCGAGATGGTGGGCGCAGGCCGCCCCATGGACGACCTCCGCCGCCACCTCTCCGGGGAGGTGCTCCCCGGTCGCCGGCTCGACCTCGTCACCTGCGAGGGGCGCCGCACCCCGTTCGCCGGGGTGGGCATCGATGCCGCCGCGCTGAACGACTACAACTGGCTGCGCACCCGGCTCGGGCGCAGGGCGGGCCGTCTCACCTCGGGGCTCCGGGGCTACGGCCTCGCCATCGCGCTACGCACCGCCCCCCGGCAACTGCTGCAGCGGGCGCCGGCCTACTGCGAGATCGTGAACACCGGCAACGCCGCCTGGCGGCTCGACGCCGCCGGCGAGCGGGTCGGCCGCGCCATCGCCAGCGGCGAGCTGCTCTACGCCGGCCCCTGCATGATGGCCGCCGGCAGCACCGTCCCCTACTACGGTTTCAAGCTCCGGGCCTTCCCCTTCGCCGGGCGCCGCGCCGGGATGCTGCAGGTCCGCGTGGCCACCCGGATCCCCGTCCCGTCGCTCGTCCTGCACGCGCGGGAGATCTTCAGCGGCGAGTTCCAGCACCCCGGACTCCTCGACTTCGAGGCCGACCGGGTGGAGATGAACTTCGACCGCCCCGTCCCCTTCCAGGTGGGCGGCGACGCCGAGGGGCACCGCGATCAGGTGACGCTCGGGATCGCCCCGCGCAGCGTGGAGCTGCTCGATTACACCCCGGGTGCGCGCATCCCGGTGCCCGCCGGCACCCTGCCGGTCTAGAGGTACTGCACCACGCGCGGGTCCCGCGAGAGCGCCAGGTAGACGGCGCGCCGCTGGTCCTCCGACGCGAGCCGCACCGTCAGCGTCACCGAGAGGTACTTGCCCCCCGACGACGGACGCAGCTCCGGCTCCCCGATCGCGGAGCCGGACACCGCACCCTGGACGAGGGCGCGGACGTGGGCGGGGAAGTCGTCGGACGCGAGCCCGATCACCTTGAACGGGTAGTCGAGGGGGTACTCGAGGAGAGGCCCGCCGGGGCCCTGGGGCGGCGCCGCACCGTTCGATCCGGTTCCCATGGCCTGGAGCACCTAGAGCAGGTTCGCGGCCAGCTCGGCCAGCGGCGAACGCTCGCCCTTCGACATGGTCACGTGGGCGGCCAGCTTCTCGTTCTTGAAGCGGTTCACCACGTGGACGAGCCCGTTGTTGGTCTGGTCCACGTACGGGTTGTCGATCTGGTAGGGGTCGCCGGTGAGGACGATCTTGGTGCCGTCCCCCACGCGGGTGACGATGGTCTTCACCTCGTGCGGGGTGAGGTTCTGCGCCTCGTCGACGATCATGAACTGGTTGGGGATGGACCGGCCGCGGATGTAGGTGAGCGGCTCGATCTCCAGGATGCCCAGGTCGACGAGCTCGTGGTACCCGCGCCCCAGCTTCTTCTCGGAGCGCGACAGGTTCATGAGGTACTCGACGTTGTCGAAGATGGGTTGCATCCAGGGGTTGAGCTTCTCCTCGACCGAGCCGGGCAGGTAGCCGATGTCCCGACCCAGGGGGAAGATGGGACGGGAGACGAGCAGCTTCTGGTAGGCCGACTCCTCCATCGTCTTGTGGAGCCCGGCCGCGATGGCGAGCAGCGTCTTGCCGGTCCCGGCCTTGCCCACGATGGTGATGAGCCGGATCTCGTCGTTCATCAGGAGGTCGAGGGCGAACGACTGCTCCTTGTTCCGCGGCCGGATCCCCCAGATCCCCTCCTTGGGGAGCTTGATGAGCGGGACGTAGGCCTGGCGGGGGGCGCTGAACTTCCCCACCGCGCTGTGCTGCGGGTTGTCCCGGTCCCGCAGGACGACGAACTCGTTGGGGGGCGGGGCCGGGGTTCCGGGCGCGATGGGGACCTCGCCCTGGGCGTAGAACTGGTTGACCGCCTCGGCCTCGACGATCACCTCGGCCACGCCGCTCCAGAGCTCGTCGAGGTCGACGCCCTCCACGTCGTAGTCCTCGGTGGTGAGCCCCATCGCGTCGGCGCGGATGCGCAGGTTCGTGTCCTTCGACACGAAGACCGCGGGCAGCTCGCGCTCCCGCTGGGAGATGTCGAGGGCCACCGCCAGGATGCGATCGTCGGTGGTGGAGTGGCCGTTGCGCAGCTCCGGGGGCAATTGACGGTCGGTGAACAGGACGCGGACCGTCCCCTTCCCCGTCCCGATGGGCACGCCTTCCTTCAGGCGTCCCTGGGCGCGGAAGTCGTCGAGGCTCCTGGCCACCGCCCGGGCGTTGCGCCCCAGGCTGGAGAGGTCCCGCTTGAAGTTGTCGATCTCCTCGATCACGTAGATCGGGATGACGACGTTGTTGTCGTCGAAGGCGAAGATCGACCGCGGGTCGTGCAGCAGGACGTTGGTGTCGAGGACGAAGTTCTTTTTCAAGGTCCCACCTGCCCGGTGCGGTTCGCGAAGACGCCGGGCACAGAACCAAGTCTAGCAGGGGGTCCGGCCGCCGGACAGGTCGATCGACCGGGCCGAGCGGTTCCGGCCCGTTCGCTTCGCGTGGTAGAGGCAGCCGTCGGCCACCTCCACGAGCCGGGCCTTCTCGGCGCCGTCGTCGGGGAAGGTGGCGATGCCGAGCGACAGGGTGACCCGCAGCGGTCCCGCCTCGGTGGGGAAGACGGCCTGCTCGAGCCGGGTGCGGATCCGCTCGGCGATGACGAGCGCGCCCTCCCCGTCGGTCTCGGGCATGACCACCGCGAACTCCTCGCCCCCGTAGCGGGCCACCAGGTCGGTCCCGCGGGCCTCGCCGGCGAGCACCCGCCCCACCCCGCGCAGGACGAGGTCGCCCACCGGGTGGCCGTGGGCGTCGTTCACCGACTTGAAGCGGTCCACGTCGCAGAGGACCACCGAGAGCTTCTTCCCGTGGCGCTGGGCGAGGCGGAGCTGCTCGTCGAGGCGGGACTGGAAGGTTCGGGGGTTGTGTAGCCCGGTCGGGCCGTCGGTGCTGGCCAGCCGCTCGGTCTGCTCGAAGAGCCGGGCCCGGAGCAACGCGTCGGCGACCTGCAGGGCGATCACCTCGAGCTGCCGGGCGGCCTCCCCTTCCAGGCAGGCCGCGCGCCGCGAGCCCAGGACCAGCGTCCCCATGGTCTGGTCGCCCGACCGGAGCGGGAATACCCGGATCGAGTTCAGCCCCTTCAGGCGGGTGCCCTCGCCGAAGACCCGCAGCTTGTCGATCCGATCGCCCAGCCCGGGGAGCGCCGAGCCGTGCCGGAGTGCGGAGGCGACGAGGCCGGTCTGGGCCGAGAAGCGCGTTCCCTCGAGCTCGGAGACCTGGAAGCCCTGGGGGGACGAGGTCACCGCCTTCACCACCCGGTGGGGACGCCGCGCGTCCTCCGGCTCGTGGAGGGTCACCGCGCCGAAGTCGAGCTGGACGATGCGGGAGGCCACGTCGATGGCCGCGTCGAGCACCTCCTGCGTCTTCGACATCCGGTTGAGCTGCTCGATGGCCCCGTAGAAGAGCTCCTTCTCGTCCCGCTCGGCCTGGAGGCCCACCAGGATGCGCTCCGACTCGACGGCCCGGACCAGCTCGCCGGCGACCCGCGCGACCAGGTTCTCGTCGGCCTCGTCGAAGGGCTGGTCCTCGAGCCGGTCGGCCACGAGCACGCCGCGCACGTGGCCGCCCCGGCGATCCACGAGCGGAGCCGCCACCAGCGCCCTCGGCCGGGTCCCGTCGTCGTAGTAGGTGGCGGAGCGGATGTCGCCGGAGAGGCGGACGGTCCCCCGCCTCGAGAGCACGGTCCCCAGGACGCCCTCGCCGGCCGGCAGGGGCGCCCGGCTCACGTGCTCGCTCCCGGAGTGGCAGTCGCGGAGCTTCAGCGTGGTGTCGTCGGGCGAGAGCAGGAAGAGGGCGCAGGTGTGGCTTCGCAGGGCGGCCTCGGCCACCTCCATCGCGCCGGTCATGGCCGCCTCGACCTGGATGGCGGCGGCCCGGCCACGCATGAGCTCGCGCCGTTCGCCGCCGGTGGCGTCGCGGTCGAGGCCGCGGGGCGCGAGCAGGCGCAGCTCCCGGGCGCGATCGTCCAGCTCGCGGAGGCGCCGGTCCACGGCCTCCTGCTCGTTGCGCCGCGCGGCGGCGAGCCGGGCCCAGAGGACCGCGTGGTAGAGCACGGCGAAGAGGAGGATGAACCCCACCCGGGCGAGCACGCCCGGCAGCTCGGCGGGGGACGCGCCGGCGGTCCACCACACCCCGACCTGGAGGGCGGCGGCGAGCGCCACCAGCGCGAGCCCCACCCCGAGCGAGAGGAAGGAGACCGCCACGGCCGCGGTCAGGTAGACGAGCGGGAAGAGCGGAGCCTCCCCTCCCCGCGTGGAGGCCAGCTGGGCCAGGGCCGCGGCGAGGACCACGAACAGGGCGCCGATCTCGAGCTGCTCCAGGGTGCGCGCCGCGCGGCCGCCGCCCGAGCGGCGCACCGCCCGGGTGGCCGAGACCGCCGCCGCGCCGCCGAGCAGGAGGAGCAGCGCCCATCCGTCGGCGCCGAGCGTCGGTCCGGCCAGACGTCCGCGCACCACGCCGGCCGCCGCCAGGACCGCCACGCAACCAGGGAGCGCGCGCAGGACGAGCCGCCCTGCCCTGCGCCGGACCGGCGGACCGACCAGCCCGTCGTCCCGGTACCAGGCGTCGACGAGCCACCTCCGCGCCGCCTGCCCGTCGACCGGCTGCCGCCGGTGTCGGACGGTTCCGGGCGCGGAGGCGGTGGGAGCCCGGCTCACCGGGAGCCTCCGGACGGCGAGAGCTCGTAGACCCGCTCGCCGGGGCGCACGTAGCCGAGTTCCTCGCGCGCGGCCCGCTCGAGCGCCGCGGGGTCACCGGCGAGCGCCCGCGCCTCCCGGCGGAGCCGGAGGTTCTTCTCGCGCAGCTTGTCGTTCTCGTCGGCCACCCGGCGGACGTCCGCCGCCAGCGCCCGGTGCTTCCGCAACCCGGCGGGGTGCAGCGCCGAGGCGACGAGGAGCGCCGCCAGGGTGCCGATGTAGGCAAACAGCCATGGTTTCGCGCGCTTCACGGCTCACGGACACCCTAGCAGCGGGCCGGTGACCGTCCAGAAATCGGCCGATAGCCGGCCGGGCGGGCTCAGCGCGCCTCGACCCGCTTCAGGAAGATCTCGCTCGCGATCTCCGGGTCGATGGCCACCGTGGTCTCCCCGAGCTCGAGGACGTAGGCCGGGGCCTTCTGGTGGAGCCGGACCTCGCTGCCGGGGACGACGCCGAGCGCGGCGAGCTTGTCCATCCGCTCGTGGAAGCGGGGGGCGATGAAGACGATCCGTCCGGTCTGCCCGATGGGGAAGTGCGGGAGCCCGGTCACGAGGGACTGGACGCTTCGGTGGGCCGCGCTGCAGCAGTCGCCCGGCGGGATCGACTTTCCGTGCGGGCAGGTGGGCGGGTGGCCGAGGAGCGTGCAGACCGAGTCGGTGGCCTCCGGGGAGAGGATGTGCTCGAACTCGCAGGCCTGGCTCTCGGCCGCGCCCTCCGACAGGTCGAGCAGGTCCCGGAAGAGCCGCTCGGCGAGCCGGTGGCGCCGGATCACGCCGCGGGCGCGGACGTTGCCGGGATCGGTGAGCGCCACCCGCTCGCCGTCGAGCCGCACGAGCCCCATGGAGGCGAGCGCCCGGAAGTCCTCCGCGCCCGACCCTGGAGCGTGGTCGCCGAGCCGGGCCAGCACGCTCGCGAGGTCGCTGCGCCCGGCCTCCGCCTCGGCGAAGACCGCCTCGAGGAACTCCTCCGCCCTTCGCCCGTCCATGGTGCTCACCGTCCGTCCTCCCTTCGCCGATCGAGCCAGCCCTTCAGCTTCCCCGCCCAGCCGGTCTCCTGCGGGAAGGAGTACCCGCAGGACGGGCAGCACACCACCCGGCAACC
>JBAXVO010000014.1:0-26354 GCA_037129355.1 Deltaproteobacteria bacterium | reverse complement strand
AGGCGTGGTCCTGGATGTCGGCGACCGTGGTCCGGTCGAGGAAGTCCCGGTAGGCCTGGTTCACCCCGCCCCAGGACCGGTGCGCCGAGCAGGCGCCCGAGTCCCGGCAGGGGCGATCGGGGTGCAGCAGGCAACCCGACCGGGCCCGCTTCCCCTCGAAGGGCGAGACCACCTCCACCAGCTTGATCCGCTCCGGCGCGCGGGCCAGGCGGTAGCCCCCCTTGGCGCCGCGAACGGCGTGGAGCACGCCGCTTCGCGCCAGCGTGGCCAGCACCTTGGAAAGGTAGTCGGGGGGGATCTTGAGCTTGCGCGCCAGGTCCCGCCCCAGCACGGCGTCCTCGCCCGGGTGGGCCGCCAGCCAGGCCGTGGCGCGGAGCGCGTGGGTGGTCGAGGCCGAGAAGTTCACCCCGACATCCTAGCACCGACCCGGCCGGGGATCACCCTGGACATTCCGGTGATTCTGGATATACATATCCACTATCACGAATATCGAGGGGGACCCCCACATGGACGCCATCGACCTTCTCATGCAGGAGCATCAGCTCATCCTCCGCGCCCTCGACGCGCTCGACGCCTTCACCGTCGAGCTCTCCGGGGGAGGGGACGACCGGGAGGAGCTCGGCCGGTTCGTCCGCTTCATCCGCGAGTTCGCCGACGCCCGGCACCACGGGAAGGAGGAGGACATCCTCTTCGAGGCCATGGTCGCCGCGGGCTTCCCCCGCGAGGCCGGCCCCATCGCCGTCATGCTCATGGACCACGCGGCGGGCCGGGCCCACGTCGCGGTCATGGCCGGGAAGGCCGGGCAGGCCACCCCCTGGACCGGGCAGGACCGCGCTGCCGCCATCGGCGCCGCCCGGGGCTACTCCGAGCTGCTCCGCGGCCACATCCGGAAGGAGGACCAGATCCTCTACCCGATGGCGCGGCAGCGGCTCCACGAGGAGGCCATCGCCCGGGTGAACCGGGACTGCGCCGCCTTCGAGGCGAAGCAGATCGCCGCCGGGGGCGAGGCGCTGAAGGAACTCGCCCGCGACCTCCTGACGCGCCACGCCGGTCTCGCTGCCTAGCCAGGAGGCCGCCATGCGCGCCGTCCCGCTCGCCGTGCTGCTGCTCCTCGCGGGGCCCGCCTCCGCCGCTGGACCCTCGCCGGAGGTGGGTCGGGCGCTCTTCATCGGCGCTCGTCCCCTCCAGAACGGCGGCGCTCCCTGCGGCGCGTGCCACGCCCTGGGGGGCGAGGGGATCGCCTTCACCGCGTCCCTCGGCCCGGATCTGTCGGCCTCGCTCTCCACCATGGAGGCGGAGCCGCTGGACGGGCTGCTCGAGGCGCTGCCGTTCCCCACCATGGTGCCGGTCTACGAGGGCAGGGGGATCACCCCCGCCGAGCGGGCCGACCTGGTCGCGTTCCTCCTTCCGGCCGCGAGGAAGGGGGCGCCGCGGGACGCCTGGCACTTCGAGGCCTCCGGCGGGTTCGTCGCCGTGCTGCTCTTCCTCGGCCTCGCGATCGCCTGGCGACGCCGCAAGCCGCCCTCCCGTGCCCGCCTGCTGGCCCGAGCCGCATCCCCGAAGGGAGCCTCCCGATGAGCTGGGTGAAGGACATCTTCGACCCCGACGAGCGGCGCTGGGAGGAAATTTACCGGAACCGCTTCCAGACCGACAAGGTCGTCCGCAGCACCCACGGGGTGAACTGCACCGGTGGCTGCTCCTGGAACGTCCACGTGAAGAACGGCGTGGTCGCGCTGGAGACCCAGGCCACCGACTACCCCCGCATCTCCGCCGACGTCCCGGCCTACGAGCCGCGCGGGTGCCAGCGAGGCATCTCCGCCTCCTGGTACCTCTACAGCCCGCTGCGGGTGAAGTACCCGTACCTGCGCGGCGTGCTCATGGACCTGTGGCGCGAGGCCCGCAAGGTTCACCCCGATCCGGTGGCCGCCTGGGCGTCGATCGTGAACGATCCGGAGAAGCGCCGGAGCTACCAGGAGGCCCGTGGCAAGGGCGGGCTGCGCCGCAGCTCCTGGGACGAGGTGCTGGAGCTCACCGCCGCCTCCACCATCCACACCATCAAGCAGCACGGCTCGGACCGGATCATCGGCTTCAGCCCCATCCCGGCCATGTCGATGCTCAGCTTCGCGGCAGGTTCGCGCTTCCTGCAGCTCCTCGGCGGCGTGAACCTCTCCTTCTACGACTGGTACTGCGACCTCCCCAATGCCTCGCCGGAGGTCTGGGGCGAGCAGACCGACGTGGCCGAGAGCGCCGACTGGTACCACTCGAAGTTCATCGTCTCGATGGGCGCAAACCTCGGGATGACCCGGACGCCCGACGTCCACTTCGCCGCCGAGGCGCGGCACGACGGGGCGAAGCTGGTGGTGCTCTCTCCCGACTTCAGCATGACGTCCAAGTACGCCGATCAGTGGATCCCCATCCATGCCGGCCAGGACGCCGCCTTCTGGCTGGCGGTGGACCACGTCATCCTGAAGGAGTTCCACCACGAGAAGCAGACCCCCTACTTCCTCGACTACGTCCGCCGCTACAGCGACGCCCCGTTCCTGGTGGAACTGGAGGACCACGCCGGGGTGCTGCGGCCGGGCCGCATGCTGCGGGCGAGCCAGCTGGCCCGCACCCGGGACGCCGAGAACGGGGACTTCAAGTTCCTGGTCTGGGACGGCGCCGCGAACGCACCCCGCATGCCCCGCGGCACGCTGGGCTTCCGCTGGCAGCACGAGAAGGGGCAGTGGAACCTCGAGATGAAGGACGGCATCGACGGCCTGGCGATCGACGCCCAGACTTCCTTCCTGGGATCGGCCCCCGCCGTCGCCCAGGTGGCCTTCGACGAGTACGCCTCCGGGAAGGTGGCCCTGCGCGGCGTCCCGGTGCGAACCGTGGAGACGCTGGGCGGCCCGGTCACCGTCGCCACCGTCTACGACCTGCTCTTCGCCCAGTACGGCGTCTCGCGCGGCCTCGCCGGCGACTACCCGTCGACCTACGACGACGCCGACGCGGCCTACACCCCCGCCTGGCAGGAGCGCTTCACCGGCGTCTCGCCGGCCGAGGTGATCCGCTTCGCCCGGGAATGGGCCACCACGGCCGAGAAGACGGGCGGCAAGTGCTCGGTCATCATCGGCGCCGGCGTGAACCAGTGGTACCACGGCGATCACGCCTACCGCGCCGCCATCGCCGGCCTCGTGCTCTGCGGCTGCATCGGCAAGAACGGCGGGGGCCTCAACCACTACGTGGGTCAGGAGAAGCTCGCACCGGTGGCGCCCTGGTCGGCACTGGCCTTCGCCCTCGACTGGGCAGGGCCCCCGCGCCTCCAGAACGCCCCCAGCTTCCACTACGTCCACTCCGACCAGTGGCGCTACGAGCGGGCCAGCGAGGACGAGAAGCTGAACCCGCTCCCGGAGCCGAGCGACTTTGCCACCCGCCACACGATGGATCACCAGGCCCGGGCCGTGCGGATGGGCTGGCTCCCGTTCTTCCCGCAGTTCGACCGGACGCCGACGGCGGTGGTGAACGACGCGCGCGCCGCCGGCGCCACCACCGATGCGGAGGTCAGCTCCTGGGTGGTGCGGCAACTGAAGGAGAAGAAGCTCAAGTTCTCGGTGGAGGATCCCGACGCGCCGGAGAACTGGCCGCGGCTCTGGTTCATCTGGCGCGGCAACGCCCTCATGTCGTCGGCCAAGGGGCACGAGTACTTCCTGCGCCACTACCTGGGCACGCACTCGAACGCCGTGGCCGAGGAGACGGCCAGGGGCGAGGTCGAGGAAGTCGCCTGGCGGGATCCCGCCCCGAAGGGGAAGCTCGACCTGGTCGTCGACCTCAACTTCCGGATGGACACGACGGCGCTCTACAGCGACGTCATCCTCCCGGCCGCCACCTGGTACGAGAAGGACGACCTCAACTCCACCGACATGCACTCGTTCATCCACCCCCTCCAGGCGGCGGTGCCGCCCTGCTGGGAGTCGAGGAGCGACTGGGACATCTTCAAGGCCATCGCCGAGAAGGTGAGCGACCTCGCCAAGGCGCACCTTCCCGAGCCGGTGCGGGAGATCGTCACCCGCCCGCTCCAGCACGACACGCCCGCCGAGATGGCCCAGCGGGAGCTCCGCGACTGGGCCCGCGGGGAGTGCGAGCCGGAGCCCGGGAAGACCATGCCGGGCCTCTCGTACGTGGACCGGGACTACGTCAACCTTCACAAGAGGTTCATCTCCTTCGGGCCGGTGGTGCGCGCGCAGGGCATCGGGGCCCACGGCATCACCTGGCCGGTCGACGACCTCTACGACGAGCTGGTGCGGGACCGCGCCACCGAGGAGTGGGGGGGGAAGCGTTACCCGTCCCTCGCGATCGCAAAGGACGCCGCCAACGTCATCCTGCACCTGGCCCCGGAGACCAACGGCGAGTCGGCCTTCCGGGCCTTCGCGGCCGAGGAGAAGAAGGTGGGGCTGCCGCTCACCGATCTCGTGGCCGGGAGCCGGAACGTCCGGACCACCTTCGCCGACCTGGCCCGCCAGCCGCGCCGCCTGCTCGATTCCCCGTGCTGGACCGGGATCACCGGCAACGGCCGCACCTACTCGGCCTACTGCCTGAACGTCGAGCGGCTCGTCCCCTGGCGGACCCTCACGGGTCGCCAGCACTTCTACCTCGACCACCCCGGATTCATCGCCTTCGGGGAGGCGCTACCCACCTACAAGCCCAAGCCGGGTCCCGACCTGGTCCGCGACCTGGAGTCTTCCGGGAACGGCAAGCAGGGCCTGCTGCTCAACTACCTCACACCCCACGGCAAGTGGGGGATCCACTCCACCTTCGGCGACAACCTCCGCATGCTGTCGCTCTCCCGGGGCACCCACCCGCTGTGGATGAACGACAAGGACGCGGCGTCGATCGGGCTCGAGGACAACGACTGGGTCGAGGCCTTCAATGACCACGGCGTGGTGGTGGTGCGCTGCGTGGTCTCCGCGCGCATCCCCACCGGCCTCTGCCTGCTCTACCACGCGCCGGAGCGCACCATCGGCGTGCCGAAGAGCCCCGAGCGCGGCGGGAAGCGGGCCGGTGGCCACAACAGCCTGACGCGGGTGAGGCTCAAGCCCACGCTCATGCTGGGCGGGTACGGACAGTTCACCTTCGCGCTCAACTACTGGGGCCCCACCGGGAACAACCGGGACACATTCATCCGCGTGCGCAAGCTGGTCGGCGCGCCGCAGTACTGACCGGGGACACGCCATGAACGTGCGCTCGCAGATCTCGACGGTGTTCCACCTCGACAAGTGCATCGGGTGCCACACCTGCAGCGTCGCCTGCAAGAACCAGTGGACCGACCGGCGCGGCATGGAATACGCGTGGTGGAACAACGTCGAGACCAAGCCCGGGACGGGTTACCCCGTCTCCTGGGAGGACCAGGAGCAGTACGAGGGCGGCTGGAAGAAGGACGGCGACGGGGTGAAGCTCCGTCAGGGGGGTCGCCTCGCCAGCCTCGCCCGGATCTTCTCGAACCCCCTGCTCCCCGTCCTCGACGACTACTACCAGCCCTTCACCTACGACTACGGGAACCTCTTCGACGCGCCGGCCGGTGGCGACCAGCCCACCGCCCGTCCGATCTCCCTCATCGACGGCAAGCCGATGGAGATCAAGAGCGGCCCGAACTGGGACGACGACCTCTCCGGTTCGCCCATCTACGCGGCGCAGGACCCGAACCTGGCCGGCCTCTCCGACCAGGAGAGGACCGAGCTGCAGGGCATCGAGCGGATGGTCTTCTTCTACCTTCCGCGCATCTGCAACCACTGCCTGAACGCCGCCTGTGTGGCCGCCTGCCCGTCCGGCGCGATCTACAAGCGCGGCGAGGACGGCATCGTGCTCGTGAACCAGGACCGCTGCCGCGGCTGGCGCATGTGCGTGTCGGCCTGCCCGTACAAGAAGATCTACTTCAACTGGTCCACCGGGAAATCGGAGAAGTGCATCCTCTGCTACCCCCGGCTCGAGGCCGGGGAGGCCCCTGCCTGCTTCCACACCTGCGTGGGGCGCATCCGCTACCTCGGCGTGCTGCTCTACGACGCGGATCGGCTCACCGAGACGGCCGGCAAGACGGACGCGGAACTGGTGGCCGCGCAGCGCGCGATCATCCTGGACCCGAGCGATCCCGCGGTCGTGGCCGCGGCGCGGGCGAACGGCGTCCCGGATGCGGTGATCGAGTCGGCCCGCCGGTCGCCCGTCTACCGCTTCGTGAAGGAGTGGGAGATCGCGCTCCCGCTCCACCCCGAGTACCGGACCCTGCCGATGCTCTTCTACGTCCCGCCCCTCCTCCCCGCCATGGCGCAGGACGCGGCCGAGGCGGAGGCGAGCTTCTTCACCTCGCTCGAGAAGGCGCGTCTTCCCCTCAAGTACCTGGCCTCCCTCTTCACGGCGGGCAACGAGCAGATCGTGAAGGCGACCTACCGCAAGCTCATGGCGGTGCGCCTGCACCGCCGCGCCCGGCAGGTGGGCGACCTCGCGCCAGCCCTCGTCGCCGCCGCCATGTCGGAGGCCGGCCTCTCCGCGACCGCCGCCGACGACATCTACCGGCTCACGTCCCTCGCCAGCATGGAGGAGCGGATCGTCATCCCGCCCATGATGCGGGAGGGATTCACCGAGCCCACCGTCGAGCCGCAGCGGCAGAATGCCGCCGGCTTCGCCTACCTTCGTCCGCCCCCGGGGAGGTGACCCGTGACCAGGCCCGCAATCCAGGACCAGCTCCTCGAGGCTTTCGCCGACCTGCTCTCCTACCCGGCGACCGACCCGGTACCGGCGGCCCGGCGCTGCCGCACGCTCGTCGGCGACGGCGACTCGGCCAGGCACCTCGACCGGTTCGTCACCCGCGCCGAGGCCGCTCTCCCCCACGAGATGGAGGAGGTCTACTCCGCCACCTTCGACCTCGAGCCCACCTGTGCGCCCTACGTCGGCCACCACCTCTGCGGCGAGGGGCCGAAGCGAGGGGTCTTCATGGCGAAGCTCGCCGACGTGTACCGGCAGGACGGCTTCGAGGGGGGGACCATCCGGGGAGAGCTCCCCGACCACGTCGCGGTGGTGCTCCGCTACCTGGCGGCCGTCCAGTCCGGATCGTCTCGGCAGGCGCTCCTGCGGGACGCCCTCGTCCCGGCGCTCGACAAGATGCTCGAGGCTCCGCTCGGCCAGGACAACGTCTACCGCTCCGTGCTGGCCGCGCTGCGCGAGGAGGTGGCGTGATGGACGGCTTCCTGTTCGGCGTCTTCCCGTACGTGGCCCTGGCCGTCGCCGTCGTCGGGTTCTTCCGGCGCTTCCGGGCGATGCGCTTCACGGTGACCTCCTCGTCGTCGCAGATGCTCGAGAGCCGGCTGCAGTACTGGGGCTCGGTCTCCTGGCACTACGCCATCCTCCTCGTCCTCTTCGCCCACCTGGCGGCGATCTTCCTGCCCCGACTGGTGGAGGCGGCCCTGTCCTCGCCCGGACGGCTGGTCGCCATCGAGGTGACGGGGCTCGCGCTGGGAATCACCGCGCTCTGGGGTCTCCTCGTGCTGGGGGTCCGGCGCTTCACCCTGCGAGGCGAGACCACCTGGCTCGACTGGGCCGTGATGGCGCTCCTGCTCCTCCAGGTGATCACCGGCGTCTACACGTCGGTCACGGCACGCTGGGGCTACGCCTGGTTCACGTTCGTGGCCACGCCCTGGCTCGGCTCGCTGGTCCGGGTCGCGCCCCGGGTCGACCTCATGTCGAACCTCCCGGTGGCCTTCAAGGTCCACGCGCTCAACGCCTTCCTCCTCGTCGCACTCGTTCCCTACACCCGGCTCGCCCACGCCTTCGTCGCGCCGGTCGAGTACCTCTGGCGAATCCCCCAGGTCGTCATCTGGCGTCGCCCCCGCCCGGCGTCGCCCGGAGACTCCCGATGAGCCCGCGCGTGCTCGAGCGCTGGGACGTCGAGGACAAGGCGTTCTGGACCGCCGAGGGGCGCGCCGTCGCCAAGCGAAACCTCTGGATCTCGATCCCCGCCCTCCTGCTCTCCTTCGCGGTCTGGATGGTGTGGAGCGTGGTGGTGGTGCGGCTGCCGGAGGTGGGATTCAAGTTCACCACCGACCAGCTCTTCTGGCTGGCGGCGCTCCCCGGCCTCTCCGGCGCCACGCTGCGGATCTTCTACTCGTTCATGGTGCCCATCTTCGGGGGGCGACGATGGACGGCCATCTCGACCGCATCCCTGCTCGTCCCGGCGGTGGGCATCGGCTTCGCCGTCCAGGACCCGACCACCTCCTACGCGACCATGCTGGTGCTGGCGCTCCTCTGCGGCTTCGGGGGCGGCAACTTCGCCTCCAGCATGGCGAACATCAGCTTCTTCTTTCCCAAGGATCAGAAGGGCACGGCGCTCGGCCTCAATGCCGGACTCGGCAACCTGGGCGTCTCCACCATGCAGTTCGTGGTGCCGCTCGTCATCACCGCGGGCGTCTTCGGGTCGCTCGGCGGCGCCCCCCAGCACACGGGGAGGGGCGCCTCGATCTGGCTCCAGAACGCAGGCTTCATCTGGGTGCCCTTCGTGGCCATCTGCGTGGTCGCGGCCTGGTTCGGGATGAACGACATCGCGTCCGCCAAGGCCTCCTTCCGGGAGCAATCGATCATCTTCCGGCGCAAGCACAACTGGATCATGTGCTGGCTCTACACCGGCACCTTCGGCTCGTTCATCGGCTTCTCGGCCGGGTTGCCGCTTCTCATCAAGGCCCAGTTCCCCGGCGTCGATCCGGTGAAGTACGCGTTCCTGGGGCCGCTGGTGGGAGCGCTGGCTCGCCCGGTGGGCGGCTGGCTCTCCGACAAGCTCGGAGGGGCCAAGGTGACGCTCTGGAACTTCGTGGCCATGGCGGCCTTCGCAGGCGGCGTCCTCTTCTTCCTTCCCCGCGACGGCGGCGCGGGCAGCTTCCCCGGCTTCCTGGCCATGTTCCTGCTCCTCTTCCTCACCTCCGGCGTCGGCAACGGCTCCACCTTCCGGATGATCCCGGTGATGTTCCTGACCTTCCACGAGCGGCTGACCCAGGGGCAGGGGGCGACGGGACTCGCCCAGGCTCGGAAGGACGCTGCCAAGGAGTCGGCGGCGGTGATCGGGTTCAGCTCGGCGGTGGCTGCCTACGGCGCCTTCTTCATCCCCCGGGCGTTCGGAATCTCGATGAAGGCGACCGGGTCACCCGCCTGGGCGTTCATCGGCTTCATCCTCGTCTACGTGAGCTGCATCGCCATCACCTGGTGGGTCTACGCGCGCCGCAACGCGCAGATGCCCTGCTAGCGAGAGCCCACATGGAACGGTCGGAGAAGTGGAAGCGCAACAGCGTCTTGGCCATGAACACCTTCGGGTTCACGGTGATGTTCGCCGTCTGGGTGATCTTCGCCATCGTCGGGATCGCCATCCGGAAGGAGCTAACGCTGGGCGAGACCGAGTTCGCGCTCCTGGTGGCGCTCCCCATCCTCACCGGATCGCTCCTGCGGCTCCCCATCGGAATGGCCACCGACTGGATCGGAGGCCGCCCCATCTTCACCGCGCTGCTCGCGTCGAGCGCGATCCCGCTCCTGCTCCTCTGCCTCGCCACCCGGTACTGGCAGTACCTGGTGCTCGGCCTCTTCATCGGCATGGCCGGGACCACCTTCGCGGTGGGCATCGCATACACCTCGGCCTGGTTCCCGCAGCGGTTGCAGGGCACCGCGCTCGGCATCTTCGGAGCCGGGAACACCGGCGCGTCCCTCACCAAGCTCTTCGCCCCCGCCCTGATGCTGGTGGTGCCGGTCGGCGGCATCGGGGTCATCCCGGGCGGGTGGCGCTTCGTGCCCTTCGTCTACGCCATCGCGGTGCTGGTCACGGCCGCCATCTACTGGACCTTCACCTACACCGACCACTCGCACCACAAGCAGGAGACCATCCGGCAGCTGCTCTCGCCGCTCAAGCACGTGAGGGTCTGGCGCTTCAGCCTCTACTACTTCCTGGTCTTCGGAGGCTACGTCGCGCTGTCGCTCTGGTTGCCCAAGTACTACATCGACGTCTTCGGCCTCTCGCTCCAGGACGCGGCGATGCTCGCCGCCATCTTCGTCTTCCCGTCGGGAATCATCCGAGCACCCGGAGGCTGGCTCTCCGACCGCTACGGGGCCCGGACGGTGATGTACTGGGTGCTCTCGATCTGCGTGGCGACGACCTTCCTGCTCTCCTTCCCGGACATGGACCTGGGGTTCATCGTGCCGGCCAAGTACACGGGCTCCGGGGAGGCCCCCCGTCTCTCGCTCCGGATGACACCGACCCTCTTCACGGGGATCGTCTTCGTCCTCGGCATCGCCATGGGGATCGGCAAGGCGGCGGTCTTCAAGCACATCCCCCACTACTTCCCGGACAAGGTGGGCTCGGTGGGCGGCCTCGTCGGGGTCATCGGCGGCCTGGGCGGGTTCGTCATGCCCATCCTCTTCGGCGCCATGACCCAGGCCACCCACCTGCCGACCACGACCTTCGCCTTCCTCTTCGTCCTCTCGGTGACCTGCCTCGTCTGGATGCAGGTGGTGGTGCGGCGGATGTCGAGGGACGCGGCGCCACTCATCGCCGAGGAGATGGAGCCGGGGCTCCGGCCGGCCACCGCCCGGAGGACACCATGAACCCGCTTCCCTTCGGCTTCACCGGGGTCGAGGTGCTGGGCTCCTCCATGGACGTCATCATCCCCGAGCGGCTTCGCGGCAGGCACTGGGGCGGCTGGAACGAGGTCATGGAGTGGGCGTGAAGGAACTCGAGGCGCTCCCCGGGGCGCAGCGCCTCCACCCCGTGGAGGAGGTCCTCCGAGACCTCGCGGCCCTCGGTGCCGGGGAGGCTTACGAGCTCGTCACCACGTTCACCCGAAAGGCGCAGGGCACTCGAAGCCCCAACGAGGGCGCTCCGCACCCATTCGATGCGTGAAACACTGGTCGAAACGCCGAGGACGCCCATGAAGCCGAACCGTGGCCTTACTCCCCTCTCCGTCCCCCTGATCCTCGCCGCCACGTTCGGCCTCGTGCTCGGGATCGGGGGCTACGCCTTCCGCTACGCGAAGGGCGACTCGTACCTCGGCAACGACCCCGCGACCTGCGCCAACTGCCACGTGATGGCGGGCCACTTCGAGGGCTGGCAGGCGTCGCCCCACCACCTCATCGCCACCTGCAACGACTGCCACACCCCGGCGGGCCCCGTCGCCAAGTACCTGGTCAAGGCGCTGAACGGCTACCACCACTCCATGGCCTTCACGGTCGGCGGGTACCCCGAGAACATCCGGGCGCGCCCCGAGAGCCGCGAGGTGGTCGAGGCGAACTGCCGCCGCTGCCACGCCGACCTGGTCGACGACATCGCACACGACGGCGGGATCTCCTGCGTCCGCTGCCACGCCTCCGTCGGACACCTTCGCTGATCGAGCCTCCAACCGCACCGTACGAAAGAAGGAGAACGTCATGTCCGTAGAACCCCAGCCCCAGAAGAAGCGCGGGCTCCTCGTGGCCCTGGTCGTCGGCGTCTTCGCCCTCGCCGCGGTCGGCGTGGCCGCCCTGCTCGTGAACATCGCCGAGCGAAAGGAGGCGGCGAGGCACCAGTACGTGAAGGTGGTCGAGGTGACCGAAGCCGACACCGACCCGGCCAAGTGGGGGAAGAACTGGCCCCGGGAATACGACGGGTACCTCAAGACCGCCGACCCCACGAGCACCAAGTACGGTGGCGCGGCGGGCGCCAGCGAGGGCCAGCCGGCCCCCCAGAAGGCCGACCGGGATCCCTGGCTCAAGCGGGTCTTCGCCGGGTACCTCTTCGCGGTGGACTTCCGCGACCGCCGGGGCCACGCCTACATGCTCTTCGATCAGGAGAAGACGAAGCGCAACGTCCCGGCCGAGAACAAGCAGTCGGGCAACTGCCTCCACTGCCACGCCTCGATCATGCCGCTCTACGCCAAGCTCGGGCAGGAGGCCGCGCCGCAGGCCAGCAAGGCCGAGCAGATCCAGGCCGGCCTCGTGAAGGTCTCGGAGATGAGCTACTGGGACGCCCACAAGGCGCTCGGGGAGATGAGCGGCGGAAAGGTTCATCCGGTCTCCTGCGTGGACTGCCACGACCCACAGTCGATGGAGCTGCGCGTCACCCGGCCGGCCTTCATCACCGGGATCCAGAAGCTCGCCGCGTCCGATGGCGATGCGGTGGCGTTCCCGTCCATCGAGCGGTGGCGTCGGGGCGACAGGTCGAAGCCGTACGATCCGAACCTGGACGCCACCCGGCAGGAGAAGCGGGCCTTCGCCTGCGGCCAGTGTCACGTGGAGTACTTCTGCGGCAAGGGCATGACCATCTTCTTCCCCTGGGCCGAGGGGCTCAAGGTGGAGCAGATGGAGCACCTCTACGACGGCATGCAGGTGAAGGGGCAGCGCTTCAAGGACTGGACCCACGCCGAGACCGGCTTCGATCTCCTGAAGGCCCAGCACCCCGAGTTCGAGGTCTGGAGCACGGGCATCCACGCCCGCAGCGGCGTGACCTGCGCCGACTGCCACATGCCCTACAAGCGGGAAGGAGCGCAGAAGGTATCCGAGCACTGGGTCCGCAGCCCGCTTCTCTCCCCGAACCGCTCCTGCGCCAGCTGCCACCCGTACGGGGACGACGAGCTGAAGGCGCGGGTCATCGCCATCCAGGACCGCCACTTCGTGCTCATGACCCGGGCCGGCAACGCGGCCGTGGCCATGATCGACGCCATCGTCGCGGTGCGGAAGCCCTACGACGAGAAGAACCGTCCGGCCGCCGCGGCGAAGGCCCGGGAGACGCTCGAGAAGAAGGACGGGTTCGCGGCGCTGCCGAAGGAGGAGCAGGAGAAGATGCTCGCCGCGGAGACCAGGGCGAACCTCCTCGCCATGTGGCGCGAGGTGGTGACGAGGACCCCGGCCATCGCCGAGCTCGGCGAGCTGCAGCGGCAGGCCCAGTGGCGGCTCGACTTCGTGGCCGCCGAGAACTCCATGGGCTTCCACGCGCCGCAGGAGCTGGCGCGCATCCTGGCCGAGTCGATCGACCTGTCGCGGCAGGCGGAGACCAGGGCGGCGGCGCTGCGGCCGCGGACCTGAGGCTACCGGGCCGCCGGGCCCGGCAGCACCGACAGCGCCGCGCCCACCGCCCCGGTGAGCTGCGGATCGGGCAGCACGCGGACCGGCCGGGAGAGCGCCTCCCGGAGCGACGCCACCATGGCGCCGTTCAGGGCCACGCCGCCGCTCATCAGGATCTCGTCTCCCGGGGGAACGCCGCGCGCCAGCGCCGCCACCCGGGAGGCGAGGGCGACGTGCAGCCCCTTCACGATCCCGTCGAGCGGCTCGTCGCTGGCCACGAGCGAGATGACCTCGCTCTCGGCGAAGACCGTGCAGGTGCTCGAGACCGGCACCGGGCGCGAGGCCCCCGCGACCAGCTCGGCGAGCCCCTCGAACGGGACCTGGAGCCGTCCCAGGATCACCTCGAGGAAGCGGCCTGTCCCGGCGGCGCACTTGTCGTTCATGGCGAAGTCGACCACCTCGCCCGAGGGGCCGATGCGGATCACCTTGGTGTCCTGACCGCCCATGTCGACGAGCGTCCCGGCCCGCCCGGCGCGCGCGAAGGCGCCGCGGGCGTGGCAGGTGATCTCGGTGAGGGCCCGCGCGCCCGGCACCCGCTTGCGGCCGTAGCCGGTGGCGCCGACCGGGAGGTCGCGCCCCGCCGCGGCGCGGACCTCGCCGACCAGTCGCTCCACCTGCCGCTCGATGCGCGGGTCGGTCGGCTCCACGCGCCGGTCCACCAGCGCCCCCGCGCCGTCGATCGCCACGACCTTGCAGGTGGTGGAGCCCACGTCGACGCCGATGGCGGCGGCCGCGCTCACGAGAAGCTCTCCATGAAGGCTCCGATCCGGTTCGCCGACAGCTCGCTCGCCCAGGAGCGCGGGTCGTTGTGGTCGGCCTCGAGCAGCAGGGTCTTGATGCCCAGGTCCCGGGCGAGCCGGTCCTTCAGGTCGACCTGTCCGATCGAGTAGGGCTTGCAGGAGCGGTCGCTGTGCAGGACCGCACCGTCCGCCCCGAACTCCCGGGAGAGCCGCTCGAGCAGCCGCAGCTTGTTGGGGAGGTCCCGGTTCAGCATGATCTGCGAGTACGACCGGGCCCCGGAGGTCATCGGATCGGCCGGGTCGATGAGGGAGGAGGCCTCCGCCCAGGCGTTCGTGTAGGTCGTGCAGACGAAGTTGAACCCCTGCGAGCCGAGCAGGGTGGTGATCTCGCGGGTGGCGTACCAGACGGGCAGGTTGTCCCAGAGCAGCCGGTGGCGCTCCTCGCCCTTGAGCCCGCCGATCCCCCGGGCCACCCGGTCCTTCAGCTCGTCGAGGAGCGTCCGGTAGTAGGCGTTGCAGGCCTCGGTTCCGCGAAGGGCCACGACGGGGCCGAGGTGGAAGAACCCGTCGACGCCGGTCCAGGGCGCGGGGCGGCTGCGCGCGGTGTCGAGGCACTGGCCCCAGAGGTCGCTCCCCTCGCGGCTCAACCGCACCGTCTCGGAGAAGGCCTCGCGGTCGAGGGGGCGCTTCGCCACCCGCTCGGCGATGACGATGGCCTCCTCGAGCTGGTCGACCACGTAGCGGGTCTGGTGCGGCGCCGGCTCTCCGTAGATGAACGGGGTGTCGACGAGGACCAGCGGCACGTCGAATCGGCGCGCCAGGTCCCGGTACCAGTAGAGGACGGTCTGGCAGATGTTGGTGCAGCAGGCGAGCAGGTCGGGGCGGGGAAGCCGCCCCACCGGCGACTTGCCGGTGTCGAGGGAGCCCAGGTCCGAGCGGACGTAGCTGCACAGGTCGCGCGAGTACCCCTGGGCCTCCACCGCGTCGGAGAGGGCCGGGACGATGCGCTGGACGCCGCAGATGGCCGCGTGGTTCTCCGGGTAGACGGTGTGGTACCCGAGCGTCCGCAGCATCTCCACGGGGAAGCCGCTCGTCACCCAGGCCACCGGGACCGCCCCGTCGGCGTACCGGCCGGAGAGGTAGTGGACCATCATCATGTCCTTCAGGGCCCGGAGCGACTCCAGCGGCGGGGCGAAGGGGCTCTCCCGCGCCGGGCGCTTCCGGCGACGCTGCCGCCAGTCCTCCAGGGCCGCCAGGAATGGGCCCACGGCATGGGCCGCCGCCTCGTACTGCACGCGCCGCAGGATCACGCCGCACCTCCCGCGCCCGAGATCATCTCCACGAAGGCCTCGATCCGGGTCACCGCCTGGCCGGAGAGCTGCGCCTCGAGCTCCCCCTCCAGGTAGAGGACCGGGAGGCGGCGCGCCTCGAAGGTGCGGCGGATGGCGGGGACGTCGAAGAGCTCCGGCTCGCAGAACTTCACGACGTGGACCACCACGCCCCGGGCCCCGCTCCGCTCGGCCAGGCCGGCCAGGTGGCGCATCCGCGGCCCCTGGTCGGCGGCCCGGGTGGGGCAGGGGGGCGCGGCCAGCTGCCGGTCGGCCAGCGCCTGCCAGGGATCGGCGGTGGGCGGTCGGTCGTCGCGGACGACCCGGCGCCCCACCGCGGCGTAGTCGTCGGCGGCCACGAAGGCCCCCGCGCCGTTCAGGATCTCGAGGAGGGCGGAGGGCTCGGGCACGTAGCCGGTCACGAGCACCGGGATGGAGGCCGGCGGCCTCCCCGTTCCCAGCTTCGCCCGGGCCTCGCGGAGCTCGGCCAGGTGATCCCCGGGCCAGAGCCACTCGCCGCGCCGCAGGAGCGCGTAGAGCGCGCGATCGTCGAGGGGGAGGGTGGCGCGCCCGTCGAGGAGGGCGGCGCGGTGCAGGTCGATCTCGTCGTGCAGGGCGATGGCCGCGGCGAGCCGCGCGGGCTCGAGCTTGCGCCCCGCCACCTCCTCGAGCCGCGTGGCCAGCGCGCGGAGCTCCTCCGCGAGGAAGCGGCGGGCGCTCGGGCGCCCCGGGTACTTCGGGTGGAGGAAGGGGAGGGTGGGCTTCTTCCAGCCGACGAAGTCGGAAGGCAGCGTCGCGAGCTGCTGGATCGAGTCGCAGGTGTGCGGGAAGAGGGCCGCGTCGACGGCGTCGGCGCCGCCCGAGGCGAGGAAGGCGAGCGCGTTGCGGACCACGGAGCAGACGTAGGCCTGGATCCGCCCGGCGGCGTCGCTGCGCGGGGCTCCCGGCGGTCCCCAGACCTCGACCGCGAGCAGGTCGAGCGCGGTGAGGAGCTCCTTCGGGTAGTGGACCGGGAGCACCGCCACCGACCTCCGGCCGTGCTCCTCCCGCTGCCGCCGGATGTACGGTTCGCGCGTCATCGAACCGGCAGACTAATCGCTGGCGCGGCGAAGGCGAAGCGCCCCGGTTGCGCGATCCACCGTTCCTGGGCATGGTCCGGCCGTGCCGACGCTCCGGGAATGGCTCGCCGAGTGGCCCTACACGCTCGCCATGTCCTCGGGCTTCTTCGGCTTCTTCGCGCACGCCGGGGTGGTGTCGGTCCTGGAGGAGGAAGGGCTCCCTCCGGCGCGGGTCTGCGGCTCGAGCGCGGGCGCGCTCGTGGGCGGGCTCTGGGCCGCGGGGCTCCCGGCGGCGCGGATCCGTGACGAGCTCCTGGCGCTGCGCCGCGAGCACTTCTGGGACGTGCGGCCCGGGCTCGGGCTGCTCCGGGGCGCCCTGTTCCGTCGGCGCCTGGAGGCGCTCGCTCCGGCGGCGACCTTCGAGGATTGCCGGGTTCCCTTCGCGGCCTCGGTGTTCGACCTCCTCGCCCGGCGGACCACGGTCCTCCGGGGCGGGGCGCTCGCCCCGGCCATCCACGCGTCGTGCGCGCTGCCGGTGCTGTTCCAGCCGGTCCGCATCGACGGCAGGCTCTACCTCGACGGCGGCGTGCTCGACCGCCCCGGTCTCGAGGGAGCCGGTGAGGAGGAGCGGGTCCTCTACCACCACCTCACGTCGCGATCGCCCTGGCGCCGGCCGGGGAGCCCGGCCCTCCGGGTCCCGGAGCGCACCGGCCTGAAGGCGGTCGCGCTCGACGGGATCCCCCGGCTCGGCCCGTTCCGGCTGGGGCGCGGCGCCGAGGCCATGGCGCGGGCGGCCGAGGGGATGCGGAACGCCCTGGATGGGCCGCTCCCGTAGCGCCAGGCTCCTTCGCTGGATAGAAGGACAGCGCGTCCTCCACCCCCACTCCGGAGAGTCCCGAATGAGAAAGCTCCTCGTCGTCACGTCGATCGTCGCGCTGGCCGCCGGCACCGCCCACGCCCAGGCCCCGCAGCAGCAGGGGCAGGGATTCTTCGAGATGAAGGCGAGCGACGTCCCCGGCAAGGCCACCGCCAAGCGCGTGGCGACCGCCACCGCCACGGTGAAGGCCGTCGACGTCGCCGCGCGCACCGTCACCCTGCAGAACGCGGCCGGTGAGACGGCGACGCTCAAGGTCGGCCCCGAGGTGAAGCGACTGGAAGAGTTCGCCGCCGGCGACACCCTCGTCATCGCCGTCGAGCAGGACCTGGTGCTCGAGTACCAGTCCGCCGGCACCCCGGCCGTGAAGCCCACCGCCGTCATGGCCGCCGATCGCGCCGGCGCCGGCAGCGCGCCCGCGGGCATCGTCGCCGCCGGCGTCCAGGCCACGGTGACGGTCACCGCCATCGACATGCCGAACCGCTTCGTGGTCTTCCAGGGACCGGGCGGGAACCTCTACCAGGTGAAGGCCGGCCCCAAGGTGAAGCTCGAGAAGCTCAAGGTCGGCGACCACCTGCTCGCCACCTTCGTCGAGGCGGTCGCGGTCCAACTCGAGAAGGCGGCGAAGAAGTAGCCGTCAGTTCCAGTAGTACCGAAGGTTGAGCCAGGCGAGCGTGGCCGTCGAGATCTGCTGGGTCTCCAGCGTGCTCCACTGCCAGTCGATCTCGAGACCGAGCGCGAGATCCTTGCGGCCGGTGTAGTTGAAGCCGAACCCGGCCACCTGGGCCGTGGGGACGTGGTTGCCGCCGAGCCCCGTGGTGAGCTGGTACGCCACGCTCACGCCGAGGGGCAGCCACTTCACGAGCGGCAGGGCGTCGAAGTCGACCATCGCGGCGAGGTTCGCCCCGTTCGTGGCGATCGAGGCCTGCCCGGTCTTCGTGGGGGCGATGAACTGGAGGTTGCCGACGACGCCCAGGTAGGGGGTCGGGGCCCATGCGGCGCTCAGCCCGAGAATCCAGGTCACGTTGTCCTGCTGCTGGAAGCTCTGGGAGAGGTCGAGGCGGCAGGTCGCCGGGTCGATCCGGCACTGGTCGAGGGCGTTCGCGATCCCGTCGGCGAGGAGGAGGGCGAACACCGGGCCGTAGCTCACGTCGACGCTGGCGGCGATCCGGAAGTCGTCCCCCAGCGGGAGGCTGCCCTTCACGCCCAGGTCGCCGGTGATCCTGGCCGAGGTTCCGACGGTGAGGGCCGCGCCGCTCCCGGTGCCCAGGTAGGCGGTGGTGATGAGGCCGGCGCGCAGCGAGAGGTACTCGAGGATCCGGACGTTGAGCAGCATCCCCAGGCCGAGCCCCGTGTAGCCGTACCACTTCTCGTTGTTCGCATCGATGAAGGGCGGCTCGGGGAGGAGCGTCGGGCCGAGGGCGTTGCCCGACCCGAGGCCGAAGAACGTCCCGAACGCGGTGTAGGAGAACGGGTCGTCGAGGATGTGGGAGGGCGGGAAGAGGTGCCCGTTCAGCTCGCGCCCCATCTTCTCCGGGGCCGGTGTGGGTGCAGGTGCGGGGGTCGCGGCGGAAGTCGCAGCAGGGGTGTCCTGCGCGGCGGCCGGCGACGACGAGAGCGCGAATGCGACGAGTGCGAGGAAGCCGGCGAGCTTCGGATCGAGGCGGCTCATGATTCCCCCTGGTGAAACGTGGGTGACCTCCCCACAGTCTGCACCCGTCCAGGTGCCCGGAACGAGCCCCTTCACGGGTAGTCACCTGCCCGGGCTCCCATTTCGCGCCATGCATCGACCGGGACGGTCCACATCCTGCCGCTCCGGACCGACGCGCTCGATTGGGTCGGCTTGTCATCCGTCAACGCCAGGCTCCTCCGGGTGCGCACACCATCCCACCTGCCGGGTCCTCACGGGCGCGGCGCGGTGTCTCGTGAGCGTCCGGAGGGGGCATGTCTCGATCGCATGGCCGGATCTCGCCGTCCGGCACCATCCTGGCCGGCCTCCTCGTCATGGCCGCGAACCCGTCGGTGGCCGCGGCGGATGGCCCCTCGAGCTGCATCACCTGCCACCTCGACGAGTCGATGCTGCTCCGCAACCTGGGCGCCAGCACCGCGAAGAGGTCCTCCCTCCAGTCCGGCGCCGGTTGAGGTGGCTCGGTGGCTCCGTTGGAGCCACAGGCGAAGGTCCTGGTTTCCCGGGCGTTCCTTTCCACGACCCACGGCGCGCTCGCCTGCGAGAGCTGCCACGGCGGTGATCCGGCCCGGGCCGACAAGGTCGGAGCCCACGCCGGCCTCGACGCCACCCCCAGCGTCCGCGATCCGGTCAAGGCATGCGGCGACTGCCACGGGGAGACCGCGGCCACCGCCAGGAACTCCCTTCACGCCACCCTCTCCACCTTCCCCCGCGTGCTCGGCAACCGGGCCGGGAAGGGCGCCTCCCCGCACGTCGACGAGGCGCGCCGGAACCACTGCTCGGCCTGCCACACGAGTTGCGGCGGTTGCCACGTGAGCCGGCCGCAGTTCGCCGGGAAGGGGTTCGTGAACGGGCACGCCTTCGCGAAGCGGCCCGACCCCATCCAGCAGTGCACCGCCTGTCATGGCAGTCGGGTGGGCAGCGAGTTCTTCGGCGAGCGGGGGCAGGGGGACGTCCACGCGGCGAAGGGCATGGACTGCGCCGCCTGCCACCCGGCGAGGGAGATGCACGCAGCGGCTCCCCCGGACCTGCCGGGTCGGTACCAGCTTCCCGAGCGGGCCCGCTGCACCGACTGCCACCGGGATCTGGAAGTCGGCTCGGTGCGGGACCACGCCATCCACGCGGGGAAGGTGCAGTGCCAGGTGTGCCACTCCCAGACCTACGTGAACTGCACCGGGTGCCACGTCGGGAAGGATCCGGAGGGAACGCCTTACTTCCAGAACCGCCGCGAGGTGGAGACCTTGAAGATCGGTCTCCTGTCCGGCGACCAGGCCGCCGGGGCAGGCTTCCGCTACGGGCTCGTTCGTCACGTTCCGTCCTACCCGGAGATGTTCGACTTCTACGGGAAGGACCTGTTCCCGAGGTTCGGCGACGTCCCCACCTGGAAGCGCGCCTCGCCCCACAACGTCCAGCGCCGCACCTGGCAGGCGGCCACCTGCAACAACTGCCACGGAAACCGGGCGCTCTTCCTCGCCTCCTCCGATACGGGCGTCGGCGACCGGGAAGCCAACCGGAAGGTGGTGGTCCCCGACGGGAAGGTGCCGAAGCCGATCGCGAAGACCCGGCGGCTCGACATCGACACGAGCAAGGTCCGGAGCGGGATGGTGGTCGATGCCCGTTGGCTCGGCGCGAACCTCGGGAAGGCGAACGTCGTCGTCGTGGACGCCCGCCCACGCGACGCGTACGCGAAGGGACACGTGCCCGGCGCCGTCTCGCTCGATCCGCTCGCGAGCGGACTGCGCACCGGGCCCGACGCGACGAAGCCCTTCGTCCTCGAGCCGCACGCGAAGGTGGCCGCCATCCTCGGAAAGGCCGGTATCCAGGCCGACGACCACGTCGTCGTCTACGACCAGGCCGGCGCCATGGCCACCGCGCTGGCCGCCCTCCTGGAGTGGGCCGGGGCAACGCACGTCTCCTACCTGGATGGCGGGATCGAGGGCTGGCACGATGCCGGAGGGCCCGTCACCGTCGAGCCGTCCATCCGGGAGCCCCGCGAGTTCCGCGGCACGCCGCGCCCGGAGTTCGTCGTGGACGGGGCGACCCTGGAGAAGCTCCTCGGCAGGCCCGGCGTGATCGTCCTCGACGCCCGGGCCATCCACCGGATCCTGGGCGCGACCCGGCACGAGCGGGCCGCCCGCGCCGGCGCCATCCCGGGCTCGATCAGCCTCCCCATCGGCTCCCTCCTGATGGACAACGGTGCGCTCAAGCCTCCCGTCGAGCTGCTCTGGATGCTCCGGACGAAGGGCATCACGCCCGACAAGACCATCGTCACCACCTGCGACACCGGCATCGCCGCCTCCGACGCCTTCTTCCTCCTTCGCTGGCTCGGCTACCCCGACGTGCGGGTCCACGACGAAGCCTGGGTGGTATGGTCCCGATCGAGGACGCCATGAACGAACGCCATCCAGCATCCGACCTGCCGCGCATCACGCTGGGGGTCCTGACGCTGGTCGCCATGATCGCCGCCTGCGTGTGGATCCTGATGCCCTTCGTCGCCGCCGTGATCTGGGCGGCGATGATCGTCATCGCCACCTGGCCCATCATGGCCTCCATCCAGCGACGCCTCGGGGGGCGCCGCGGACCGGCGGTGGCCGTGATGGTGATCGGGCTGGTGACCCTCCTCGTCGTCCCGACCTGGCTCGGCATCTCGACCATGGCGAACAACTCCTACCGGGTGAGCCAGTTCGTGCGCTCCCTCTCCGAGAGCGGGCTCCCTCCGCCCCCGGCCTGGCTGGAGCGCATCCCCGTGCTGGGCTCCAGGCTGGCGGAGCAGTGGCGAGGGTTCGCCGGCGATCCCGAGTCGCTCCTGGCCAGGCTGCAGCCCTACATGAAGGATGCCGCCAAGTGGGTGGCCGAGCGGGCGGGCGGGTTCGGGAGCACCGTGATCCAGCTCCTGCTCACCGTGTTCGTCTCGGGCATCCTCTACGCCTCGGGGGAGACGGCGGCGAACGGGGTCCTGCGGTTCCTGCGCCGCCTCGCCGGAGAGCGCGGCGAGAACTCGGGACGCCTCGCCGCCCGCGCGGTCCGGGCCGTGGCGCTGGGGATCGTCGTCACCGCGCTGGCCCAGACCCTCATCTCGGGGGTCGGACTGTTCGCCGCCGGAGTCCCCCACGCGGGGCTCCTCGCGGCCATCGTCTTCGTCCTCTGCATCGCCCAGCTCGGCCCGCTCCTGGTGATGGCCCCCGCGATCATCTGGCTCTACTCCAGTGGATCGGCGGTGCGCGGCACCGTCCTCCTCGTCTTCGGGCTCGTGGCCGTGACCCTCGACAACGTGCTGCGCCCGGTGCTCATCAAGAAGGGGGCCGACCTGCCGATCCTCCTCATCCTGTCGGGCGTGCTCGGCGGGGTGCTGGCCTTCGGCGTGGTCGGGCTCTTCGTCGGCCCGGTCCTGCTCGCCGTGGCCTGGACCCTCCTCGTGGCCTGGGTCAGTGACCTCGACCAGGCCCCGGGCGGCCCCCCGCTCGGCCCGCTGCCGACTGATTCCACGAACGAAGGAGCGCCCCGATGAGGATCCTGATCGCCGTTCCGCTCGCTGCCCTCCTCGTCTCCTCCGGCGCCCGGGCCCAGACCCCGCCCCAGGCGCCGCCGGCCGCGCCGCCCCTGACGAACCGGGGTCCCGTGGAGATGAAGCCCACCGGGACGCCCGGAAAGGTCGAGGCGAAACGGACCCTGCGGGTCACCGCCACCGTCTACGCCGTCGATCCGGAGCGGCGGATCATCACCCTGCAGAACGACCTGGGTGGGATCGAGACCATGAAGGTCGGGCCGGAGGTGAAGCGGCTCAGGGACTTCAGGGCCGGCGACACCGTCGTGATCGACCTCGACCAGGGGCTCGTACTCGAGTTCCAGCCGCCGGGGACCGAGTTCGTGCCCCCGACGGCGGTGGCGGTCGGAGAACGGGCCGGAGGCGGAGCGGCCGAGGTCGGGGCGCGCGCCATGGGCGTGCAGGGGACCGTGACCGTCGTCGCGATCAACGCCAAGAAGCGGGTGGTCACCCTCCAGTCGCCGGGGGAGAACCTCTACAAGGTGAAGGCCGGTCCCGGGGTGAAGATCGACGGGTTGAAGGTCGGCGACAAGCTGCTTGCGACCTACGTCGAGGCCGTGGCCATCAAGCTCGAGAGGGTGAAGACGAATTAGGCGCTGGCAGCGCGGCTCAGTCGATGAGCGCCGCGGAGTCGAGCTTCACCGGGGGCTGGCCGGGCCGGAACTCCCAGGTGGAGACGGTGGTCACGACGCTCCCCGCCCGCCGCGGGACGATGACGACGAAGGTCATCTTCGAGCCCTTCTTGTCCACCTGGTCGACCCAGGTCCCCGAGTTGGCGTAGACCGCGCCGAGCCCCCTCAGGTTGACCGAGGGGGTGAGCCTCACGTCATGGGTGTGGCCGAAGACCACGACCCGCTTCGTGGAGAGCGGGTTCTTGAAGTACTGGCTCTCGGCCTGCAGGTCGATGCCCTGCCCCAGGGCCGAGGCGATCATCGCGATCGCCTTCGGGACCGGGACCTGCACCCCGTTCGCGGCCTGCCGCTCGTCCCAGGTGGCCTCGATGCGCTTGTACACGTTCACGTCGAGGCCGCCGCTCCCGAGGTACGGGATGAAGTCGTCGATGGCGTAGGGCGCCGTGTACCCGTCGATGCCGGTGGCGATGATCCGGTCCTTCCAGTTCGCCTTCACCGGGCGTCCGATCATCACCGCGCCCCAGGCGAGGCCGTACAGGACGTACTCGCCCGTGCCGGAGGCCGTGGCCGAGAGCGACGCCGTGGGCGGTGGCGCGAGGAGCCCGCGGAGCTTCGGGAAGTCCTGCTCGGAGGTGGCCGCGATCTTCGAGACGAAGAACCCCGGGGGCAGGATGGAGCCGCCGCCCGTGATGTCCTGGTTCGAGATCGGATCGGGCGCGTTGAAGAAGTCCCAGCGGTGACCGTGCTCGAAGACCATCTCCGGGTGCTCCGGCGGCGAGTAGGCCCCGAGCCCCTTCGAGGACGCGTCCCGCGCCTGGAGGATGCCCGGGAAGACCGCCTCCACCTCGGTCCGCTGCACCAGCATGTCGTGGTTGCCGGGGACGTAGGTGACGCGGACCTGGCCGCCCTGCACGAGATCGTTCATCGCCGAGACGATGCCGGGATTGGCCCGCGCGATGGAGGCGACGAACTCCGCCTCGGTGCCGCCGCCGAGGGGGGTCGTGATCATGGGCGAGACCCACTCGTCGAACAGGTCGCCGGCGATGACCAGCTCCTTCAGGTCGGGGGACTGCCCGGCGAGGGCGAGGAACTCCCGGACCGCGTCCTGGTTCTGGATGAGCCAGCCGTAGCCCTCCGAGATGCTCCGCCCGTCGCCCATGTGGATGTCGCTGATGGCGTAGATCACCGATCGCTCCGCCACGTCCCCGACGAGAGGGTTCGGGCCGAGGACGAAGGCGTGGTCGGTCGCGAAGTACCCGACCGTGTCGGTGGCGAGGCGCCTCCCCAGCCGGGAGCGGATCCCGGAGCCGACGGTGAGGCGGAACCCCTCGCCGGCGGGGAGCGGGCGGCCGTCCCGTGCACGGACGACGACCTCCGCGGGGCGGTCCGGGTCCCAGGCGACGTCCACCGGCGGCTCGTCGACCCACACCCCTCCGGGCCGGGCCGCCTGCAGCCGCACCGCGCCCTGGACCGTCGCGCCGAGGAGCGGCTCGCCGAAGGTGAGGCGGATCTCGCCCGGGGCGTCCACCGCCAGGGGGGCGCCCCCCGCAGCCGAGAGCGGGGGGTTCGCCGAGAAGGTGAGCGGCTCCAGTTCCGGAGCCGCGGCGCCTCCGGAGCAACCCAGCGAGGCCGCGAGCCACAGGAGAGAGACGAGCGTCGTACGAGTCATGACCACCCCCGGGGACCGGCCCCGGGACCATCTTGGGCGCGTCCGCACGGCAGGTGGCAACGGGCCTTTCGGGTAGGGCCCACCGGAGATCGACTTGCGCGCCGCCGGGTCGGCTCATATGTAACTGCAACGGTTTCATATGACGAGTCACTTCACCATGGCCGTTCACGCGCTCGGGATGCTCGCCTGCGAGGGGGAGCGCCACCCCGGTGGCGTTCTCAGCTCGAGCACCATCGCGCGCAGCGTGCGGACCCACCCGGTCGTGGTCCGCCGGGTCCTCGCCGATCTCCGCCGCGCCGGACTCGTCGAGATCCGCCGGGGCCCGAAGGGCGGGGTGGCCCTGGCCAGGCCCCCGTCGCGCATCACGCTGCGCTGCATCTGGGAGGCGGTGGACGACGGCGAGCCGCTCTTCGCCGGCCATCCCGCCGGACCGAACCCCCGCTGCCCGACCGCCCTCGCCGTCGCCGGCTACCTGGACGCGCTCCGCTCCGGAGCGGAGCGGCAACTCAAGGACTCGCTTCGCAAGGTGACGCTCGCCGATCTCCGGCGGGCCATTTCCACGACAAGAGGAGAGACGCATGCCTGAAGACACGCTGTTCCGCCCCACCACCCTCGGTTCCCGCAAGCTCGCGAACCACCTGGTGATGGCCCCCATGACCCGGAGCCGCACCGTCGCCGGCGGGGTCCCGACCGCGCTCATGGCCGAATACTACGGCCAGCGCGCCGACGCGGGGCTCATCGTGACCGAGGGGGTCTCCCCGTCGCCGAACGGCCTCGGCTACCCGCGCATCCCCGGACTCTGGTCGAAGGAGCAGGTCGCCGGGTGGAAGCTCGTCACCGACGCCGTCCACGCCCGCGGAGGCACCATCTTCGCGCAGCTCATGCACACCGGGCGCGTGGGTCATCCGCTCAACCTCCCCGCCGGCGGCGAGGTGCTGGCCCCGAGCGCGGTGGTCGCGCCCGGCGAGATGTACACCGACGCCAAGGGGATGCAGCCCCACCCCGTTCCCCGCGCCATGACGGACGCGGAGGTGCGCGCCGCCATCGAGGAGTTCGTGACCGCGTCCCGGAACGCCGTCGCGGCCGGCTTCGACGGCGTCGAGCTGCACGGGGCCAACGGCTACCTCATCGAGCAGTTCATCAGCCCGAACACCAACCAGCGCACCGACGACTGGGGCGGCTCGATCGAGAAGCGGATCCGCTTCGCGGTCGAGGTGGCCCGGGCCGCGGCCGCCGCCATCGGCGGCGAGCGGGTGGGCATTCGCCTCTCACCCCACGGCGTGAACGCCGGGATGACCGCCTACCCGGAGACCGACGAGACCCACCGCCGGCTCGTGAAGGAGCTCGCCGGAACCGGGATCCAGTACGTCCACATCGTCGACCACTCCGCCCTGGGTGCGCCGAAGGTTCCCGACGCGCTCAAGGCCGACCTCCGGGCCGCGTGGCCGCGGACCCTCATCCTGGCCGGCGGCTTCGACCGGGCCGGGGCCGAGGCGGCGCTCGACGCGGGGAAGGCGGACCTCATCGCCTTCGGCCGCCCCTTCCTCGCCAACGCCGACCTGATCCGGCGGTTCGAACTGGGGCTCCCCCTGAACCCGCCCGACTTCGCCACCTTCTACACGCCCGGGCCGAAGGGCTACACCGACTACCCCGTCGCCTCCTGACGGCGGCTCGTCGGGGAAACCCGACAGGGGGCGCCCCCAACCCCCCGGAATTGCGGGGCGCCC
>JBAXVO010000139.1:0-8755 GCA_037129355.1 Deltaproteobacteria bacterium | reverse complement strand
GGGCACGCCACCTGGATGCTCGGGAAGCAGTCCATGCAGTGCTGGGCCTGGTTCTTCCCCCTGGCCTGGCTGGTGAAGACCCCCATCGCGCTCCTCCTCGCCACCGGCGCCGGCGTCCTCCTCGTGGCCTCGCGGATCCGCCGCACGCCCGAGGTGGCGGTGATGGTGCTGGCGACGCCTGTCGTCCTGCTCGCGGTCGGCATGGTGGCCGGCATCTGCAACGGCGTCCGCCAGCTCCTCCCGGCGACCCCCTTCCTGGCCGTGGCCGGGGGAGCGGCGCTGGCGACGCTGGCGAGGAACCTGGCCGGGAAGGTGGCCGCCGCGGGACTCCTCGCCTGGATGGCGGCCGCGATCCTCCTGGTGCACCCCGACGCCATCACCTACTCGAACGAGGCCGCCGGCGGCCCCACGCGGACCTGGCGCCTGCTCACCGACTCGAACGTCGACTGGGGCCAGTCGCTGCCGCAGCTCGCCGCCATCCTGGGGGAGGTCCCGGTCCGGCGGCTCTGGCTCGACTACATGGGCACGGCCTTCCCCCCGGCCCATGGGGTGGACCGCTACCGGAAGATCCAGGACTGGCGCTTCCGCTCCGGTGCGGTGATCCCCGCGCCCCGTCGCGACGGTCCCGATCCGGGGGGACGCGAGCTCCTGGCCGTGTCGGCGACCTGCCTCGTCGACGCCTACGTCTCCGAGCCGGACCTGCACGCCTGGCTGCGCGACCGCACCCCCTGGCGCTGGGCCGGGAACGCCATCGCCATCTACGACATCACCGGCGACGCCGAGGCCCACCGGCAGCTGGCCCGGATGGCCGAGCGCATGCGGGACCCGCTCACCGCCTCCGAGGCCTCCGCGCGCGCGCGGGAGATCGAGGGCGCGCGGTAGCCAGCTAGAACCACTCCGGGCGCACCCGCGCGTAGCTGTCCTCCCCGTCCCGGCAGGTGGCCAGGAGCGGGGCGATGCGCGGCAGCTCGAAGCGGAGCCAGTAGGCCGCGGCGGCGAGCTTCCCGTGGAGCAGGTCGGGGGCGCCCCGGCCGGAGGCGAGCCCCTCCCGCGCGGCCGCGGCCTGGAGCATCCACATCCAGGCCACCACCACGGTGGAGAAGAGCTCGAGGAAGTCGGAGGAGTGGAGCAGCATCGCCTCCGGATCGCCGGCGAGGCCGCGGCCGGCGAGTTCCATGGTGAGCGCGCCCACCTCGGCGGTGGCCCCGCGCAGCCCGGCGGTCCAGGACGGATCGACCCCGGCCCGCTCGGCCCGGACGCAGGCCGCCTCGACCTCCTCGCCGAGGATGCGCAGCGCCCCGCCTCCCTCCGCCACCACCTTCCGGCCCAGCAGGTCGAGCCCCTGGATGCCGGTGGTCCCCTCGTGGATCGAGTTGAGCTTCTGGTCCCGCAGCCAGGCCTCCACCAGGTACTCGCTCGAGTACCCGTACCCTCCGTGGATCTGGACGGCCAGCGCGTTCGACTCGAACCCCTTCTCGGCCGGGAAGGTCTTGGCCACCGGCGTGAGCAGGTCGAGGAGGAGCTGGGCGCGGCGCCGCTCCTCCGGCGTGGCGGCGTGGGACGCCCGGTCGGCCTGGAGCGCGGCCTGCAGCACGAGCGCCAGCCCCCCCTCGACGATGGCCTTCTGCCGGAGCAGCATCCGCCGGACGTCGGCGTGCTCGAAGATGGGGACCTGGGGGGAGAGCGGGTTGCGGTCGGTCAGCGGACGCCCCTGGGGGCGCTCGCGCGCGTATTCCAGCGACTCCAGATAGGCCACCGACGCCGTGGCCACGCCGTTCGCGCCGATCATGATGCGGGCCTCGTTCATCATCTGGAACATGTGGGCGAGCCCCCGCCCCGGCTCCCCCACCAGCCAGCCGTGGCAGTCGCCGGATTCGCCGAGGGCCAGGATGACGCTGGGCAGCCCCCTCCAGCCGATCTTGTGGATGAGCCCGGGCACCCGGACGTCGTTCGGCTCGAGGCCGCCGCTCCCGGCCGGCCGGAGCTTCGGGACGAGGAAGAGGCTCACCCCCTTCGTTCCCGGGGGGGCGCCGTCGATGCGCGCCAGCACCATGTGCACGATGTTCGGGGTGAGGTCGTGGTCCCCGCCGGAGATGAAGATCTTCGACCCGGAGAGGAGGTGGTGGTCGCCCGCGGGGGTGGCCCGGACGCGGACGTCGGCCAGGCTGGAGCCGGCCTGCGGCTCGGTCAGCGCCATGGTCCCGGTGCAGGCCCCCTCGTGCATGGGGGCGAGCCAGCGGTCGCGCAGCGCCGCCGAGCCGAAGGCCTCCACGAGGTGGGCCGCGCCGCTCGTCAGGCCGGCGAAGCCGTAGGCCGCGCAGTTTCCGGCCTGGAGGTAGAGGTTCGCGGCGAGCGCGATGGTGGCGGGGAGCTGCTGGCCGCCGGCGTCGAACGGCCGCGCCGCCGAGATGACCCCGAGCTCGCGGAGCCGCGGCCAGATCTCCTGGAGCAGCGGGTGGACCCGGACCGCGCCGTCCCGGAGGACGGGGGGCTCGGCGTCGAGCGGACGGTAGGACGGGTAGAGGACGTCGCGGGCGAAGCGCCGGCACAGGTCGATCCAGGCGTCGAAGGTCTCGCGGCCGTGGTCGGAGAAGTGGGGCAGCCGGGCCAGCGCGCCGGCGTCGAGCACGTCGTAGAGGACGAAGGAGAGTCCGCGGTCGTCGAGGAGGGCGTTGGGCATGGCGCGGTCGAAGATACCGCGGACGGGAGGAGCGGTCCCCGCTACAGAGGGAGGATGGCCTCTCCCCTGCTCCCGGGGCTCCTCGCGCTCGCCTTCTCCGCGCAGGTCCCGGCGGGGAAGGAGGAGATGGTCCTCTCCCACATCCCCGGCAAGCTCGGTCCGGTGGCCTTCACCCACCAGCGACACGCGTCCAGCTACCGGATGCCCGACGGGGCGGCGATCCGATGCAAGGACTGCCACCACACCCTCGCCGCGGACGAGCCGGGGGAGCCCCTTCCGGACATGCGCTGCACCCTGTGCCACGTCCCGCTGGGGGCCCCGGAGCGGGAGTACGGGGGCAAGAAGGCCCGGACGCTGGCGACCCTGAAGCCGGACGGGGCCATCGACATCCGCAGCGTCCTCTTCCACGACCAGTGTCGCGGCTGCCACCTGAAGATCAAGACCGAGACCCTGAACCTGGCCACGTGCAAGGTCTGCCACCCGGGCGGGCTCAAGGCCGACGCCATCCACGGCAGGTACGACGCCAGGTGACGGATGGTGAAAAGGCCAGCGGAGGCGGGGCCTGGGGGAGGGGGATCCGGCCCCATCTCCGCTGACGACCCGCCGGGGAGGGCACCCGACGAGCCACCGGACGATGAATCGTCCGGCACGGCACGCACGACGATCCATCGTGTACCGCGTTCATGGTGAACCGGCCGTGAGAGGGCGATTAAGTTCTTCTCATTCGATGGGGGATGCGAATCGCTCACGAAGTGCTATCTCTCCATCCCATGTCCGTACTCGTGGTGGAAGACGAGAAGCGCGTCCTGTCGTTCGTGGAACGAGGGCTCACCGAGGAGGGCTACACCGTCCACGCGGTGGGCGACGGCGCCGCGGCCGAGACGGCGCTCGCCGCCGGCGGGGTCGAGGTGGTCCTGCTCGACTGGACGCTCCCCGGGGCGTCCGGCCTCGACCTGCTCCGGCGCTGGCGCGACCGGGGCGAGGTCGTCCCGGTGGTCATGGTCACGGCGCGGGACGCCGTCGACGACCGGGTGGCGGCGCTCAACGCCGGCGCCGACGACTACGTGGTGAAGCCCTTCGCCTTCGACGAGCTGGTGGCGCGCCTCCGCGCCGTCCTGCGCCGGGCCGGCGGGCGGGCCAGCCCCATCCTCACCTGCGCCGACCTGGTCCTCGATCCGGTGCAGCACAAGGTGACCCGCGCCGGCCAGCCCATCCGGCTGACCGCCCGGGAGTTCGCCCTCCTCCAGTTCCTGATGGAGCGGGTCGGCGAGCCGGCGTCCCGGACCCGCATCGTCGAGGCGGTGTGGGAGCACGACTACGACACCTTCTCCAACGTGGTCGAGGTCTACATCCGCTACCTCCGGAAGAAGGTCGACGAGCCCTTCTCGCACCCGCTCATCCACACCATCCGTGGGGTCGGGTACGAGATGAGGCCCGGACCGTGAGGTTGCTGCGGACCCTCCGGGGCCGCCTGGCGGCGGCCTTCGCGGCCGCCGTCCTCGCGACCGCCCTCGTGTTCGGGTCCGCCACCGCCATCGCCATCTGGGTCCACGACCACAACGAGCGGGTCAGCTTCGGCGGGGGTGAGGCCGAGGCCCGCGGCTGGGTCGGGGACGACCTCCAGGACGCGCGGAAGTTCGGCGTCGCCATGCTGCTCGTCTCCCCGGTCGTGGTGGCCGGCGCGGCGCTCCTCGGGCTGTGGCTGGCCAGGCGGGCGCTCGCCCCCATGCACGAGGCCGCGGCCCGTGCCCGCCGGGCGCTCCGCGGCGAGGGCGAGCTCCAGCTCCCGGTGCGCGGGATCGGCGACGAGTGGGACGAGCTGGCCGGGGTGACGAACGAGCTCCTCCGGGCCCAGGCCGACGCCGCCAGCCGGGCCCGGGCCTTCAGCGCCAACGCGGCCCACGAGCTGCGCACGCCGCTCACCGCCATGCTGGGCGAGGTGCAGGTGACGCTGCGCCGGGAGCGGAGCCCCGAGGAGTACCGGGTCGCGCTGCAGGTGGTGGAGGAGGAGGTGCAGCGGCTGAGCCGGCTCGTCGAGATGCTCCTCGCGCTCGCCCGGGCCGACGCCGGCACCCTCGACGCCGACGCCATCCGCTTCGACCTGGCGCGCGCGGCGCGGCTGGCCGCCGACCGGGCCATCGTGGCCCACCCGGGCGCCGACCGGCGCCTCACCCTCCGCCTGGCGCCCGCCACCGCGCTCGGCGACCCGCTGCTCGCCGGCCGGGTCCTCGACAACCTGCTCGACAACGCGTTCCGGCACGGAGGGACCAACGTCGAGGTCGCGCTGGAGGCGAGGCCGGGCCGGGTCCTCGTCGCGGTGAGCGACGACGGGAACGGCGTCCCGGACTCGATCCGGGATCGCGTCTTCGAGCGTTTCAGCCGCGAGGGCGCCCCGGCCAGCGGCTTCGGGCTCGGGCTCGCCATCGCCCGGGCGCTCGCCGAGGCCCAGGGCGGGAAGCTCTGGCTCGACGCCGCGGCGAAGGGGGCCCGCTTCGTCGTCGAGCTCCCCGCCGCCCGGGAGTAGGACCGGCCGCGGCTACGCGTACGTCCGGTATTCCGGCTGCCACATCGTCGCCCGCACCAGGGCGAGCAGATCCGCCGGCCGCTGGATGCCCGCCAGACCGTCCTGGAAGGCCACCTCGGCCACGGCAGCGCCGATGTGGGCGGAGACCTCGCGGATCCGGGTCAGGGACGGGTAGATCCGCCCCAGCTCCAGGTCCGAGGGGAGGACGAGCGAGGCCAGCGTGCGAGCCGCCGCCGCGAACATCCGGTCGGTGACCAGGCGGGCCTGGCAGGCCACCACCCCGAGCCCCACGCCCGGGAAGATGTAGGAGTTGTTTCCCTGGCCGGCCACGTAGGGCTTGCCGTCCAGGTGGCAGGGAGGGAAGGGGCTCCCGCTCGCGAAGATGGCCCGGCCTCCCGACCACCGGTAGGCCTCCTCGGCGCTGCACTCCGACTTGGAGGTCGGGTTGGAGAGCGCGAAGACGATGGGGCGCTCGTTCATCCGCGACATCGTCTCGATGACCCGCTGGTCGAAGGAACGCGGGACCGTCGACACCCCCACGATGGCGGTGGGGCGGATCGCCTCCAGCGCCGCGTGGAAGTCGGGCGCGGGCGGCAGGTCATGGGCGAAGCGCAGCTTGTGCTCGGCCAGCCCCGTCCGGCTCTTCACCACGAGTCCATGGCTGTCCACGAAGGAGCAACGGCGGCGCGCCTCCTCCTGGGTGGCCCCCTCGTCCATCATGGCCGACACGATCAGGTCGCCGATGCCGATGCCGGCCTCGCCGGCCCCCAGGAAGAGGAGCCGCTGCTCCCCCAGCTTCTTCCCGGTCAGGCGCAGCGCCGAGTAGAGCCCGGCCAGGGTGACCGCCGCGGTGCCCTGGATGTCGTCGTTGAAGGTGCAGACCCGCTCCCGCCACTGCTCCAGGAGCCGGAAGGCGTTCTGGTTCCCGAAGTCCTCGAACTGGAGGAGGGCGCGCGGGAAGACCCGCTTCACCGCCTCGACGAACTCGGCCACGAAGGCGTCGTAGGGGGCGGCGCGGATGCGCTTCTGGCGTAGCCCCATGTAGAGCGGGTCCCGCAGGTAGCCCTCGTTCTCGGTCCCCACGTCGAGCATGATGGGAAGGGTGTGGGCAGGGTCGATCCCCGCGCAGGCGGTGTAGAGGGAGAGCTTCCCCACCGGGATGCCCATGCCGCCCACTCCCTGGTCGCCGAGCCCCAGGATCCGTTCACCGTCGGTGACGACGATGACGCGCACGTCGGGGAGCGGCCAGTTGCGCAGCACGGCCTCCACCTTCCCCCGATCCTCCCAGGAGACGTAGAGGCCGCGCGGCCGGCGGAAGAGGTGCCCCCACTGCTGGCAGGCCTGCCCCACCGTGGGCGTGTAGATGATGGGCATCATCTCCTCGATGTGATCCACCACCACCCGGTAGAAGAGGGTCTCGTTCCGGTCCTGCAGGCTGACGAGGTGGATGTAGCGCTCCAGGTCGGTCTGCTTGTTCCGGTAGTTGTCCATCACCCGGGCCACCTGCTCCTCGAGCCGGTGGACGTGGGGAGGAAGGAGCCCGTCGAGTCCCAGGGCGTGGCGCTCGGCGGGGGTGAAGGCGGTTCCCTTGTTGAGGAGGGGGTCGTGGAGCAGGGCCTCCCCGCGGGGGAGGGGGCTGCTGTCCTTGCGGATGGTGTCGGTCATGGGAACAGCAGAGGCACGAGCCGGGGGAACCGGCGCGGGACAAACGGGTGCGCCGCGGACGGCCCACGAGGGACCCCCCGAAGATCCCGGGCGGGCGTAGAGTTTCCAGCTTCGATCCGGATCGACGGCGCTACGGGCCGTCCCGGCGGGTGCAGCGGACGCCCCCGCGGTCCATCTCGGCGATGCACTCGTTGCACGGGACGCAGCCCGATCCCGCCACCTCGCCCCGCTCCATGCGGCGGGGGAGGGCCGGGTCGTGCAGGAGCGCCCGCCCCATTCCCACCAGCTCGAACCCGGCCTGGAGCGCCCGGTCCACCGTCGCCATCGACTTCACCCCGCCGAGCAGCACGAGCGGGAGGCGGACCGCCGCACGAACGGCCTTCCCGTCCTCGAGGAGGAAGCCCTCGGTGTACGGGACCGCCGGGACGAGGAGGGTCCCGAAGAGCGTGAGCCCGACCCGGGCGTGCCAGCGTTCCTGGTTGGCCGCCATCCGGCGAACCGGGACCTCCCCCCGCAGCATGTGCAGCGGCGTGCGGGAGACGAAGCCGCAGGAGAGCACCAGCGCCGTCGCCCCCTCCGCCTCGAGCCGGCGGGCCACCTCGACCGACTCGTCGAGTTCGAGCCCGCCCGCGAAGCCGTCCCGGAGGTTCACCTTGAGCAGGAGGGGGAAGTCGGGTCCGACCGCCGCCCGGGTGGCCCGGAGCACCTCCACGGCCAGGCGCGACCGGTTCTCCAGGCTGCCGCCCCACCGGTCGGTGCGCCGGTTGGTGAACGGCGAGAGGAACTGGGAGACGAGGTACCCGTGGCCGAAGTGGAGCTCGACGGCGTCGATCCCCGCGTCCCGGGCGATGCGCGCCGCCGTGGCGAAGTCGGCCACCACCCGGGCCAGGTCCTCCCCGGTCGCCGGGCGCACGAAGGTGAGGCCGTAGGTGCTGAAGCGCCGCGAGGCGCCCATGGGGCGTCCGCCGATGACCCGCGGGTTGGCGAAGTCGCCGCAGTGGCCGATCTGGAGCGCCACCGCCGCTCCCTCCCGGTGGACGGCGTCGGCGAGCCGGGAGAGCCCGGGGGCGGCCTCCGGCCGGACCAGGATCTGCGTGGGGTAGCTCCTCCCGTCCGGCGAGATGGAGGCGTAGGCCACCGTGGTGAGCGCGGTGCCTCCGGCCGCCACCTCCCGGTGGTGGGCCACCAGGGCGTCGGAGACGAGCCCCCCCGGGCACATGCCCTCGAAGGTGGCCGGCTTCACGAACCGGTTGCGAAGGCGGAGCCGGCCGAGCTGGAAGGGTGTGAACGCGGAGCCCACGGAGGAGTAGGATGGCACGGTGATCGCCGCGATGGCCACCTGGATCCTGAAGCTCTTCGGCTGGCGCGTCGAGGTGGTGCCCCCGCCCGGCCCGAAGGGGATCATCGTCGTCTACCCCCATACGTCCAACTGGGACTTCCCCGTGGGCTACCTGACCCGGCTGGTCATGGCGATCCCGATCGCCTTCGTGGGGAAGGACACGCTCTTCCGCTGGCCGATGGGGGTCCTGCTCCGGCGCATGGGGGGGATCCCGGCCAACCGCCGCGAGCGCACCGGCCTCATCGGCCAGCTGCTGGCCGAGTACCGCCGCCGGGACTGGATGTGGCTCGCCATCGCCCCGGAGGGCACGCGCTCCCACGTCTCCCACTGGAAGTCCGGCTTCTACCGGCTGGCCCTCGAGGCCGATGTCCCGGTGGGGCTCGCCTTCATCGACTACCGGACCCGGACGGTGGGGCTCCGGGAGTACGTGAGGATGACCGGGGACCGCGCCGCCGACATGGCGCGCATCCGTGCCGCCTACGCGGGAATGGTGGGGCTCCGGCCCGAGCGGGCCGGCGAGATCCAGCTCGAGCCCTGACGTCCCCGG
>JBAXVO010000138.1:0-8784 GCA_037129355.1 Deltaproteobacteria bacterium | reverse complement strand
CGGTCTTCGTCCCCACTCACTACCTGTACGAGGCCAAGTACTGCCGCCGGATCGGCCTCATGGTGGACGGCCGGCTGGTGGCCCTCGACACCCCGGCCGAGCTGAAGCGGACCTGGGTCCCCGATCGCGTCCTCCTGGTCCGCGGCCGGAACCTGACGGCCGGCGCGGCGGATCTTCGCACCCGCCCCGGGGTCCGGGCCGCCGAGCCCTTCGGGGCCGGGCTCCACCTGCGCGTCGACCCGGCGGCATGGAGCGGCGAGGCCGTCCGGGCCGTGCTCGAGACGAGCGGAGGGGAGGGTGTCTCGGTGGAGGTGGCCGAGCCCACCCTCGAGGACGTGTTCCTCGCGGTGGTGGGGCGGGGCGCGGAGGCGCAGGCGGCGCAGGAGGTGGCGCCGTGACGCTGGCCGGAAGCGGAGCCGGGCGGTTCCTCGCTCGCGTGGGCGCCATCGCCTGGAAGGAGATCCTCCACATCCGGCGCGATCCCCGGACCCTGCTGCTGGCGCTCGCCATGCCCGTCGTGATGCTGCTCCTCTTCGGCTACGGGGTGAGCTTCGACGTCGACCGGATCCCCCTCGCCATCTCGGACATGGACCGCACCGAGGCCTCGCGCAGGCTGGCCCAGGCCTTCACCGAGAACCACGAGTTCCGGCCGGTGGGCGGGGCCGACGCCGACGACGCCGACACCACCTTCCGCCGCCACCGGGCGCAGGCCATCCTGGTCGTCCCCCAGGGCTACGAGAAGGACCTGGCGCGGGGCGGGCCGGCCCGGGCCCAGCTCCTCCTCGACGCCGCCGATCCGGTCACCGCCAGCCAGGTCCTCAACAAGGCGGACGCCATCGCCCTCTCCGAGAGCCGGCGGGTGGCGACGGCCCCGGGCATCTCCGCCGCTCCTCCACTTCAAGTGAAGGTGTCCTCCCGCTACAACCCGGAGGCCCGCTCGGCGGTCTTCATCGTGCCCGGGCTGGCCGCCTACCTCATGGCCATCAGCGCGGTCCTGCTCACCGCGCTCACCGTGGCCGGCGAGTGGGAGCGGGGCTCCATGGAGCAGCTCTTCGCCTCGCCGGTGAGCCGGCTCGAGATCGTGCTGGGCAAGCTGTTGCCCTACCTGGTGGTCGGCCTCATCCAGCTCCTGCTCGTCCTGGGGGTCGGGACCAACGTCTTCGACGTGCCCATCCTGGGAAGCCCGCTCCTCGTCATCCTGGCCGGGACCCTCTTCCTGGCCGGGATGCTGGGCCAGGGGCTCCTCATCTCGGTGCTGGCGAAGAACCAGCTCGTGGCCACCCAGGCCGGGAGCCTCTCGTCCCTGCTCCCGTCGCTGCTCCTCTCCGGCATGCTCGTCCCCATCGACAACATGCCGGCGGTGCTGCGCCTGCTCTCGCGGATCGTGCCCGCCCGGTACATGGTGGACGCGCTCCGGCAGATCCTGCTCAAGGGGAACGGATTCTCGCGGGTCTGGCCCGACCTGCTCGCCATGCTGATCTTCGCGGTGGTGATCGTGGCGCTGGCCACCTTCCGCTTCAAGAGGAGGATCGCGTGAGCGCGGAGCGGCGCCCGGCCCGGGCCTGGATCCAGTACGCCGCCGTGGTGCGCAAGGAGGTCCTCCAGACGCTCCGGGACCGGCGCGTCATGTTCATGCTGATCTTCGCGCCCTTCCTGCAGACGCTGGTCCTGGGCTTCGCGGTGGACTTCGACGTCGACCGGGTGCCCACCGTGGTCGCCGACCAGGACCGCAGCCAGGAGAGCCGGACCCACCTTCGCCGGGTGCTCGCCGACGGGACGCTGCGCTTCGCCGGGGGCGCCGACAGCGCCGAGCAGGGGGCCGACGCGCTCGACCGCGGCGACGCGGCGGCGGTGCTGGTCATCCCTCCCCGATTCGGCGCCGACGTGGCGGCCGGGCGGCCGGCCCAGGTCCAGATGATCCTCGACGGCACCGACCCCAACCGGTCCAACGTCGCCGCCGGCGCCGTCTCCCGCTACTTCGGGGAGGACGCCCTGCGGCGCGCGGCCGAGCGGGCCAGGGCGGCCGGCGTGGCCCCTCCGCCCCGCATCGAGGTGGTGCCGCGGCTCTACTACAACCCCGGGCTCAAGAGCGCGCCCTACATCGTCCCCGGCATCGCGGCCATGCTGCTCGTGGTCGTCACCACGCTGGTCACCGCGATGGGGCTGGCGCGCGAGCGGGAGCAGGGCACCCTGGAGCAGGTGGCGGTGACGCCCGTCCCGGCGTCGGTGCTGCTCGCCGCGAAGATGACCCCCTTCGTCTTCATCGGCTTCTTCGACGTGCTGCTCCTCGTCACCGTCGGCACCTGGGTCTTCGGCGTCCCGCTGCGGGGAAACCTGTCGGTGATGGCGCTCGCGACGCTCCTCTACCTGCTCTCCACCCTGGGCGTGGGGCTGCTCATCTCGACCATCTCGGCGAACCAGCAGCAGGCGTTCCTGGGGGGCTTCCTCTTCACGCTGCCGGCCATGCTGCTCTCCGGGATCATGACGCCCGTCGACTCGATGCCGCGCTGGATGCAGTGGATGACCTACGCCAACCCGCTGCGCTACTTCCAGGAGATCGCCCGCGCCAACATGATGAAGGGGGCCGGGTTCGTCGACCTCTGGCCACAGCTGGTGGCGCTGACGCTCTTCGGCGTGACCATCTTCGGGATGGCCGCCGCCCGGTTCCGCAAGCGGTCCGTGTAACCGTTCAGCCGCGCGGCGGGTGGCGCCACACGTTCGCCACCGGATCGCACGAGGTCGTGCCGGAGGCGTCGTAGCCGGGGCGCCCGACCAGGACCTCGGCGAGCGCGTTGAAGTCCATCCAGCGCGGGTCGGCGTGGCCGGCGTCGCCGATCACCGCGTGCCCGACCTCGTGGACGAGCACCGTGGCCTCCACGCAGGAGACGGTGCGCCCGGCGTCGAGCGTGCTCAGCCGGATGTCGCCGTCGTAGCAACCGGTGGAGCCGTCGTTCCCGGCGCAGGCGACGTGCGACTTGCCCTCGAAGATGATGGTGGTCCCGGAGAGGTGCGACCAGTTCCCGCCCCAGTACCCGAGGGCCGCCTGGAGCGTGCTCTCGACCCGGGCCGGGAAGTCGGCGCTGCGGGTGAACGCGGCGTCGGACTGGATGACGACGGCCGCGTCCCGGATCACGAAGTCCGGCGTCGCGGTCGGCTCGGGCTGGAGGCCACCGCAGGCCGCGAGGGCGAGCAGGGGAACCGCGATCCAGGACCTGAGGAAGAGTGGCGCCATCGGCTCGTCGTGTCTCCTGAGGAGACCTTAGGCGGCCGAGTCGAGTGTAGGTAGACGTGGGGTCGGGTGTCACCAGGGCGTGTGTCCCCCGGACTGGGGGTGCATCGCCGCCAAGATCCCGGAATTACAGCCGACGGTGCTTCAGCGCGGGCAGCTCCTGGCGGGCCTTCTCCATCCGCGCGAGGTCGAAACGGGCCACGCAGACCCCCTCGCCGTCCGGGCAGCGGGCGAGCACCGTGCCCCAGGGGTCGACGACCATCGCGTTCCCGTAGGTGAGCCGGTTGGCCGAGTGGCGCCCCACCTGCGCGGGGGCGACGACGTAGCAGAGGTTCTCGATGGCCCGGGCGCGGAGGAGGACCTCCCAGTGGTCCTTGCCGGTGAAGAGGGTGAAGGCCGCCGGGATGAAGATCACGTCGGCGCCCAGGGAGGAGAGCCGCCGGTAGAGCTCCGGGAAGCGGAGGTCGTAGCAGACGGTGAGGCCGAGCCGCCCCATCGGCGTGGGGGCGACGACCGGCTCGCTGCCGGGGGTGACGGTCTCGCTCTCGGCGTAGCGCGCGCCGTCCGGGATGTTCACGTCGAAGAGGTGGATCTTCCGGTAGGACGCGGCGATGGATCCGTCCTCGGCGACGAGCACGCTCGTGTTGGCGGTCTTGCCGGGCTCGTCGACCTTCTCGGCCACCGACCCGGCGACGACCCAGATCCGGCGGGTGCGGGCGACCTCGCGGATGGCGCCCAGGGTCGGTCCCTCGAGGGGCTCGGCGGTGGCGATCCGTTCCTCGTCCCGCCCCATGAAGGCGAAGTTCTCGGGGAGCCCGACCACCTTCGCCCCCAGGTCGGCGGCCTCGTTCAGGAGGCGGATCGCGGTGGCCATGTTGCGGGCCCGGTCCGCGGTGGAGGTCATCTGCACGGCACCCAGGAGGTACGTTGCCGGAGGGGGCATGGATTCTCCTTACCACGGTCTGGTGTATGCTCCGCTCGCTCCCGATGCGCCGGTTCTACACCACATTCGAGGCCGCTCACGTCCTCGGCGTTTCCCTGCCGACGGTCGTGAACTGGATCAAGGCGCGCCGCCTGAAGGCGCACCGCACGCCCGGCGGGCACCGCCGGATCGCGCGCGAGGAGCTCGCCGCCTTCATGTCCCGCCACGGCATGCCGATGCCGGACGAGCTCGAGGGCGCGGTCGACACGCGCCGCAAGGCGCTCGTGGTCGGCGAGGCCGGCACGGCGGTCGACCACGTCGTCCGCCAGCTCCAGGAGGCGGGCATCGTCACCCAGCCGGCCAGCCCGGGTTTCGCCGCCGGGCTCGCCGCGGCGCGGTTCACGCCCGACGTGGTCGTGCTCGTGGATCCCCCGGGCGACGGGGGAGACACCCTGGCCGGCCTGCGCAACGACCTGGCGCTCGCCTCCGTCCCGATCGTCGCCGCCGCCCGCGCCGAGCACGTCCAGCGGCTCCGGGCCGTCGGATGCGCGCTGGTGCTCGCGTCGCCCATCCCCGATGGCGCGCTCGCCGAGGCCGCATCCGAGGCCGTCGCCACCGCCGCGGCGACCCCTCGCCGCCGCTCGTAGCGCGCCTTGTCCCGCCTCCTCCTCACCGCGTTCCTGCTCGCGCTCGCCGCCCCGCCGGCACGCGGCGCCGCGCCTCCGGCCCCCGCGGCCTCGGCCCGGGCCTATTCCTCCTATCTCCGCGGTCGCCTGGCCGAGCAGGAGGGGAACTGGAGCGCAGCCCTCGGCTTCTACCGCGACGCCGTGGAGGCCGATCCCCGCGCGCCGGCGCTCCGGGTGGCGCTCGCCGAGGCCCACGCCCGCAGCGGGGAGATCCCTGGCGCCGAGGCCGAGGCCAGGAAGGCGATCGCGCTCGACCCGGCCGGGCCCGCCGCCGCCGAGGCCTGGCTCATCCTGGGGAAGACCGCCACCGTCTCCCGGCGCTCCGCCGACGCGCAGCGCGCCCTGCGATCCGCCATCGAGGTCCAGTCGGCGCTGGCGGCCAGGCGGCCGACCGGGCAGGGTCCGATCGACCCCGATCCGTGGCGGATCCTGGCCCAGCTCCGGCTCGACGCCGGCGACGACGCGGGGGCCGAGGCCCTCCTCGACGACCTCTCCCGGCGGCTCCCCTCCGACGGGGCCGCCGCGCTCCGGGACCTGGGGCGGATCCACGCCGAGCGACGGGAGCTCGATCGGGCGGCCGCCCTCTACCGGAAGGCGGTGGCCGTGGAGCGCCGGGACGTCGATGCCTGGCGGCGGCTGGCCGAGCTCGAGGAGTCGCGGCGGCGGTTCGACGAGGCCCGCCTGGCGTGGGAGGGGCTCGTCCGGCAGGACCCCGACGACCCCGATGCGCTGGTGGGGCTGGGGCGGCTGTCGCTTCGCCCCGGGAACGTCGACGCCGCCCGGGCCTTCTTCGACCAGGCCCTCCACGTGGGCAGCGACGACGTGGAGGCCCGCACCCGCATCGCCTTCGCCTGGCTCGACGCCCGCCGCCCGGCCCAGGCCATCGGGGTGGTGGACGAGGGGCTGCGGAGATCGGCCGACGGCCGCCTGCTCTACGTGAGGGGGCTGGCGCTGCGGGACGAGCGTCGCTGGGAGGAGGCCGCCGCCGCCTTCGGCGCGGTGGCCACGGGCGACACGGACCTGGACGTGGCGGCCATCGCCGGCCGCGCCAGCGTCCTCGAGCGGTGGGGGCGTGCCGGCGAGGCGGTGGCGGTCCTCCAGCAGGAGCTCGCCCGGCGGCCGCGCAACGAGCGGCTGCTCTTCGCGCTCGGCGTGGCCCAGGAGCGGGCCGGCGATCATGCCGGCGCCATCGCCACGATGCGCCGGCTCCTCGTGGAGGCTCCGGGGAACGCCGAGGCGATGAACTTCGTGGGCTACACCCTCGCCGAGCGGGGCGAGAAGCTCGACGAGGCCGAGGTCCTGGTGGGGCGTGCGCTGCAGATCGAGCCGGACAACGGCTCCTTCCTCGACTCCCTCGGCTGGATCCAGTTCCAGCGCGGCGAGGTGGCGGCCGCCGTCGCCACGCTGGAGCGGGCCGACGTGCTCGCCGGCCCGGAGCCCACCATCCTCGAGCACCTCGGCGAGGCCTACCGGCGCGCCCGGCGGGACGACGACGCGGCCCGCGCCTTCCGGCGCGCGCTCCAGGCGCTCGACGAGGGCGCCGAACCCGACCAGCCCGGCCAGCGGGCCGGCATCGAGAAGAAGCTTCGCGAACTGCCGGGCGGCGAGGTCCGCCCGGACCGGAGGTGAACGTGCCCGTCCCCCTGTTCCCAGGCGCCGATCTCGCCCGACACGCCCACGGCACCCTTCGCCCGAAGGGCGGCCCCGACCTTCACTGGGAGCGCTACACCCCGCCGGCCCCCCGGTCGACCGTCCTGGTCCTCCACGGCGCCGGGGACCACCTGGGGCGCTACGCCGGCATCACCGACGCGCTGGTGCGCGCCGGGCACGAGGTGGCGCTCCTCGACTTCCGCGGCCACGGCCGCTCCGGCGGCAAGCGCTGGTACGTGGACAAGTTCGAGGACTACCTGGCCGACCTGGACGCCTTCGCCGCCATGGTCCGGGCCGAGTCGGCCGGCCGGAAGCTCTTCGTCGTGGCCCACAGCCAGGGGGGGCACATCGCCGCCCACTGGGCGCTGCACGGCGGCAGGTCGGTGGACGGGTTCGTCCTCTCCAACCCCTACTTCCGCCTGGCCATCGACCCGCCCAGGATCAAGATGTGGTCGGCGCTCGTCATGGGGAAGTTCATCCCCCACCTGCCGGTGGACGCCGGGCTCGAGCTGGCCACGCTCACCAGCGACGTGGAGATGCAGAAGTGGAGCGACTCGGACCCGCTCTACCTCCGGAAGGCCACGCCGCGCTGGTTCACCGAGTCGGGCAGGGCCCAGGCCGACCTGCGCCGGGACATGGCCCGCTTCGACCGCCCCCTGCTGCTCCTGCTCGGGACCGGCGACCGGATCGCCGACGGCGCGGCGGCCACCGAGTTCTTCGCGGCGGCGGCCTCCAAGGACAAGACGCTCCAGGAGTACGTGGGCTTCGAGCACGAGATCTTCAACGAGCGGGAGCGCGCACGCCCCATCGGCGACGCCGTGGCCTGGATCTCGGAGCGGAGCGGCTGAGGAACGCATTGACCGGGGAGAGGAGCGCCTCCTATCCTGCCCCCGAGGGAGACACGCCACGTCCACCGACACCGCCAGCACCGAAGCGAAGGAAGCGCCCACCGTCGTCGCACCGGGGACGTCCGTCGAGGGCGACGTGCACGGGCCCGGCGACCTGGTGGTGCAGGGCAACCTGCGCGGCCGGGCGTCGATGGGGGGCACCGTCCGGATCGAGGCCGGCTCCACGGTCCGGGCCGACATCCGCGCACCGCGCGTCGTGATCGAGGACGGAGCGTCGTTCCAGGGCATGGTCGACACCTCCGGGGCGTAGCGTGGTGCACGTCCCCCTCGAGGAGATCGCGCCCGACCTGACCTTCCGCCTCCGGGACCCCGGGGACGTGTCGGAGCTGGCCTCGGCCATCGGCCGGCTCGGGCAGCTCACCCCGGTGGAGCTCCGCCCCTTGCCCGGCGCGGGGGAGGGGAAGCGCTTCCAGGTGGTGGCCGGGTTCCGGCGCATGGAGGCGCTCCGGATGCTGCAGCGGGAGCGGGTGCTCGCCCGCGTCCACCCGTCGCTCCCCGACGCGGACGCCTGGGCGCTGGCGCTCGCCGGCAACCTCTTCGCCGAGCCCTGGAGCCCGGCCGACCTGGACGCCGCCGCCGGCCAGGTCCGTGCCCACCTTCCCTGGGCCGCACCGGCCCTGGAGGCGCTCCGCCGCCGAACCGGCGCGAAGGGGACGACGGCGCCGGCCGCGAAGGCGCCGGCGGAGAAGGCGCCGGCCGCCGCACCCCGGACCCGCCCCACCGGCGACCCGTCCAGCCTCGCCCACTCCCTCGCCGTGCGGGCCCACGAGCTGAACGGCGACGTGGCCGCCGCCTACGAGGCCTGGGGCGCCGTCCCGGCCGAGGGGCGCCGCCTGGTGCTCGAGCAGCTCCGCTACCTGGCCAAGATCCTCCCCCTCCTCGAGAAGGAGAACCGATGAGCATCGCCGAAGACCGCAACCGCCTCCTCGAGCTGCTGCGCCAGCTCTCCTTCGAGCGGCGGAAGGTCGTCCTCGCCTCCGGCAAGGAGAGCGACTTCTACGTCGACTGCAAGCGGACCGCCCTCACCGCCGAGGGGCACGTGCTGGTGGGGCGGGTGCTCTTCGACCGGATCCGCCGCATCCAGCCGCTGGTGCGCGGGGCCGGCGGCCTCACGCTCGGCGCCGACCCGCTGGCCAGCGCCGTGGCCTACGCGAGCTTCCTCGCCGGCGAGCCCATCGACGCCTTCATCGTGCGCAAGGAGCCGAAGGGGCACGGCACCGGGCAGTGGATCGAGGGGCGGAAGACCATCCCCGACGGCAGCCGGGTGGCGGTGCTCGAGGACGTCATCACCACCGGCGGGAGAGCGGCCAAAGCCATCGAGCGCTGCCGGGGCGGGGGGCCCGTGGTGGCGGGATGCTTCGCGCTTGACGTACGCGTGGAAGGGGGGGG
>JBAXVO010000137.1:0-8861 GCA_037129355.1 Deltaproteobacteria bacterium | reverse complement strand
AGCCGGACGTCGAAGCCCTGCGTGGTGTTGCCGGTGTTGGTCACCGAGTAGTCGAGGTCCGTGATCGACGCGTTGGAGAGGTTCGCGTTGGAGAGGTTCGCGTTGGACAGGTTGGCGTTGGAGAGGTTCGCGTTGGACAGGTTCGCGTTCGACAGGTTGGCGTTGGAGAGGTTGGCGTTCGACAGGTGGGCCGCGTCGATCGTGGCGTTGGAGAGGTTCGCGTTCGAGAGGTTGGCGTTCGACAGGTTGGCGTTGGAGAGGTTCGCGTTGGACAGGTTGGCGTTCGACAGGTTGGCGTTGGAGAGGTTCGCGTTCGACAGGTTGGCCGCGCCGATCGCCACCGAGAGCACCTCACCCGCGGCGATGGAGGCGCTCGTCCCCTCGGGCTGCGCCAGGTCGAAGGTGAGGCCGGGCGGGTTCAGCATCACCGAGCCGGCCAGGGTGCCCGGGGCGACCTCGTTCACGTTCACGAACAGGGTGGCAGGGTTCACGCCCCCGGAGAGGAGCTTCATGAAGACGGTCTGCACCGCGCTCGAGTTGGCCGGAATGCGCACGGTCACCTGCTCGAGCGGCGTCCCCCCGTCGGCGCGGAAGGAGGCGTAGGCCCCCGGGGGCTGGGCGAGGGAGAAGGTGAAGGTGCGGTCCTGCCCGGTGGCGTTCACCGCCGAGACCACGAAGTTGCGGAGGAACGAGGTCCCGAGCGCCTTGGCGTTCTGGGGGGAGCTGACGAAGAGCCCCTCCGAGATCCGCGCCGTGTAGATGTTCTGGTTTCGCGTCCCGGCGTAGCCCACGCTGCAGGCGGGCACGGTCTTGCCGGGATCGACGAGGCTCGTGGCTCCGCCCCCGAGCCCCGGCGGCGTGTACCGCTTCCAGTCGCCGTCGCGCGGAGGCACCACGTCCTGGTTCGACGTCCAGACGGCGTGGAAGACGGGCGAGGCTGTGGGCTGGGTGTCGAAGGCCCAGCCGGTCGCCGTGCGGACGAAGACCGGGCCCTGGACGTCGATGTAGTCGCCGATGAAGGGAACCGACCCGTTCTTGAACATGGGCAGGTTGGGCGGGTTCACCTGGAGGTCCTGGAGCCGCAGGAGCCGCGCCGGCGTGGCCGATCCCTCCACGACGTCGATGTGCCCGGCCGCCCCGAAGGAGAGCGGCCGCTTCGCCGTATCGGCCCGATCCCGCCCGGGGTCGTACGGGTCGGCATCCGCCGGGGCCTCGTCACCGCGTGAGCCGAAGGGCAGCCGCGACAGCGCGATGCTCCGGAAGACCGGCTGCGCGGCGGGCTGCGCGATGGCCACCCGGACGTCGACGGTGTGGCGGGCCAGCTGGAGGCCGGTGTCGTCGAGCTCGCCGGTCACGTAGTCGAGCCAGTCGGCCATGTTGGGCGAGAGGGCCCGCTCCCCGACGGGGCTCCGCTCCTCGGTGTACCAGCGCCCCCGGGAGTCGGGGCCCCAGCAGGTGCCGAACGGCAGGCACGGGTCGTAGGGCCGGTAGTAGGTGCGCGTGTGGTCGAGGCGGCTGTCGTAGTAGACGGCCACGAGCCGCCCCTGCGTGAAGGTGAGCTGCGGCATGAACTGGTGACCACGGGTGAAGGAGTTCCCCGCGTCGTCCGTCACCGGGGCCGGGTCGATGGGGATGGCGGGGATCTTCCAGCCATCGCACGGGTCGTCCCACTCGTCGTTCGAGGCGGGCGGCGGCGCCACCTGCACCTGGCTCAGCACGACCTGCCCGTCGCCGTTGGGGGCGCGCTGGGCCCAGGCCACGTGCGTCCAGCTCTTCGTGCCGGAGGGGTCGACCGAGGAAGCCAGCGACGGGAAGGCCTCGGTCCGGAAGCGCAGGCGGGTGGGATCCTGGGCCTGCTCGAAGGGGACGAAGGTGGTGAGGAGGCGCGGGTGGGTGAACTTCCGCCCCTTGCTGAAGGTGCGGGCCACGAAGATGGCCTCCTCCGCCTGTGGAGGGGTCGCGCCGGGGAGCCCGAAGCGGCGCCAGGCGACGTACACGTCGCCCGTTCGCGGGTCGACGGAGGCCACCACGCCCTGGCTCGCCTGGGACTTGTTGTCGTTCAACTGGAGGGGGGCGCTCCAGGTCTCGCCGCAGTCGAGGGAGCGGGAGAACATCACGTCGGCGCGGGTGTCGGAGTAGATCCGCGCCCAGACCGCGTAGAGGGCGCCGCCCGGGAAGGACCGGGAAAAGAGCACCTTGTCGTTCGCGTCCTTCCTGGAGACGGTGCAGGTGAGGGCCCCGGCGCGGGGCACGTCGACCGCGATCCAGGGCTTGTCGGCGAAGTAGGCCCCGCCCGGGTCGACGACCTTCGCGTCCACCCACTGGATGGAGTCGGTTCCGCCGACGGGGTTGCCGTTCTCCTTGTTGTTGAGGTCGATGAATCGGTTCACCACGACGCGACCGGCGCCCGTGTCGCGGCGGAACACGATGCCGCCGAAGTAGAACATCCCGTCGGTGCCGGCGCGCACGACCGGATCGGCGGAGGCGTTGTAGAGCACCTCCCCGGCCGGCCCGCGAACCGCCGAGTGCGTGCCGTCCCAGGAGGTGTCCTGGGGGAAGCCAGGCATGAGCGTGCTCTTCCACGTCTGCCCCCCGTCGTAGGACTTGAACACGCCCTGCCAGGCGTCGGCCGCCATCTTGGTGGCGTCGGTCACGAAGGGGACGTCGACGCTGCGGTAGTCGTTCGCGCCGGCCAGCAGGTGCTGGGGATTCGCCGACGAGACCGCGATGGACGGCTCGTTCTGGCGCTGCAGGAAGGGGTCCCCGCCCGGCCACTGGATGCCGGAGACCATGTTGATGCTCTCCCCCGCGATCTGCGCGCGGGCGGAGATCGGAACCGCCAATGTGACCATTAGTGAAACGGCGACGTACACACCGGGTGCGAACGACGATCGTGGCGACATGGGCCCCCCTCGGAGTCCGATGCAGGAAAGGGCTCCGTCTACCCGCGCCCCCACCGGTCTCGCCGGGCAAACTTTCGCTTTCCTGCTGCCGCGGCGGGTGTCAACGTCCGCACCCCACCTGATCGAGGGACGCGCGGGGTCGCCCTCGCCCTCCGAAAGGAGGGGGACCGGCGCACCCGGGCCCCGGCCCTACCGGAACCGGAGCACGACCAGGTTGCCCGCCACCACCACCGCCACGCCGGCCACCGTGGTGAGGCCCCAGGGGAACCCCTCCACGAACCCGGAGACGACGAGCGCCACCACCGGGGTCATGACGCCGACGTAGCCCGCCCGCGCGGCCCCCACCCGCTCGAGGAGCGTCAGGTAGGCGGCGAAGGCCAGGATCGACCCGAACACCGCCAGGTAGAGGAGCGAGGCCAGGTAGGAGGGGACGGGGGAGAAGTGGAACCCCTGCCCGGTGGCCAGGGCGGCGAGCGTGCTCCCCGCCGCGCCCCAGGCCATCCCCCAGGCCATCTTCTGCCAGACGTTCACGCCCAGTCTCTCGAGCCGTGTCGCGAAGACGTTCCCCACGCCGGACGCCAGCACCGCCGCGGCGACGAGCAGCGCCCCCACGAGCACCCCGCCGTCGGCCCGCACCCGGCGGAGCTCGGGCCAGAACACCAGCGCGATCCCGGCCATCCCCAGGAGCCCACCGGCGACCACGCCGCGCGTGGCCGGCGTCCCGAAGACGACCCGCGAGACGGCGGCGTTCACGAGCGGGCTCGCCGAGTAGCCGAGCGCCACCAGCCCCGACACGAGGAAGGTCTCGGCCCGGTACACCGCCAGGTAGGACAGGCAGAACATGAAGAGGCCGAGCAGGGCGAACTGCACGTGCACCCGGGCCGGGAAGCGGAGCGGATGCCCGCGGAACCGGCACCACCCGAGGAGCAGGGCCGACGCGATGGTGAAGCGGAGCGCCACGCTGGCCTCGGGGGGCGCTCGCCCGAGCTGGTAGGTGATGGCGATCCAGGTGGTGCCCCAGATGGCGGTCGCGGCCGCGAAGAGCCGGGGCGTCGTGGGGCGCACGATCGGTCCGGTTCAGGCGCCGGGGTGGACGCCCGACATGTCGGTGAAGAGCGTCCCGGCCCGGAACGAGCGCGCCTCCACGCGGCGCAGGGCCTTCTCGCCGCCCGGCCGGAGGAGCGGGAAGTGGCGGGACCCGTCGAGCCGCTCGGCGATGTCCTGGAGGTGCGCCTCGTCGAAGCTCCAGCCGAGCCGGTCGAACCGCGAGAGGTCGAGCGGGACCGAGTACCTCCGGAGCGTCTTCTCGCCGCGCAGGTTGAAGTAGTCCTCGAAGTAGCTCGCGGCGAGATCCCGCAGGGAGCCGAAGATCGGCTCGCGGAAGCGCAGCCCGGTGAAGTTCGACTTGGCCACCGCGCCCCACCGACCCCGGTCGCGGAAGACGGCGAGCACGTGGTCGTCGTCCCGCACCGCCTGCAGGTCCACGAGCAGCGGCCGCCGTCCCGAGAGGCGCAGCGCCGCCGCCGCGAAGAGCGCGCCGTCGTAGCAGTGGGCGCGCCGCTCGGCCAGCACGCGGCGAGGCGAGGCGGGCGCGTCCTCGGTGCGGTAGGACAGCCGGTCGAGGAAGTCCTGGACGTGGCCGGGCGTGCGCAGCCGGCGCAGGACGGCCAGCTCGGCACGCGTCCAGGCGGCCGGCGGTCGCCGGGATGCGGTCCTTCGGGGCATGGCCGGGGAGTCTACCTCGCCGCGGTGGCGACGGTCAGCGCGACGGTGGGCAGGGAGCGTCGGATCCGACGCTCCTCGCGCCGGACCTTGCGCGCGTAGGCCAGCATGGAGTCGGGCATGTCCTCGACCGCCAGCAGGGCCGAGAGGGTCCGGGTCGGGCCGGAGTTGTAGGCCACCAGCGCCAGATCGACGTCGCCGAAGGAGGCCACCATCCGCGCCAGGTAGCGGATCCCCATGCGGACGTTGTGGACCGGATCGTGGACGTCGCCGGGGGCGAGCCCCGCGTCCTCCTCCTCGGTCTGCAGGGCCAGGCGGCGCAGTTGCATGAGCCCCCGCGCGCCCTTCCCCGAGACCGCCCCGGGCTCCCAGCCCGACTCGACCCCGATCACCGCCAGGACCAGCACCGGATCGAGCCCGGCCGCCTCCGACTCGCCGCGGACCACCGCGGCCAGCTCGAGGGCGGTTTCGACTGGAAGTGAAGGCATCCGTTCCAGCACCTGCCCGGTCAGCGAGTCGACGGGGCGGGGGATGGCCGGGTGGGAGTGGGCCGGATGGAGCGGCCGATCGACGGCGGACGGCAGCAGGACGATGGCGGCCCCGAGGGCCACCGCCGACGCCTGCACGCTCCGCCTGATCAGACCCTCGCCCATCCCGCCTCCCGGTCGGCTCCGTGCCGCGCCCTCCCTCTTTAACCCCCGGTGCGATCCACCGGTAGTACCCTGATCGGGCCACGAGGCCCGTGGTTCACGGGACGTGATGAACGTTTTTTCGCCCCTCCCGGGGCGCGGCTGGCACGCTTCTCTTAGATCTCTTGCATGTCCAGGCGTCGGCATGGGGCGAGCGACACCCAGGGTGACCAGCTGGGTCTCTTCGGCTCCGAGGCCGCGGCGCGCGTCGTCGCGGCGCCCGTTTCACCCGAAGTGACGGAGCTGGCGGCCCGGCTCCCGGCCGGCGTCCGCATGGGCACCTCGTCCTGGTCCTTCCCGGGATGGGCCGGGCTGGTCTTCGGCGGACGCCACGCCGCCGAGGTGCTCTCGGCCGACGGGCTCCCCGCCTATGCCCACCACCCGCTCCTGCGCGCGGCCGGGATCGACCGCACCTTCTACGCGCCGCTCGACGCGGCGGCCTTCGCGCGTCACGCCGCCCAGGTGCCGGAGGGATTCCGCTTCCTGGTGAAGGCCTCGCAGCTCTGCACCTTCCCGGCGCTGCGCGAGGGGCCCGGGCGCGGCCCCGGGCGGGAGAACCCGCGCTACCTCGACCCCGCCTTCGCCCGCGACGCGGTGGTGGCGCCGGCCGTGGAGGGGCTCGCCGGCCGGCTGGGCGTCCTGCTCTTCCAGTTCCCTCCCCTCCCCCGGTCCGAGACGCGCGACCCGTCGCGCTTCGCGGCGCGCCTCTCCGCCTTCCTGGGCGCCCTGCCCCGCGGCCCGCGCTACGCGGTGGAGATCCGCGACGGCGCGCTGCTCACCGCCGGCTACGCGGCGGCGCTCTCCGGCGCCGGGGTCGCGCACGGCTTCACGGTGCACCCGTCCATGCCCTCCCTCGAGGTGCAGGCCGCCACCGCGCCGGTGGAGGCGCAGCCCGCGCTGGTGGTGCGCTGGATGCTCGGGCACGGGCGCGGGTACGAGGAGGCGCGCGAGCTCTACGCGCCGTTCGACCGGCTGGCCGCGCCCGACCCGGAGAGCCGGGAGTCGATCGCCGCGCTGCTGCGCCGCGCGGTCCGCGCCGGCAAGGAGGGGGTCGTCATCGTGAACAACAAGGCGGAGGGCTCCTCCCCCCTCTCCATCGTCGAGCTGGCCCGCGCCGTCGCCGCCTGACGGGCTGCGCCCTTCACGCTCCGTCGAGGGCGGCCTGGAACTCGGCGAGCAGGTCGCGCCAGTGCTCGATGCCCACCGAGATGCGCACCAGGTCGTCCCCCACGCCGTAACGGGAGAGCTCCTCGGCGGACATCTCGGAGTGGGTGGTGGTGGCCGGGTGGCAGACCAGCGTCTCCACCCCGCCCAGGCTCACCGCGTTCTTGGCGATGCGCAGGCGGCGCAGGAACTCGAAGGCGGCCCGCTTCCCGCCCTCCAGCTGGATGGAGAAGATCCCGCCCGGGTAGCTGCACTGCGCGTCGCGAATGCGGACCTGGTCGGGGTCGGTGAAGAGCGACGGGTAGACGACCCGCCGGAGCCGGGGATGGCCCACCAGGGCCTCGGCGATGCGCTGCGCGTTCTTCGACTGGCGGTTCATGCGCAGCCCCACGGTGGGGAGCCGGCCGTCGAGCATCCAGGCCTCGTCGGGCTGGAGGATGTTCCCGAGGATGGCGCGGGTGCCCCGCAGGCGGGCCAGGAGCTCCGGGTCCCGTCCGATCACCACCCCGCCGAGCATGTCGCTGAAGCCGCCCAGGTACTTGGTGGCCGAGTAGACGGACAGGTCGGCCCCGAGCACGAGCGGGTGCTGGAAGGTCGGCCCCATGAACGTGTTGTCCACCGCCACCACCGGCCGGTCGGGGTGCGCGTGGGCCGCGGCCGAGGCGGCGGCGAGGTCGGTCATGACCAGGGTGGGGTTGGCCGGGGACTCGATGAGGACCAGCCGGAGGTTTCGCGCCGAGGCGATGGCGGAGGCGATGGCCGCGCCGTCACCGGCCGCCACCGGGATGCCCTTCATGCCCATCGGCTCGAGGAGCTGGTGGATGAGGTGCTGGGTGCCCCCGTACAGCGGCACCGTGTAGACGAAGGTCGACCCGGGCTGGCAGAGGGTCAGGAAGACCGTGGAGATGGCCGCCATCCCGGAGTTGAAGACGGCCGCGGCCTCGGCCCCCTTCTCGAGCGGGACGAGGTGGTCCTCGGTGATCTCGGCGTTGGGGTGGGAGAGGCGCGAGTAGATGAGGTCGACGCTCTCCCCCGCCGCCGGCCGCGCCTTCCCGAGCGCGATCTCGAAGGCCCGCTCGGCCGCCTCCGGGCTCGAGAAGACGTAGGTCGAGGAGCGGAATACGGCCGGGCGCGCCGACCCCACCGACAGGCGGGGGTCGAACCCTCGGGTGAGCACGGCGGTGGGGGCGCGGACGACGTAGGCGGTCTTGTCGCGGGGGCTCGTCATGTGGAAACCATACCAGCCCGTTGCTCCCACGGTGCGCGGGAGGGTATGGGGTATCGGTGGACGGGTCGACTCCTCCCCACGCCGGTCGTGGACTCTTCGAGCGCGGACTCGCGCTGACGCTCGTCGTCGCCCTGCTGGCGACGGCCTTCACCATCCTCGCCCCGTTCGGGACCATCCTCCTCTGGTCGCTCTTCATGTCGGTCACCATCTGGCCGCTCCACCGGTGGATCCTCCTGCGCACGGGCGGGCACCCGCCGCTCGCCGCCACGCTCTCCGTCGCGGTCCTGCTGGTGGTGGTGGTGGCGCCGGTGGTTCTCGCGACGGCCGCGCTCCTCCCCAGCATCCGGAGCCTCGTGACCCTGATCTCCCGGCCGGAGACCTGGACCCTCCCGGCACCCCCCGAGTGGATGCGCCAGGTCCCCTTCCTGGGGCGGCTGCTCCAGGGCACCTGGCAGGAGATCGTGGACGCCCTGCTCGCGCAGCTGGCCGGCCCGGGCAACCAGACCTCCCGGATCGCCCAGTGGGGCGTCCTCCAGGCCGTCGGGACCGGCTGGACCATCGTCCAGGTGGTCCTGGCCGCCATCCTCGCCTGGCCCATGCTCGCCGGCGGCGCGCGGGGCGGGGCCATGGCCGAGAGCATCGCCCGGCGGGTCGGCGGGCTGCACGGCGTCCACCTCCTCGACCTGGCCGGCCTCACCATCCGCTACGTGTCGGTGGGGATCATCGGCACGGCCGCGATCCTGGCGGTGGTGGAGGGGGTCGGGCTCTGGATGGCCGGCGTCCCCCTCGTGGTCGTGCTCGTGGTCGCGAGCTTCGTGATGGACGTCATGCAGCTCGGCATCCATCTCGTCTACATCGGGGCCGGAGCGTGGCTCTTCTACGCGGGCCGTCCGGGCGCCGCGATCTTCACCCTGGTCTGGGGCTTCATCGCCAACAACGTCATCGACTCGGTGGCCCGCCCGTACGTCATCAGCCGCGGGACCGGCCTTCCGATGTCGGTCATCTTCCTCGGCGCCATGGGCGGCCTCATCGCCTGGGGCTTCATCGGCGTCTTCGTCGGGCCGACGCTCCTCGGCCTGGCCTGGACCCTGCTCCGGGTCTGGCTCGCCAGCCCCGTGCCCGACGCCGATCCGGGGCTCTGACCCCGAACGGGGA
>JBAXVO010000136.1:0-8894 GCA_037129355.1 Deltaproteobacteria bacterium | reverse complement strand
GCCGCGGAGGCCGGGACGGTGAGGAAGGCGAAGACCGGGAGCGCCCCGACCACGTGGGCCGCCACCGGGATGGCGAGCCCGATGGTGAAGAAGAGCACGCCGCCCCAGAGCCGGACCTTCACGCCCATGGCCTCGGCCGTCTCCCGGTCGAAGGAGGAGAAGACGATCTCCTTCCGGAAGAGGGTGTGGAGCAGCGCCACGAGCCCGGTCACGACGACCAGGATCACCACGTCCTGGAACGGGACCGCGACGGCGTTGCCGAAGACCATGGTGTTGAGGTCGTGGGCCACGTGCACGAGCCGGTTGGCCCCCAGGATGACGAGCGCGCCGGCCAGCACGTAGGCCATGCCCACGCCGGCCTCGGTGGGCAGCCGCTTCCCCCACCCCAGCGTCCCGAGCACCAGCCCGCCCCCCACCGAGAAGATCCAGGCCACCACCAGCTGGATCTCCTGGTGGTCGGTCTCCAGGTCGAGCCGCTCGAGCACGAGCAGGGCCACGATGACACCCAGGGTGGAGAGCTGGGTGAGCGCCGCCGAGACGAAGACCACCCGGCGCAGGACGACGTAGACGCCCAGGAAGCCGAGCAGCGCCCCCGCCAGCACCGACGCCAGCAGCGGATCGCGCCAGATGATCGCCGCCGACCAGAATTCGGAGAGCGCGCTCACGGCAGTCCCCCGCCCGCGGTGGGGTAGACGAAGCGCCGTCCCCCCTCCTCGCGCACGACGACCTCGCGCCCGTAGAGCCGGGAGAGGGCCTCGGGGCGGAGCATCTCCTCGAGCGGCCCCACCTTCCAGAGGTCCTGGTCCTTGTCCACGAAGGCGAGCCGCCGGGCGTAGTTCGCCACCGCCTCGAGCCGGTGGGAGATCATCACCACCGCGATCCCTCCGGCGCCGTGCAGCGCGCGGAGCAGGTCCATGGCCGAGAGCTCGGCGGCCGGGTCCATGCCGTTGGTGGGCTCGTCGAGCGCCAGCAGCCTGGGCTCGGCGGCGAGCGCCCGGGCGATGAGCGTCCGCTGCCGCTGCCCCCCGGAGAGCGTGCCGAAGGGGCGCGCCCAGAGATCCCCGAGCCCGACCCGCCCGAGCGCCCCGAGCGCCGCCTCCCGGTCGGCCGCCCCCATGCGCCCGCCGGCGCCGACCAGTGGGATGCGCCCCATGGTGACCACGTCCCCGCAGGAGAGCGGCCAGAGCCCGTCGACGTGGTCCCGCTGCGGGACGTAGCCGACCCGCAGCGCCCCCTCCGCGGTCCGCTTCCCCCGGAGCGGCGGAAGAACGCCGAGCAGCGTCCGGAGCAGCGTGGTCTTGCCGCCGCCGTTCGGCCCCACCACCGCGAGGAAGTCCTCGGGCTCCACGGCGACCGACACCCCCTGGAGGAGGGCACGGCCGCCGTACCCGATGGAGGCGTCGTCGAGCCGGACGAGCGGGGTCACGGCCTACTGTACCGCCTGGACGAGCGCCTTCACGAGCACGTCGACGTAGGAGGTCCAGTCGGGGGCGTCCTTCGTCCCGCCCACGTCGCCGGGGATGACGATCACCTTCACGCCGGAGAGGTCGCGGAGCTGATCGGCGGAGCGGCGGTCGTAGTAGTTCTCGACCAGCACCCCCTTCACGCCGGCCGACTTCACGGTGGCGGCGAGACCGGCCACGTGGGACGGCGGCGGCGAGACGCCCGGCTTCGGCTCCATGTAGCCGGCCGCCTGGAGACCGGCCCAGTCGAGCAGGTAGGTGAGCGTCTTGTGCTGGGTGATCACGCTCCGCCCCGCGTAGGGGGCGAGCTGGGCCTTCCAGCCCTTCCCCGCCGCCTCGACCTTGCCCCGGAAAGCCTGGAGCCGCGCCTGGTAGGTCGTCGCGCCCCCCGGGTCGATCGCCGAGAGCCGGGCCGCGATGGCGTCGGCCACGAGCAGCGCCCGCCTCGGGTCGGAGAGGAAGTGCGGATTTCCGGCCGGGTGGATGTCCCCCTGACCCCGATCGACGGGGCCGGTCGGGACGTCCATGGGAGGAACCACCGAGGCCGCGGTGAGGCGCCGCGCCCCGCCGGGCTGGATGGCGGAGTTGCGGGACTGCATCACGAGCGGCGGAAGCCAGCCGATCTCCAGGTCCATCCCCACGTCGACGAGGAGGTCGGCGTTGCGGAGTTTCACGGCGAGTGACGGGTTGGCGTCGACGAAGTGAGGGTCCTGGATGCCGCGGGAGAGCGCGGCGACCTTGACCCGGTCGCCGCCGACCTCCCGGACCACGGCGGCGAGCCCCTCGGTGGTGGTGACGACGTCGACGGCGGCCCCCGCCGGCAGGGCGATCGAGGGGAGGAGGAGGGCGGCGGCGGTCAGCACGGTTGCTGTGGCGTTCATGGTCGCCTCCTAGAAGGGGTGGGCCGCGTGGGCGCCGATGGTGAACTCGAAGGAGAAGAGCCCCTGGAAGCCGGTCTGCCCCTCGGGGAGGAGGACGAGCGAGGGCTGCAGCCGGACCCGGAAGAACTCGCTCGTGGCGAACGACGCGAGCGCGGTCCAGGTCTGCTGCGTCCCGGCCTCGAACGCCACCGGCGCCGGCGCGTTGTCGTAGCGCGCCCCCACCTCCCAGTTGCGGTCGATCCGCCAGCTGGCCTGGCCGTATCCGCCCCAGCGCGCCTGCGAGAAGGGTTGCTCCTCGAGCTGCCGCCCGTAGAGCTCCCCCTGCAGGGTCAGCGAGGCACGGGAGGTCGGATCGCGGAACTTCACGTACAGGTCGGCCCCGGCGAGGTTCTTCGTCTGGCCCGGGGCCTCGGCCTGGAAGAGCGCCCAGGAGAGGCCGACGCCCAGGGTGGCCGAGTCGGAGAGCTCGAAGTACTGGATGAGCCGTCCCACGCCGGTGAGCTGCTGGACGTCGCCCAGGCCAGGCGCCGTCGCCTGGTAGGCGAGGTGCAGCTCGGCGAACCAGGGCAGCGGGGCGAGCCAGATGACGTCGCCTCCGAAGCCGCCGAGCCCGTCGAGCCCGACCAGCCGCTGGGTGGAGGTGGGCTGGTCGATGAAGGTCCACTGGTGGCGGTGCAGCTGGCTGGTCCGGCCGAACGGGGAGTAGATCTCGCCGGCCTTGACCCCGAGCCCCCAGGGGAGCGAGAGGGTCGTGAGGTAGGCCTCCTCGACGGCGACCCCCGCGGGCGAGAAGGTGAGGAAGACGTCCCCGCGCACGTAGGGATCGACGGTCGCCTGGAGGGCCAGCTCCACCTCCTGGAGGAAGGGCCAGGCCTTGTGCTGCGGCAGGATCAGCGCCGCCGGCGCCTGCTGGTCGGAGGAGAGCGTCGTGTACCCGAGCGCCCCGTCGACCACCACCGCGATCTCCGGCATGAGCACGAGCTTCCCGAGCGGGATCCCGCCCGGAGCGCCCACGTTGAGCCCCCCGGTCGGGAAGGGCTGGGCCTGCGACCCGAGGTCCTGCGTCACCCGCTCCTCGAGCTTCTTCCCCTCCGGCACGGGCGCCTCCGGTCCGACCGCCTGGGCGACCAGGATCGACAGCAGCACGACATTCACCATACGTAAATCCTCCACGCGCCGCGGCGCGCATCGACGTTCTTCCGGACTGCGGGAACGGACGCGGCTAGGCGGGAGGAGACTGCCCCGGAACGGCTCCCATGGGGAAGCCGGTCACGGGATCCGACACCGGCTCGGGCGCGGAGGCGACCCGGACCGGCGGCGGCGGGGACAGGTCGGGCGTGGCGGCCCGGGCCTCGAGCGCGCCACCCACCGTGCAGGCCACGCACTCGTGAACCCCGCCCGACGCCACGTGGTGATGCGGCGCGGCCACGCCCGCGAGGAGCACGGCAGCGGTGGCGATGGCGACGAGGGTGCGCACGGATTGATCTTGCTAGTGGTCCGGGGAGTCGGTGTCAAGGCGGCCCGCTGCCCGCCCGCCCGGGAATCCCCTCAGCCCAGCGCTCCCGCGCTCCGGAGCGAGGCCACCTCGCCGGGATCGAAACCGGCCTCGGCCAGGACCTCGTCCGAGTCGGCGCCGAGGCGGGGGGCCGGCCGGAGCGGGGGCTCCGTCCCGCGGATCCGCACCGGGGAGGCGATCCCCGGCATCGCCCTGCCCTCCCAGGGGGTCGGCACCTCCACGAAGCTCCGCCGGTGGACGAACTGCGGATCGCGCCGTGGCTCGTCCCCCTCCAGGACCGGCATCACGCAGACGTCGTGGCGGGCCGCGAACGCGCCCCACTCCCCCCGGGTCCGCGTCGCGAAGATCGCCGCCACCTCCTCGCGCGGTCCGGCCCCGTCCCGCTCGAACTGGAGGTCGGCCAGCTCGGGGCGCCCGACCGCCTCGCAGAAGGCCCGGAAGAACTTGGGCTCGAGCGCCCCCAGCGCCACGAAGCCGCCGTCCCGCGCCCGGTAGACCGCGTAGCAGGCCGACCCGCCGTTCAGCTGCTCCCCCCCGCGCCGGATCGGCCGCCCCTCCGCGTCGGCGGCGCCCTGCTGCAGCGCCAGCATGGCGAGCGCCCCCTCGGCCATGGCCACGTCCACCCAGGCGCCCTTCCCGGTGGTGGCCCGGCCGAGGAGCGCGGCCAGGATCCCGGTCACCGCCGGCCAGGACCCGCCGGCCACGTCGGCCACCTGCACTCCCAGTGGAACGGGGCGTTCGGGCGGCCCGTTCACCCCGAGCACCCCGGCCACCGCGACGTAGTCGATGTCGTGGCCGGCCCGGTCCCGGTAGGGTCCGTCCTGCCCGTAGCCGGAGATGGAGCAGAGGACGATCCCGGGTTTCTCCCGGGAGAGCTCCTCGTAGCCGAGCCCCAGCCGCGCCAGGACGCCCGGGCGGAAGGACTCGACCACCACGTCGAATCGGCGCGCCAGCCGGCGCAGCGTGGCCGGCCCCTCCGGGCGGCGCAGGTCGAGCGAGAGGGAGCGCTTGTTCCGGTTGAGGGCGTGGAACCAGCCCGACTGCTCCCCGGCCATGGGGGGCATCCAGCGCAGGTAGTCGCCGCCGGTCGGGTCCTCGACCTTCACCACGTCGGCGCCCAGGTCGGCGAGGACCAGGGTCGCGTAGGGCCCGGGCAGGAGCCGGGAGAGGTCGAGGACACGGAGCCCCTGGAGCGGGAGGGCGCTCACGTGGATGGCCGGGCCCGGCTCAGAGGATCTGCTGGAGCTTCATGGCGAGCCCCATGTCCCCCTGGATCTTGAGCTTGCCGGACATGAAGGCCATCTGGGGGTTCAGCTTCCCGTTCACGATGTTGAGGAAGTCGGCGTCGGTGGCGTTCACCGTGCACTTCGCGCCGGCCGCGCTCCCCGCCGTCACCGAGCCGCCGGGCTGGGTGCAGTCGACCGCCCACTGCCCCCCGTTCGGTCCCGAGATGTTGAACTGGTAGATGGCGTTGATCTTGGCGATCACGTCCGGCTTGCCCTTCAGCTTCTCGGGCATGTGCTTCTCGAAGACGTCCTTCACGCTCTCCGCTGCCATGGGCGGCTGCCTCCCCTATTCGGTGTAGAAGCCGTCGAGCAGCTTCTTGTGACGTTCGGTGACCACCTTGCGCTTCACCTTGAGCGTGGGGGTGAGGTCCCCGCGCTCCTGGGTGAAGTCGTGCTCCAGGATGGCGAACTTCTTGATGCTGGAGTAGCTCGCCTGCTTGGCGTTGAGCGCGTCGATCGACTGCTGGATGCGGGCCTTCACCTTGGGGTGCTGGTGCAGCGGATCCTCGTCGGCGATCCCCTGCTCCTTGGCCCACTGCCGGGCGTTCTCGATGCTCAGCGTGACCACCGCCACCACGAACTTGCGCTGGTCGCCGTGGACCATGACCTGCGAGATGAGCGGGTCGCCCTTGAGCTCGTTCTCGAGGTTCTGCGGGGCGATGTACTTGCCGCCCGAGGTCTTGATGAGGTCCTTCTTCCGGTCGGTGATCTTGAGGTACCCGTCGGCGTCGAGCTCGCCGATGTCGCCGGTGTAGAGCCAGCCGTCCTTGAGGACCTCGGCGGTGGCCTCCGGGCGCCGGTAGTACTCCTTCATCACGCCGGGGCCCTTGATGAGGACCTCGCCGTCCTCGGCGATGCGGACCTCGGTGCCGGGGATGGGCGGGCCCACCGTGCCGATCTTGTTCTTGCCGATCCGGTTGACGAAGGTGCCGGCCGAGGTCTCGGTGAGGCCGTAGCCCTCCAGGATGGTGAAGCCGAGCAGGTGGAAGAACCAGTTGATCTTGGGCGAGAGCGGGGCGCCGCCCGACACGAAGAGGCGCATCCGCCCGCCGAAGCGGGCCGCCAGCGCCGCCGCCAGCTTGGGGAAGACCAGCTTCTCGCCGATGCGGAAGCCGGCCGTCTTGACCTCCATGCCCTTGGCCTTCCCGTCGGCCCAGGCCTCGAACCCATTGATGGCGAGCCCGAACAGCCAGCCCTTGATCCCGGGGGTGGCGAGACCCTTCGACAGGACGGCGTCGTAGGCCTTCTCGAAGATGCGCGGCACCGACGGCATGACCGTGGGCCGGACCTCGCCGGCGTTGTCGACGATCTTGTCGATCGACTCGACGAAGGCCGCCACGGCCCCCTCGCCGAACCACACCGCCTCGATCACCTTGGCGAAGGAGTGGGCCATCGGGAGGAACATCAGGACCGTGTCGTCCGGGCGGACGAGGTCGAGGCCGGCGGTGGCCTCGGCCTCGTAGGTCCAGGCCCCGTGGGTGAGCACCACGCCCTTGGGGTTGCCGGTGGTGCCGGAGGTGTAGAGGTAGGAGGCGGGATCGCTGGGCTTCACGCCCGCCACGCGCGCCGCGTGGGAGCCGGCGTTCCGCTCCCGGAAGGCGATGCCCCGGTTCTCCACCGCCGCCAGCGTGTGCTCGTGGGTGGCCTCGGGATCGCCGAAGAAGCGGATGACGCCCTGCAGATCCGGCAGCCGGGCGGCCTCCTCCCGGATCTTGGCCGCCTGGTGTTCGTGGTCCACGAAGATCCAGGAGGACCCGGCATCCTGGAGGATGTACTGCACCTCGTGGGCCGGGTTGGACTGGTAGATGGGGACGGTGATGGCGCCGGCCGCCATGATGGCCACGTCGGCGATGATCCACTCCGCGCAGGTGTCGGCCAGGATGGAGACGCGGTCGCCGGGCTTCACGCCCAGCGAGGCCAGGCCGTCGGCCACGTCGCGGACGCGCGTCCCGAGCTCCTTCCAGGACATGGTCTGCCAGGAGCTCCCACGCTTGAACGTCAGGGCGGTCGCGTCGCCCCTGCGGGCCACCTGGTCCTCGAACACCTGCACGAGGTTTCTCTTCGTCGCGGTCATGTGTTCTCCCTGGGTGAAGACTACTTGATCTGGGCGAGGACCGCGCGCGCCATGCCCTGGGCGCGCCGCTCCTCGGGTGGGTCGTAGGCGCCGATCTTCGCTCCCAGCACCTTGTCGAGCTGCTTCCTGGCGTCGGCCGGGAGGTCTTCCTTGAGGTAGAGCTCGGCCAGGTAGACCCTGGCCCGGAGGTTCGTCGGCGAACCGCGCAGCGCCTTGAGCAGCGCGAGCTGGCTCTTCTCCCAGTCGTACTTGGGCCAGGGGACCTCGTAGTAGTACCGCCCCCAGGAGACGTCGCCCCCGTAGCCATAGTAGGAGGGATCGGCGGCCTGCGCCTTCTTCAGCCGGTCGAGGTACTTCGACTCCATGCCGTCGAGGAGCGCCTTGATGATGCTGATCCCGATGGAGTACATGCCCACGCCGGCCGAGCCGTAGAACCACCCCTCGACGCGCGCGGGGTTCACCTGCGCGGCGCGGTCGGACCACTCCCAGGTGAGCTTCCCGAGCCGCGCCTTCTCCTCGCCGGTGATCGACGGGTCGTCGGCGAGCCAGTAGTAGTGGCGCGCCATCCGCCAGAGGAACTCGTAGTCGTTGGGCGCGAGCTTCTCCGCCTTCTGGAGGAGCGCGAGGTCGACGTCCATCTTGCCGGGCTGATCCCGGATCACCCAGTTGGCGTCGATCTCGGCCAGCAGGGCGGCGAGCGGTGCGGAGGCGGTGGCCGCAGGAGCCGGCGCCGTTGCCGCGGGCGCGGCCGGGGCCTGGGCGCCGACGACGGGCGGGAAGAGCAGCAGGAGCGAGAGGAACGCGACCGGCCGGGGCGAGAGGCGAAAAACGAGCATTGGCAGGTTATTGCGCTTCCCGGGGCCGTGGGGCAAGCCCATCGACCGAGCGCAGCGCGTCATTCGGGGGCCGACCTCCCATCCGGGCAGGCGCAGCCAGCACCCGTCCGGGACGTTAGGCTCCCCCCATGGCCGATCCCGTCTCCCGCCGGTGCGCCTGGTGCGGCACCGACCCGCTCTACGTCCGCTACCACGACGAGGAATGGGGCGTTCCGGTCCACGATGACCTCACCCACTTCGAGTTCCTCACACTGGAGGGGGCCCAGGCCGGACTGTCCTGGATCACGGTGCTCCGGAAGCGGGAGTCCTACCGGGAGGCCTTCGCCGGCTTCGACCCCGAAAGGGTGTCGCGCTTCGGCCGGAGGGACATCACCCGCCTGCTCGGGAATCCCGGCATCGTCCGCAACCGGCTCAAGGTGGAGGGGACGGTCCGGAACGCCCGCGCCTTCCTCGCGCTGCAGGACGAGGTCGGTGGCTTCGACGCCTGGGTCTGGGGCTTCGTGGGCGGCAAGCCCTTGCAGGGGCGCCGGCGAGGGCTCGCCGACGTCCCGGCCACGACGCCCGGGTCGGACGCCCTCTCCCGCGAGCTTCGCCGGCGCGGGTTCACCTTCGTGGGCTCGACCATCGCCTACGCCTACATGCAGGCGGTGGGGCTCGTGAACGACCACGTCGCCGGCTGCTTCCGCCGGCGCGAGCTCGGCCCTACTCCCACTCGATCGTCGCCGGGGGCTTCGACGAGATGTCGTAGACCACCCGGTTGATGCCCCGCCCCTCGTTGATGATGCGGGTGGAGAGGCGCGCCAGGAGGTCGTAGGGGAGCCGGGACCAGTCCCCGGTC
>JBAXVO010000135.1:0-8936 GCA_037129355.1 Deltaproteobacteria bacterium | reverse complement strand
GGGAAAGGCCTTGTCGGCCAGCGCCTGCACCTTCTCCTGGAGCTTGGCGCCGCCGCGGGACACCGCCGCCGGGATCTCGCCGGGGCGCTCCAGCATGGCCTCGATGGTCCCGAAGTGGCGGACGAGCGAGGCGGCGGTGACCTCCCCCACGCCGGGCACGCCGGGGACGTTGTCCACCTTGTCCCCGGTGAGCGCCATGAACTCGACCACCTGGTCGGGGCGCACGCCCAGCTTCTTCACCACGTCCTCGGTCCGCGTCCAGCCCCCGCGCCCGGCCGCCTCGGCCATCGGGTCGTAGAGCTCGATGCCCTCCCCGACGAGCTGCGCGAAGTCCTTGTCGCCCGTGACGATCACCACCTCGAAGCCCTCGGCGCGCGCGCGTCGGGCCAGGGTGGCGATGACGTCGTCCGCCTCCACGCCGGCCTCCTCGAGCACCGGCACGTCGAGGGCGCGGGCCACCTCCCGGACGAGCGGGAACTGCCGGACCAGGTCCTCCGGAGCCTCGGGGCGGTGGGCCTTGTAGGTCGGGTCGAGCTCGGTGCGGAAGCTCTTCCGGCTCGCGTCCATCACCAGCGCGGCGTGGGTCGGCGCGTGCTCCCGCAGCGCCTTGAGCAGCATGGTGGTGAAGCCGTAGACGGCGTTGGTGGGCTGCCCCTTCGTCGTCGACAGGTGCGGGATGGCGTGGAACGCCCGGAAGACGAACCCGGAACCGTCGATGAGCGTGAGCGTGGGCACGGAGCGCCCCTCGCGTCAGCGGATGGTCAGCGTCTGGCCCACGTCGAGGCCGGGAGGGATCATCATGAGCGCGTCGCCGATGAACGTGGAGTAGAAGACCGTCCCCCGGTACTCCTGCCCGGGGAAGACGCTCTTGTCGAAGGAGGTCACGAAGTTCCCACCCGAGGTGTTGGAGGGGTGGCGGGACATCGCGAAGAATCCGCTCTGGGTGTAGAAGTCGACGCCCGCGTCGCGCGCCGGCGGGGACGTCGCCGGGTCGCAACCCACCAGCGCGGCCACGCAGAAGCGACCGAGCCGGAAGCCCAGGGCCGGACCTGGCTGCATCGGGTCGGTCATCTCCGGAAACCCGGCATACTCCCGGGTGGGATAGGCGGAGGCGTAGTAGAAGCGACGGGCCTTGCGGGCGAGCAGCAGGGCCTCGCCGGAGATCCCCGACTCGTCGGCCCAGGCCAGGTTGTAGCGGACGTCGAGCACGGGGCGGCCCGCGTAGCCGGTGGAGGCTCCGGCCAGGAGGAATCCACCGGCGCGAACCCAGGCGCCCCGGGCGTAGTCCGTGCTCGGTGGATTGTTGCGGAACGCGGTCAGCACCCACCCGACGTTCTCCGGCCGCTGGAGCCAGGAGACGAGGCAGGCGTACTCCGAGGCCATGGCGGCGCCGGCGGCAGGGACGAGCCGCATCGCCCCCCCGGGGTAGAGGTCCGGATTCTCGGGGATGATGGAGGTCAGCACCGCCTCATGGGCCATCGGCGGCTTGGTCGGGTCGTAGACCGGGATGCCCTGCCCGGTGGGGATCCAGTTGGGCCGGGTCGACGGACAGGGGTCGTTGTCGAGCAGGAAGAGCGCGATGTCCCCGGGGGCTCCGTCCCTCTCGAGCGTGTGGAGGCCGAGTTCCGGACGGGTGACGATGGCGCCCGTCACCCAGTAGGACGAGGCGGGAAGCTCGCCGTCCAGGGAGGGCACGGCCGCGTCCTGGATGGCCACGTAGAGGTTCCCGTCCGCGGCGAGACCGAGCACCGAACGGCGCTGGGCGAACCCGGGGAGCACGCCCTGGTAGGAGACGAGCCAGTGGTCGTCCCGGGTGAAGCCGGGCCAGACGATGGTCGCCGCCACCAGGTCGGCGGTGGCGTTGACCACGGTCGGGGGGGTGCCTGCGCCTGTCGGGTGGTCCTGCCAGAGGCCGATGGCCGCCGTCCCGGGCGGGAAGCCGAAGAATGCGCTGTTCCCGTAGGGTCCGAGGGGGCCGACCGCACTGGAGGCGACGGCGCTCGTGCGGGAGGTGGGGTCCGACAGCATGGCCAGGGCGTTCACCGGGCCGTAGCGCCCCAGATCCTGGACGTAGGCCAGGCCGTCGATGGCCGTGACCAGCCCGACCACGCTGGTCCAGAGCTGCCCACTCGACGGTGCCTGCACCATGAAGGGCTGCGGGAAGCCCTCCAGGTTGAAGGGAGGGCCCCCCGGGATCTCGGTGACGTTCGGGCAGAGCGGGAGGGTCACTCCGGCGACGGCCGGCGAGTAGCAGACCTGCGATCCAAACGGGGCAGACGGCGCCACGCTCCCCGGGAGCTCGGCGGGATGGGCGATGCCCATCGCGAGGGGCAGGGAGGGGATGTTGAACGGCGTCCGGTAGGACTGCCGGGGAACCAGTGACCCGGGCGGCCCGGGCGGCGCCGGGTCGGAAGCCAGCCCACCCAGGGCAGGGTCGAAGGTGGCCACGCCGCAGGCGATGTCCCGCTGGGACCCGCATCCCGAGAAATCGAGCGAGGCGTACACCCTGAGCTTCGGCCCGTCGAAGATGAAGAAGGCCAGCTCCGAGCGCTCCCCCACGAACGCCGCCGCCACCGAGGTGGTGGGTGAGTTGCGGGCGTCGAACCCGCGGACCGGCCAGATCTCCGAGGCAGCCGGGCTGGTGTCGAGCTCGGCGATCCCGAGCACGGCGCGCCCGGAGGAGTCGTGGATGATGTCCCGGGTCGCGATGTAGAGGTGGACGTTGTCGGGCGACATGGCGACGGCGACGGGGGCGAAGGAGGGGATCGATTCCGGCACGAGCCTCTTCACGGCCGGAGGCCCGTCCGGTCCGATGGACCCGTCGGACTTGCGGACCATGTCGAGGACCACCAGCCTGCTCGTGTTGCGGTCGGGCTGTGGGGCGGACGGGTCGAAGGCCCCGTCGATCCCGACGATGAGCCGGACCCTGCCGGACCGGGTCGGCGCGACCGGGGGACTTCCGGTCGGCGGCCCGGTGGGCACGGGGATCACGGCCAGGGAGAGAATCTGCGCACCGGCCCCCACGTACGGGGTGAAGTTCAAGGTCTCCGCGATGCCGTAGACTTCGTCGCTATTGGGGTCGGGATCGAGCCAGGTGCCGACGACCTGGACGACGGGCGCCGATCCCGCCACCACGAGCAGGTCGGCGCCCCCGTCCTCGAGCGATCCGGAGGCCAGGAGGGAGGGGCGCGGCAGCGTCGGGACGGTGAGGGCCCAGGAGAGGTTCGGAGCGGGCACGGGTGCGTCGAAGTTCGGATCGACGAGCGCCAGTTCATCGCTGCGGAACGACGCGACGGCGAGCAGCGGCACGAGCCCCGCGCCCGCCTTGGCCGGGTTGACTCCCATGAAGGGAACCACCGCCACCGGCCCGTCGAAGCCCGCGGGAATGATCGGGCTCCCGCTCGAGCACGCGGCGAAGGCCAGCGCGGCCAGGACGACGACCCGCCTCACGGGCCCCTCCCGATGCTCTTGACCAGTTCCGTCTGGCTGGGCTGCCTGGGGTCGAGCTCGAGCACGTTGATCCGGTTCTCGAGGAAGCTGCCCACGTAGATCCGGGTGCAGGCGGCCTTCCCGATGCATGGCGACGGGGGGTAGTCCGTCGTTCCGATCGGCTGGACCGTGGCCCGGGCGGGGTTGATCGGCTCCACGGCGATGCCGAACGGAGAGCGCCCCAGGAGCGGCAGGCCGGTCGACGGATCGTGCCCGACGTACTTCACCACCGTCTGGGACTTGGAGTTGTAGATGGCGAGCGCCCCCTCGTAGTCGCAGGTGACGGCGAAGAGGTCGGGCACGCCGTCCGGAGCGGGCAGGCGCCGGATCTGGCCGGCGCCCAGGCACGTCCGGACGACGCCCTTCAGGGACATGCGCGGCTCCCCGAACGCCGTGTCGGTCAGGTCGAAGACGGCCACCGCGCCACCCTGCGTGTAGAGGATCCCGGTCTGGATGGCGAGGGTGAGGTCGTAGAGCAGCACCGATACGTACAGGCTGCGCCCGTCCTTCGACAGGGCCATGTCCCGGGCCACCGCGCCCGACAGGAAGTTCGAGAAGAAGGTTCCCGCGTAGTCGGGGACGAGGAAGCCCTCGACCTCGGAGGGGGTGACGAGCGGGTTGAACCAGCGGAACTGCGGGTTGATGGAGACCGACGAGCTCACGAAGAGCCGGTCGTCGACCGCGTTGAAGATGGAGGTGTAGGTGCTGTCCGCCCCGATGACGAAGGGCTGGATGCCCGTCCCGTCGTCGACCAGGCGGATCCGCGAGAGGTAGCCCAGGTTGTTGGCGGACACGAGGTTCGAGACGTAGGCGTCGGCCACCGGGATGCCCGACCTGTCGCTGCAGACCGTGGAGACCCCGTACGGGTCGAGCACCGAGATGGGCAAGAGGTAGGAGCAGGTGCCGTTGCAGGCGAGCGACCCGTCGAGCCCCATGGACAGCCGGTAGATGATCCGGCTGGAGCGCGAGGCGAAGACGAGCTTGGCCCCTCCGGCCTTGATCTCCGGGTCCTCGGTGATCGTGGAGCAGGCGCTCGGACAGTCGGGCCAGCCGGGGAGGCAGCCGCCGTCGACCAGGGCGATCTCGCCGCCGAAGCTGGCGATGCGGGTGGCGCCGAGCACCGCCAGCTGCCCGCCGTCCAGCCAGTCCTGCGACTGGTCCGGGTCGACGACCAGGAGGGAGCCGCCGGTGCTCTCGTCGTAGCGCAGGTCGAAGTTGGAATTGACGACCACGAGCTGGGTCCAGCCGTACTTCTTCGCCGCGACCGCCGGATCGGGCGGCATCTGCCGGACCGCCAGGCCGATCGGGAAGTACAGGACGTCCAGCGGAGGCACGACCGACGGGTAGGAATCCCGGCAGCCGGCCGCCGACAGGAAGGCGAGTAGCGCGAAGATCTTTGGGATTCGGGTCACCGGGACCGCGAAACCTAAGCCCCACGTCCCCCCAGGGTCAAGGGGAAACCGGGTCGATCAGGCGCCCCTCGACGCCCCGCCCGGAGCGGGCAGCTCGGCCTGGATCTTCCGGAAGTCGGCGACGTCCCCGAAGAGGTCGGAGACCCGCTTCATGAGGCCGAGCCGGTTGGATCGGACGGCCGGATCCTCGGCCATGACGAGCACCTCGTCGAAGAAGCGATCGACGGCCGGCTTGAGCGAGGCGACGGCCCGGAGCACCCCCGCGTAGTCGCGCGCGCGGCGGAGCCCCGCCACCTCGCCGTCCACGCGCACGAGCTCGTCGTGGAGCGCCCGCTCGGCCCCGTCCTGGAGCAGGGCCGGGTCCACCACGGCGCTCGCCCCCTCCCCCGCCTTCTCCCGGATGTTGGCCACCCGCTTGAAGGCCACCGCCAGCGGGACGAAGTCGGGGCGCGCCTTGATGCTCGAGAGGGCCTCGAGCCGCCGCCGCGCGTCGAGGACGTCGTCGAACCCGGCCGCGAGGACCGCGTCGACGAGGTCGCCGTCGAACTCGTCGCCCCAGAGCGCCCGGAGCCGTCCGCGGAGGAACTCCCTCACCTGGGAGGCCACCACGGCCCGATCGGCGGCGAGCCGCGTCGTCCCGAGCGCGTCGAGCGTCCGCTCGACCGCCGCCGCGAGGGAGAGGTGCCAGCCCCGGGACTGGACGATGCGCAGGATCCCGATGGCAGCGCGCCGGAGCCCGTAGGGATCGGCGGCACCGGTGGCCTTCTCCCCCACCCCGATGATCCCGACGAGCTGGTGCAGCCGGTCGGCCACGCCGACGAGCGCCCCCAGGTCCCCGCGCGGCATCTCCTCGGAGGCCCCGAGCGGCTTGTAGTGATCCTCGATGGCGTCGGCGATGGAGGGCTTGAGCCCCTCGTGGCGGGCGTAGTGCCCCCCCATCGTCCCCTGCAACTCGGGGAACTCGCCGACCATCCCGGTGGTGAGGTCGGTCTTGCAGAGGCGGGCCGCCTCCAGCACGTCGGGGAGCAGCTCCTCCTTCCCGAGCGCGCGGGCCAGGTCGCCGGCCACGGCGCCGATGCGGTGCACGCGGTCGAGCTCGCTGCCCAGGCGGGCCTGGTAGGTACGGCGTCCCAGGTCCTCGATGCGGTCGACGAGCTTCCGCTTCCGGTCCTCCTCGAAGAAGAAGCGGGCATCGGCGAGGCGGGCGCGCAGCACCCGCTCGTAGCCGTGGCGGGCCACGGCCGGATCCCTCACCGGCGTGCCGGAGACGGCCACGAAGCGGTTCTGGAGCCGCCCCCGGGAGTCGACCACCGCGAAGTAGCGCTGGTGGTTGCGCATCTCGGAGATGACCACCTCGGGCGGCAGTTCCAGGTTGGACTTCTCGAAGGATCCGGCGATGCCGGTGGGGTGCTCCACGAGCCAGGTCACCTGCTCCACCAGGGGCTCGTCGGGGCGCAGCGCGCCGCCGGCCTTGCGGGCCGCGCGGCCGAGCTCGGCCTCCACGGCGGCACGCCGCTCGTCGGGGTCGACGAGGACGTGGGCCTTGCGCAGCCGGGTCACGTAGTCCTCCGGCGACCCGGAGAGCGGGATGGCCTTCGGGGAGAGGAACCGGTGGCCAACCGTGGTCCGGCCGCTCCGGACGCCTCCGTGGCGGACCGCCACGGGCTTCCCGCCCAGCAGCGCCACCATCCACCGCACCGGGCGGGCGAAGGTGACCTCTTCGCTCCCGGAGCGCATGGCCTTCTTGAAGCGCAGGCCGGCCACGAGCCGATCCAGGATCGCCGGCACCACGGCCTCGGCCTTGCGCCCCTTCTCGACCTTGGTCACCGCCAGTCGCAGTCCCTTGGGCGTCTCCACGCGCTCGAGCGCCGCCACCTCGACCCCCTGGCTGCGGGCGAAGCCGGCCGCGGCCGGGGTGGGGTTGCCGGCCGCGTCGAAGGCCTGCGCGACGGGCGGGCCGAGCGCCTGGCTGATGGCGTCCCCCTGCCGGGCCGCCACGTCCCGGGCCCAGACCGCGAGCCGCCGGGGGGTGCCCACGGCCCGCACCTCGCCGTGCGGGAGGCGCCCGTCGTCGAGCGCCTTCGCCAGGTCCTGTGCCAGCTGCTGGAGCGCCACCGGCGCGAATCCCGCCGGGATCTCCTCGGCGCCGATCTCGAAAAGAAGGTCCGCCATGCCCGCCTCCTACTTCCCGGCCTCGGCCGCCTCGCGGGCCGCGCGCGCCGCCTCGACCGCCGCCTTGCGCTCCCGGACCGGCAGCATGGGGAACCCCAGCGCCTCCCGCGAAGCGAGGTAGCCCCGTGCGCACTGGTGGGCCAGTGCGCGCACCCGCCCGATGTACGCGGCCCGCTCGGTGACGCTGATGGCTCCCCGCGCGTCGAGCAGGTTGAAGGCGTGGGAGCACTTCAGGCAGTGGTCGTAGGCGGGAAGCGGCAGCCCGAGCTCGATGAGCCGGCGGCACTCCGCCTCGTAGACGTCGAAGAGGCCGAAGAGCATCTTCGGATCGCTCTGCCGCAGCGCGTACTCGCTCATCTCCACCTCGTTGCGGTGGAAGACCTCGCGGTACTTCACGCCCTTCACCCACTCGACGTCGAAGACGTTCTCGACGTCCTGCAGGTACATGGCGATGCGCTCGAGCCCGTAGGTGAGCTCGGCGGCCACCGGCTTCACCTCGAAGCCGCCGGCCTGCTGGAAGTAGGTGTACTGGGTGATCTCCATCCCGTCGCACCACACCTCCCAGCCGAGCCCCCAGGCGCCCAGCGTGGGGCTCTCCCAGTCGTCCTCGACGAAGCGGATGTCGTGCTCCCGCGGGTCGATGCCGATGGCCTTCAGCGAACCCAGGTAGAGCTCCTGGGTGTCGGGCGGGTTGGGCTTCAGGATCACCTGGAACTGGTGGTGCTGGAAGAGCCGGTTGGGGTTGTCGCCGAAGCGGCCGTCGGCCGGGCGGCGGGAGGGCTCCACGTAGGCCACCTTCCACGGCTCCGGCCCGAGCACGCGGAGGAACGTGGCCGGGTTCATCGTGCCGGCGCCGACCTCGAGGTCGTATCCCTGGGCCAGGATGCAGCCCTGGCCGGCCCAGTAGGACTGGAGCTTGAGGATGAGGTCCTGGAACGTCACGCGCTGCCCTCGCTTTCCGGCGTCCGGCCGCTGCCGGGCCCTCCTTCGTAGGGCCCCGCGCCCCGTGCTGTCAAACGATACATGGGGCGATCGGCTCAGGAGAGCATCGGCCCGACCTCGTCGAGGAAGCGGCGCGACTGGAGCCGCTTGCCGAGGTGGATCTCCACGCAGGCCCCGAGGATGGCGCGCGCCTCGCCCCCGGCGGGCGGATCGGCCTGGAGCGGTTCGCCGCGCTGCAGCCGGCGAAGCGCCTCGAGCACCCCCGCGGCCATCGTCCGGGTGGCCTGACCCGCGGTGAAGGCGCAGGCGGGGCAGAGCACGCCGCCCTGGGCCGGGTCGAACGGACAGGGCCCCTCCCCCGCCGGCCGCCCGCACCGGGCGCAGGTCTCGAGGGCCGGCTGCAGGCCGGCGGCGCGCAGCGCGTCGAGCTCGAACCGGCGCAGGTCCCAGGGGCGGGCCGGCCCCTCGTCGAGGAGGGCCAGGTAGGCGACGAGCGCGTCGAAGAGGTCCTCGTGGGGCTCGGCGTCGCGGACCAGCTCCCGGGCCAGCTCGACCGCGTAGCTCGCGCAGGCGATGCGGGCGAGGTCGCCGCGCACGTTGCCGAAGCCGCGCTCGACCGAGGCGTCCTCCAGGCCCCAGAGGTCCCCGGAGCGCTCGGTCAGCTCCGCGGCCACCAGCGTGAAGGGCTCGAGCGTCCCGCCGAATCGGCGCCTGGAGGAGCGCGCACCCCGCGCGAAGGCGGAGAGCTTCCCCCGGTCCCGGCTGAAGAGGGTGACGACGCGGTCCCGCTCCCCGTAGTCGACGGTCCGGAGGATCACGGCCCGGAGCTTGACGGCGCGGGACACGGTCTAGGGCGCGGCCGGGGCGCGGTAGGGCGCCCGTTCCGACGACTTGCGCCCGCGGAGCTCGCCGCCGTCCCCG
>JBAXVO010000134.1:0-8943 GCA_037129355.1 Deltaproteobacteria bacterium | reverse complement strand
GGCGGCATAGGGGATCCCCACGCCGACCTTCGACACCCAGCCGTTCCGGGACGAGCTGCTCAGCATCGAGCGGCTGGAGGAGCGCGCCCGGGCCCTGGCGGCCCGCTTCACCGTCGATCCGTCCCGGCGTTCCGCCCGGAGCGTCTTCCCGCGCTTCGACGACCACGCCCGGCTCCTCCAGCAGGCCTACCGCTCGCTCGCCTCCGACGTCCACCGGGGGGAGTTCGTCACCCCGGCCGGAGAGTGGCTGCTCGACAACTTCCACCTGATCGACTCGGAGATCCGGGAGGTGCGCCAGAACCTCCCGCGCGGCTACTACCGGGAGCTGCCCAAGCTGGCGGCGCGCGACCTGGTGGGGAACGCCCGGGTCTATGCCCTCGCCGTCGAGCTCATCCGCCACAGCGACAGCCGGCTCGACCGGCGCCAGCTCAAGCGCTTCCTGGATGGGTTCCAGACCGTCGCCCCGCTGACCATCGGGGAGCTCTGGGCGTGGCCCAGCATGCTGAAGCTGGCGCTCATCGAGAGCCTCCGGCGCCTGGCCGACGAGACGCTGGAGGCCCGCTCGGCACGGCGCGCGGCCGACGGCTACGTGGCGAGGATCGACGCGGCCGGGAAGGGGGCGCTGCCGCCGCTCCCCCGCGTGCTGCACGCCGCCCACGTCGTGCAGCTGCTCCACCGGGTCCGCGAGTACGGCCCGCGCCTGGCGGCCGTCCGCCGGGACCTCGACCTGCACGTGGCCCAGGGGGGGCACACCGCCGAGGAGGCGATCCGGAGCGAGCACCAGCGCGAGGCCGCGACCCAGGTGTCGGTGGCGAACGCCATCACCAGCCTCCGGCTCTGCGCCGAGATCGACTGGCCGCAGTTCGTGGAGTCGGTGAGCCTGGTCGAGCGGGTGCTGCAGCGCGATCCTGCCGGCGTGCACGGTCGCATGGAGTTCCTCAGCCGCGACCGCTACCGGCAAGCGATCGAGGAGCTCTCCGAGCCGAGCGGGGAGGCGCAGGTGCGGGTGGCGCTCCGCGCCGTGGAGAGCGCGCGGGAGGTGGCCGAGGTCGAGGGGCCGGGCGCCCGCGCCGCGCACGTCGGTCACCACCTCATCGGCAAGGGGAGGCAGGGGCTCGAGGCCGACGTCGCATGGCACCCCGGGATCGGCAAGAAGCTCCGGCGTCTCGCCTTCGCCCATGCGCCCTTCCTCTACCTGTCCGCGCTCACCCTCGTGACCGGGGGGCTGGTCGCGGCCGGCGTGGCGCTCGCCCGGAACCAGGGCGGTTCCACGCGGGCGCTCGTCGCGGTGGCGCTGCTCCTGCTGCTGCCGGCGAGCGAGTTCGCCATCGCCGTCGTCCAGCGCGTGGCCGCCCACCTGGTCCCGCCCCGTCGCCTTCCCCGCCTCGACTTCGAGGGGGGAGTTCCCGAGGAGGCCCGCACCCTCGTGGTGGTGCCGACCCTCCTCGGGAGCGTGGCCGGCGTGGAGGCCCTCGTGGAGCACGTCGAGGTGCTCGCGCTGGGGAACCTCGACCCCCGAATCCACTTCGCCATCCTGGGGGACTTCACCGACGCCGAGGCGCGGGAGCTGCCGGGGGACGACGCCATCGTCGCGGCGGCCCGGGCGGGCGTCGAGTCCCTGAACGCCCGCCTCGCCGACGGGCGGGGCGACCGGTTCTTCCTCCTCCACCGGACGCGCCAGTGGAACCCCGGCGAGGGTGTCTGGATGGGCTGGGAGCGCAAGCGCGGGAAGCTGGAGGAGCTGAACCGGCTCCTGCGCGGCGCCCTCGACACCAGCTTCACGGTGCAGGTCGGCGAGCTCGGGATCCTCCCCTCGGTGCGCTACTGCATCACGCTCGACACCGACACGCGCCTGCCCCGCGACGCCGCGCGCAAGCTCATCGGGGTCATCTCCCATCCCCTCAACCGGGCGCGCTTCGACCCGGCCAGCGGGCGGGTGACCGAGGGCTACGGGATCCTGCAGCCGCGCGTCAGCGTCGCCACGTCGAGCGCCGCGGGCTCCCGGTTCGCGCGGATCTTCGCCGGGCAGACCACGGTGGACCCCTACACCACGGCGGTCTCCGACACGTACCAGGACCTCTTCGGCGAGGGCACCTTCACCGGCAAGGGGCTCTACGACGTGGACGCCTTCGCCGCCGCCCTGGCCGGACGGGTGCCCGACAACGCGCTCCTCTCGCACGACCTCTTCGAGGGGCTGCACGCCAGGACCGCGCTCGTCACCGACGTGGAGGTGGTGGACGACTACCCGGCGAACGTCCTCACCCACGCCCGCCGCCAGCACCGCTGGGCCCGGGGAGACTGGCAGATCCTGGCCTGGCTCTTCCCCTTCGTGCCCACCCGGGACGGGTTCCGAAGGAACCGGCTGCCCATCCTGGCGCGGTGGAAGATCCTCGACAACCTGAGGCGCAGCCTCCTCGCACCCGCCACGGTCGTGCTCCTGGTCGCCGCCTGGACCCTCCTGCCGGGGAGCCCGGCGCTCTGGACGGGCCTCGTCGTGGCGGCGACCGCGTTCCCGCTCTTCCCGCTGGCGCTCGAGGCGGCGCAACGGGGCGACGTTCGAGGTGACCCCGTGCATCCCGGCTTCCTGGCCCGGATACGAGATCTCCTGGCGCGTCGGATCGACCCGCTACGAGATCGCCATCCAGAATCCGGCGCGTGTGTGCCGCGGCGTCGCGAGCGCGGAGATGGACGGGACGCCGGTCGACGCGCACGCCATCGCGCTCGTCGAGGATGGCCGGGTCCACCGGGTGCGCGTCGTGCTCGGCCCCGCCCCGGCCTAGATCGCGCGGCGCCCCTGGATGACCCGGACGAGCACGGCGATGACGGCCGAACGTTCACGAACGCCCGTGGACGGTGAAGTGCAACGGAAAGCGCCATGGTTCCATGCACATCGGCGCCACCCGTCGGCTGGTCGTCCACGCCCGAACGTTCATGCCCGAGGCGGCGGGCGTTCGGGGTCGGACGGGAGTATGATCCCCAGGTTCGTACCACCGACCTGGGCCGCACCCTGGACCCTCGCCTTCCACCGAGAGGATCCAGCCCGTGCGTGATTCGCCCCCATCTAGGTCACTAATAGTGAAATCACGACCCGCGGCGACCCACGACTTCCCGGTCGTCGGCGTGGGTGCGTCGGCCGGAGGGCCCGACGCTTTCCGGCAACTCCTCGCCCACGTGCCTCCCCGCTCCGGGCTGGCGTTCGTGCTCGTGCAGCACCTCGAGCCAGCGCGCGCCAGCCTCCTCAGCGATGCGCTTTCCAGCTCGACCAGGATGCGGGTCGCGCAGGCGGAGGACGGCGTGCGCGTAGAGCCGAACCGGGTCTACGTCATCCCGCCCGGCACGCAGATGGCGATCGAGCAGGGGATCCTGAAGCTCTCTCCGCTCCAGGCCGAGGAGCGGCGCCCCCACCTCCCCATCGACTTCTTCCTCCGCTCGCTGGCGACCGACCGGGGCCGGCAGGCCATCGGGGTGGCCCTTTCCGGGACCGCCTCCGACGGCACCGCCGGGCTCGCCGCGGTCCGCGCCCACGGGGGGATCACGTTCGCGCAGGACCCGCGATCGGCCCGGTTCGGGCAGATGCCGCAGAGCGCGGTCGACGCCGGCGTGGTGGACTTCTGCCTCCCGCTTCCGGCGCTCGGCGCCGAGCTGGTCCGGCTGGCGAGCCATCCGTACCTCGTCGCGGCCGATCCCGTGCCGCCCGCCGTCGTCGGCGCCGTCTCGCTGGCGCAGGTGGCGTCGCTCGTGCGCGGCGCCACGGGGGTCGACTTCGGCGAGTACCGCCTCGCCACCTTCAAGCGGCGCCTGGCGCGGCGCATGGCGGTCCGGCAGGTGAAGGACGTGGCTGCCTACCTGGAGATCCTGCGGCGGGACCCGGGAGAGATCCGGTCGATGTACGACGACCTCCTCATCAAGATGACGTCGTTCTTCCGGGACGAGGAGAGCGTCGACGAGCTGAAGTCGGTGGCCTTCCCGGCGATCCTGAAGGCGAAGGGCGCGGGCGCGCCCATCCGTGCATGGGTGGTCGGCTGCGCCACCGGAGAGGAGGTCTACTCGCTGGCCATCGCGCTCGTCGAGCACCTCGGTGACGCGCGGGCGGGCCACCCGGTCCTGGTCTTCGGATCGGACCTGGACGACAAGGCCATCGGGACGGCCCGCGCCGGGATCTACCCCGACGCCGCGGTTCAGGGGTTCGGGGAGGAGCGGCTGAAGCGCTTCTTCGTCCGGATCGAGGGGGGCTGGCGGATCGGCGCGGCCATCCGCGAACTGTGCGTCTTCGTCCGGCACGACGTGGCGCGGGACCCGCCGTTCTCCCGGCTCGACCTGCTCTCCTGCCGGAACGTCCTCACCTACTTCGGGCAGGCCCTCCAGCGCCAGGTGCTGGAGATGGCCCACCATGCGCTCGGCCAGGGCGGGTACCTGCTGCTGGGCCGCTCGGAGAGGACCTCCGGCCTCTCGAGGTGGTTCGTTCCGGCGAGCAAGGTGGGGGGGCTCTTCCGCCGAAGGCCGGGACCCAGCACGTTCCGCTTCCCGCACCGCACGGGCGGGCTCCCGGTGCTGGCACCGGCGATCGCCGACGGCCTCGCCTCCCCGCGGACCGACGGAGCCCTGGCCCGGCGAGCCGACGAGGCGGTCCTGGCGCGGTACGGGCCACCGGGGGTCGTGCTCAACGACCGTCTCGAGGTGGTGCAGTTCCGCGGACGGACCGGGGCCTACCTCGAGCCGCCCGACGGGGAGCCCCAGACCCAGGTGCTGAAGATGGCGCGCTCAGGCCTCGCCGCGCAGCTGCGCATCGCGCTCGCGCAGGTGCGCCGGACCTCCGCGCCCTTCCGGAGGGCGCAGGTCCCGTTCGACGGAGCCCGCGACCGACGGGTCTGCGACCTGGAGGTGCTCCCGCTGACGGGTGGCGCCACCGGCGAGGGCGGGTTCGTGGTCCTTTTCGAGGAGCGGACGGCGGATCCGGGCGTGCAGGGCCCCGCCGGGCGCAAGCGCGCCCGGCCCGAAGAGAAGGGTCGCCGGGCGCTCGAGGAGGAGCTCGCCTCCACCCGGGAGTACGTCGCCGTCCTGCTCGAGGAGCACGGCCGGGCCACAGACGCCCTGGCCACCGCGAACGACGAGCTCATGGCCGGGAACGAGGAACTGCAGAGCGTGAACGAGGAGCTCGAGACCGCCAGGGAGGAGCTCCAGGCCACCAACGAGGAGCTCAACACGCTGAACGACGAGCTCCGAGGTCGGAACCAGGAACAGCAGGCGGTCAATGCCGACGTCGTGAACCTCCTCGACGCCGTCGAGACCCCCATCGTGATCCTGGACGAGAACCGGCGGATCCGGCGCTTCACCTCCCGTGCAGCCGCGTTCCTGGGGCTCGGCCCGTCCCACGTGGGGCGGCGCATCACCGAGTTCGACCTCCCCGTCGTGGCTCCGGACCTGGAGCAATGGATCACCCGGTCGATGCGGCAGGCCATCCTGGTGGAGGGCGAGGTCCAGGACCGCTCCAACCGGTGGCACCGGCTGCAGATCCGTCCCCACCGCTCGCTCGACGGAAAGGTCGACGGCGCCATCCTCTCCCTCACCGACGTGGACGACCTGCGCCACCAGGTGGTGAGCGCGCAGTGGGCGCGCGACTACGCCCGCAACATCGTGGAGGCGGTCCAGGTGCCGCTCGTGGTGCTCGACGCGGGCTTCTGCGTCCTCTCCGCGAACGCGGCCTACTACCGGATCTTCCGGGAGCGACCGGACCAGACCGAGGGGCAGTCATTCTTCGAGCTCGCCTCCGGGGGATGGAACACCACCGAGCTCCACCGGGCGGTGGTCGCCGTCCACGGGGACGACGGCCGATTCCAGGGCCTGCGGGTCGAGCGGGACGTCGTCGGCGGAGGGCGCTGCACCACCACGGTGTCCGGCTGCTCGATGCCCTCCCAGGCCGGGGTGAGCCTGCTCCTGCTCTCCATCGAGGTGGTGTCGTGACGGTAGCCCCCTCCACCTCGACCGGGCCCCTCGTGAAGCCTCCGATGCCGGCGCTCCTGCTGCCGTTCCCCCATCCCGGGAGCCGTCCATCCCAGAGTCGCGCCATCCCGGGCGAGGGGATCCTGATCGGACGGGGCGAGAAGGTGTTCGAGGAGCCCTTCGACGACCCCGCCATGGCGACCCGTCACGCCGAGGTGCGGGTCCAGGGTGGGCGCATGGTGATCCAGGACCTGGGAAGCGGGCACGGGACCCGGCTCAACGGCGTGCCGCTGCGGGAGGCCCACGGCCTGGTGGAGGGGGACGTGCTCCGCCTCGGCAACACCACGCTCGTCTACACCAGCCGGGACCGGCTGCTCCCCATCCCCGAGGACCGGAACCACGGCCAGCCGGAGCTGACCGGGACGACGCCCTCCATCGAGGCCGTCCGGCGAAGCATCGAGGCCGTCGCGCCCCATCCACGGACCGTGGTGGTCACGGGGGAGACCGGGACCGGGAAGGAGATCGTGGCCCGTCTCCTCCACCGGCGCAGCGGAAGGAAGGGCCCGTTCGTGGCCGTGAACTGCGGAGGCTTCACCGAGGGGTTGCTCGCGAGCGAGCTCTTCGGGCACGTGCGAGGGGCCTTCACCGGAGCCATCTCGGAGCAGCAGGGGCTCTTCCGGGCCGCCAGCGGCGGGACGCTGTTCCTCGACGAGGCCGGCGACATTCCCCTCTCGCTCCAGCCGACGCTCCTGCGCGTGCTCGAGACCTGGCAGATCCGCCCCGTGGGAAGCCCCCGGGACGTCCCGGTGGACGTGCGGGTCGTCGCCGCCACCAACCGGGAGATCGTCACCCTGGTGCAGCGGGGGCTCTTCCGCGCCGACCTCTACGCCCGCCTGGCGCAGTGGATCATCCGGATCCCGCCGCTGCGGGACCGGCGCGAGGACATCCACGCTCACCCGGGCGCTGCTCTCGGATTTCGGGTCGGAGGGGAGGGCGCTCACGCCCGACCTGCAGGAGGCGCTCCTCATCCACCCGTGGCCGCTCAACGTCCGTGGCCTCTCCAACGTGCTCGGCATCACCGCGATCGCGACCCCGGCGGAGCAGCCCCTCGAGCTGGGCCACGAGGCGGTCACCGCGCTCGAGGACGGCCACCTCGACCCCGCCGAGGTCCCCCTGGAGGCGCCCCAGGTCGAGTTCGACCGCCCCTGCCTGGAGGGGCTCCTCCAGCAGTTCGGCGGGCGGGTGGCCGAGATGGCCCGCCACGTGGGCGTCTCCCGCCCCAAGATGTACCGCCTGCTCTGGTCGGTGGGGCTCGACCCGGCCGCCTTCCGGGGGCCGTAGCTCTCCGGGAAGGACGTTTCCGGACGTTCGTGAACGGCGCCGACGCCGGCGGGGATGTGCCAGGTCCAGACAATTCCGTGGCTTCGGCCCGCCAGTCGTCCGGCACGGCAGGTGCACATCGGTAGGGGCTGGAAGGATCCCCACCTGCTGGATTCGGGAGAGCCATGCTGCGTCCGGACGTGATTCGCAAGGCGGTCGACAGGGTGGACCGCGAGGTAGCGCTCCTCGCGGCGCATGCCTCGGTGGAGGAGGCGTCGCGGCTGGACGACTTCCGGACGTCCTGGGGAAGGCTCGTGGACCTCCTCGCGCTCGGTCCCCGGGACGACGCGCCGACCGGGGCCCCCCCGGGGGGCGGATCAACCCTGAGGGGCGGCATCGGCCCCGCACGTCGATGACCAGGCGATCGATGGCCGGGAAGGGATCCTCGACACGTACGTGAGCCAGGAGCCGGGCTGCGCTTCGCGAACGGCCATCCCGGTCCGGGCCGGCGTGGCCACCGTCGTCGGCCCCTGCGCGATCAGCGGACGGAGGCCTGCGACAGCGCGCCGGCGTGGGCCGGGCCCAGCAGCGCGCGCGCCTGCTCGATCGCCGCGGCCTTCGCCGCCATGAGCGAGTCGGCCGATCCGGCCGCGCGTTCCCGCTGCGATCCGTCGACGAGGAAGCAGAGGCTGCGCCATCCCGTCGAGCTGGAACGCAGCTCGAGGCGGGGGAGCGAGAAGACCAGGGCGCCGTCGGAGCCGTCGAGGTTCAGCGCCCAGCCGTCGGTCGTCCGGGCCCAGGTGCTCACGGGACCTGTCCCCAGTGTCCGACCTCGGAGGAGGGTGGCGGGACGAGCTTCTCCCAGCAGGTGCTGCAGCGGGTGGCGGCCCGCATCCCCGTGCCGCCGCAGTGCGGGCACTTGCGGTACTCGGGAGCGGGGCCGAGGGCCAGCTCGGTCACCAGCGCGCCCCAGGATGCGCGCAGGGCGTCCATGTCCTTCAGGAGCGCCATCTCCCGGTCGACCGTGTCGACCGCGGCGCGGATCCCGTCCGTGGAATGCATGGTGATTCTCCTCGACTCGCCCTGGTGCCTGCGATGATCCCGGGGCGGAAGCGGGCCACGCCGGAGCCTCGTCCGGACCGGTCGCGCCCGACGGGCGAAAGGGGAGGAGACGAGACGGGATCATATCACCGGGAGCGAAGGAATGCCCGCCGGCCGCTCAGGGCTCGTAGGCGAATCCCACGCCGTACACCGAGCGGATGAGCTCCCGCTCCGGCACCGCCTGGGAGAGCTTCCGGCGCAGGTTCTTCATGTGGCTGTCGACGGCCCGCTCGCTCACGTCGAGGTCGTCCTTGTAGACGAGGTCGAGAAGCTGGGCGCGGGAGAGGACCCGCCCTGGACGGGACGACAGGGCCTGGAGGAGCCGGAGCTCCTTGGGCGTGAGGTCGAGCCGCTGCCCCGAGACCCGGGCGACCCAGTTCTCGGCGTCGATCTCGACGAGCGGAGGCGGGACGGGGTCACCCGCGCCCGCCGGGGTCGCAGCGGACGCGCGGCGCAGGACGGCCTTCACGCGCGCCCGCACATCGCGGGGCGAGTAGGGCTTGCAGACGTCGTCGTCGGCGCCCAGGCCGAGGCCGAGGAGCCGGTCGATCTCCTCCACCCGCGCGGTGACGAGGATGATGG
>JBAXVO010000133.1:0-9220 GCA_037129355.1 Deltaproteobacteria bacterium | reverse complement strand
ATGCGCTCGCGCGGGCCGTCCACCTTCCAGGGGCCGAAATGCATGCGGCGGCAAGCCGGAGCAACCCCCGTGCCCGCCGCCGCGATGGGATCCAGGACCCGCGCGCGGCCCGGGACGGGCGCGGCGCGGACCCCAGGGTCCGTGCCCGCTACTTCTTGGGCTGCTCCTTCACGATCTCGGCTTGGATGTCGAGCTTGACCTCGTCGCCGACGACGGCCGCAGGGCCGTAGGAGACGCCGAAGTCCTTCCGGTTCAACTTGCCGGCGAGGGAGACGCCGCGGCGCGCGTTGCCCTTCGGGTCCTGGATGGCGGCCGTGATCGAGCCCTCGAGGGTGACGGGCTTGGTGACGCCGCGCATGGTGAGGTCCCCGGTCACGGTGAGGGCGCCGTCCTTGCCGGCCTCGACCTTGGTGGACTTGAAGGTGATGGTCGGGAACTTGGCCACGTCGAAGAAGTCGGCCGACTTGAGGTGTCCGTCGCGCTTCTCGTCGCGGGTGTCCACCGAGGCGGCCTCGATGGTCACGGTGACGCTCGACTTCGAGAGGTCGGCCTCGTCGATCTGGGCCGCGCCGGAGGTCTTCGCGAAGTCCCCCTTCACGTCGGAGATGACGAGGTGCTTCACGCTGAAGCCGGTGCGGCTGTGCGAGCCGTCGATGTTCCAGGTGGCCGTCTGGCCGAAGGCCAGGGCGGGGGCGATGGCGAGGGCCAGCGCGGCGATGCGGGTCATGCGGATCATGTGAGGCTTCTCCTGTTCGAGGTCTTGCTGCGTTGGAGGGTGTCTCCGGTGGAGACACCCAGGGGTGGAGGAAAGGGACACCGGACTCACCTCGGCGGGGTCCTCCGGCGCCGGGGCGAGAGGGTCTTCCCCAGCAGGGCGGCATGCTGGTCGACGGCCGACGGGCGCAGGCTGTACCAGCCGAACTGCCCCTGCCGCCGCACCGCCACCAGCCCGGCGTCGACGAGGATCTTGAGGTGGTGCGAGACCGTGGCCTGCGAGACCGGGAAGAGCGTGACCAGGTCCTTGCAGCACATCTCCCCGGCCGCGGAGATGCGGCGCAGGAGCTCGAGCCGCGTGGGGTCCCCCAGCGCCTTCGCCACCTTCACCAGCCTCTCGCTCGCCCGATCCATCGACATATCGATATGCGTCGATGTAATGCGGCGCGGCGCGCCGTCAAGTGGATCGAGCGGATCCGGCGATCAGGGAGTCAAAAACCGTTCCAGCGCGCGGTAGGCGGCCTCGATGGCGGCCACCTCCACCCACTCCCCGCGCTGGTGCGCCTGGGCCGTGGCCCCGGGCCCGAAGTTCACCGCCGGGATCCCGGCGGCGGCGAGCCGCGCCACGTCGGTCCAGGCCTGCTTGGGCTCGACCAGCAGGGCGGCCCGATCGCGCAGCCGCGCCACCAGCGCGTTCTCGGCGAAGGCCGGGCAGGACGGGGCCCGGTCGGTCACCTCGGCGGTGGCGCCGAAGCGCCGCGCCAGCTCCTCCACCTCCCGCGCGGCGTCGTCGGGCGAGCGGTCGGGCGCGAAGCGGAAGTTCAGGTTGAGCGTGCAGTGGTCGGGGACCACGTTGCGGGCCCGCCCCCCCTCGATGCGGGTGACGCTCGTCACCTCCCGGAACGGCAGCCCTCCCGACGTCACCTCGCGGGGGGTGCGCCCGGCCAGCTCGGCGAGCAGCGCCCCGGCCCGGTGCACGGCGTTCTCCCCCTGCCAGGGGCGGGCCGAGTGGGCCGCACGCCCGGTGAACGTGAGGGTGGCGTGGAGCGAGCCCACGCACCCCAGCGCGAGGCGCCCGTCGGTGGGCTCGAGGCAGATCGCCAGCGCCGCGGCGCGGAGCTCGGGAGACCGCTCCAGCACCGGCCCGAGCTCGTTCTCGAGGTAGGGCCCCTCCTCGCGGGAGTAGAGGACGAGCGCCAGGTCGGCGAAGCGGGCCTCGCGGGCCATCCGCTCGGCGAGCTCGAGCGCCACCGCCACGCCCGACTTCATGTCGGACGCGCCGGGCGCCACGATCCGCCCCCCCTCGCGCCGCGGCGGCCCCCGGTCGGCCTCGTGGACCGGGACGGTGTCGAGGGGGCCGCACAGGGCCACGAGCGGCCGGCCGGCCGCGCCCGCCTCCGGATCGACCCGGACCACGAGCGAGTTCTCCACCCGCCGCATCCCGAAACCCCGCCCCCGCGCCCAGCCCTCGAGCACGTCGCAGAGCGCCTTCTCCGCGCCGATGGGGGACGGCACGGCGCAGAGCGCCTCGGTGCGCGCCGCGAGCGCCTCCGCGAGCGACGGGCTCACACCGAGACCTCGAACTCCCGGAGCGCGTCGTTGAGCGACACCTTCTTGTCGGTGGCCTCGCTGCGCCGTCCCACGATGAGGGCGCAGGGGATCTGGTAGGTGCCGGCGGGGTAGCGCTTGGGCCGGGTCCCCGGGATCACCACCGACCGGGCCGGGACCCGCTTCTTCAGCACCACCTCCTCGGGGCCGGTGACGTCGATGATGGGGGTGGACCCGGTGATGACGACGTTGGCGCCGAGCACCGCCCCCTCCTCGACCAGCACCCCCTCGACGAGGATGCAGCGGCTCCCGATGAAGCAGTCGTCCTCGATGATGTTGGGGCGCGCTCCGGGCGGCTCGAGCACGCCGCCGATCCCGACGCCGCCGGCCAGGTGCACGTTGTCCCCCACCTGCGCGCAGGAGCCCACCGTGGCCCAGGTGTCGACCATGGTCCCCCTGCCCACCCGGGCGCCGATGTTCACGAAGCCGGGCAGGACCACCGCGCCGGGCGCCACGTAGGCGCCGTAGCGGACCACGCCGCCGGGGACGACCCGGATGCCGGCCGCCTCCAGGTTCTTCTTGAGCGGGATCTTGTCGCGGACCTGGAAGGGGCCGTAGTCCTGGGTCTCCATGCCGGTGACCGCGAAGTAGAGGTTCACGGCCTGCATGAGCCAGCCGTTCACCCGCCACTCCCCGGCCGTCTTCTCGGCCACCCGCAGCTCGCCCCGGTCGAGCCCGGCCACCGCCGCGAAGATCGCCTCGCGATGGGACGGGTCGGTGAGCCTCGACCGGTCGGCCCAGGCCGCCTCCACCCTGCGCTGCACGTCGTCCACCGCCATCACCGTACCGTTCGCCATCGCTGGATCGCCTCCTCGATGTCCTGCAGGGTCGGAACCAGGCTGACCCGCACGAACCCCTCGCCGGCCTCGCCGAAGGCCGTCCCGGGCGAGACCACGATGGCCTCGTCGAGCAGCCGCGACGCGTAGCTCGCCGACGTGTGCCCGGCCGGCACCTCCACCCAGAGGTAGAGCGTGGCGCCCGAGCCCTGCACCTGGAGCCCGTGCTCCCGGAAGAACGCGGCCAGCCGGTCGCGCTTCCGGCGGAAGATCTCGCGCCGCTCGGCCACGTGGGCGTCGTCGCCCCAGGCCGCCACCGCCGCAGCCGACACGAAGTCGGGCGAGGCCACGCCGGGGTGGGAGCGCATCCGCTTCACCTGGGCCACCAGGTCGGGGTCGCCGGCCACGAACCCGCTCCGGTACCCGGTCATCCCGCTGCGCTTCGAGCAGGAGTGGATGGCGAGCACGTTCTCGACCTGAATTTGAAGCATGGAGAGCGGGGGCTCGTCGTACCAGATGTCGGCGTAGCACTCGTCGGCGACGAGCACGAACCCGTGGTCGAGGGCGGCCTTCCCCAGCCGCTCGAGATAGGCCCGCGGGGCCACCGCGCCGGTGGGGTTGTGCGGGTAGTTCACCCAGAGAAGAAGGGTCTCGTCGAGGAGGGACGCCGGCAGGTCCCCCGGCTCGAGCAGGAAGCCGTTCCCGGCCCGGAGCGGCACCTTCACCGGCTCGAGCCCGGCCATGCGGGCCCCGGCCTCGTAGGTGGGGTAGCCCGGGTCGGGGAGCAGCACCTTCCGGCGGGCCCCGCCCCGGAAGGCGAGCGGCAGGTGGAAGATGGCCTCCTTGGCCCCCGTGGCCGGGACCACCTGCCGGTCGGGGTCGACGGCGACACCGAAGCGGCGGGCCAGGTAGGAGGCCACCGCACCCCGCAGCGCCGGGGTCCCCAGCGGGCTCGGGTACTGCGACACCTCGGGAACGGCCGCCCGGAGCGCCTCCCGCAGGAACGGCGGGGTCGGTTCGAGGGGATCTCCCAGGCCGAAGTCGTGGAGCTTCCGCCCGGCCCGGCGCAGCGCGCCCTTCCTCTCGTCGAGCTCGACCATGAGGTTCCGGGGGATGGCGTCGAGCGCGGGATTTCGGGGCGGATTCCTCAACGGTTCGAAAACTCCTCCAACGGCGCGGGGGCGTGCATTATAAGCGCACCATGCTCCACTACGACGTCGCCATCGTCGGCAGCGGGCCGGCCGGCGAGCGTGGCGCCACCCGCGCCGCCTTCCTCGGCAAGAGGGTCGCCGTCATCGAGAAGGAGGCGGTCCCGGGCGGGGCGTGCGCCAACACCGGCACCATCCCCTCCAAGGCGCTCCGCGAGACGGCGCTCGCCCTCCTCCAGTCCAAGCGGCGCGACGTGCACGGCTTCATCCTGCAGGTGGCCGAGACCATGACCGTGGCCGCCCTCATGGGGCGCCGCGGCCTCGTCACCGCACGTGAACACACCCGCATCCGCGGCCGGTTCTCCCAGTACGCCATCGAGACCTTCCGGGGCACGGCCAGCTTCGTCGACCCCCACACCCTGCGGGTCTCGGTCCCGGACGGAACCTCCCAGGAGATCCGGGCCGACGTCATCCTGCTCGCGCCGGGCACCCGCCCCTTCCACCCGCCCAACATCCCCATCGACCACAGCCGGGTCTACGACTCCGACTCCATCCTCATGCTCGACCGGGTCCCCCGCTCGCTGGCGGTCCTGGGGGGCGGCGTGGCCGGCTCCGAGTACACCTCCGCCTTCGCGGCGCTGGGCGTCCACGTCACCATGGCCGACTCGCGCGACCGGGTGATGCCCTTCCTCGACGCCGAGCTGTCGCACGAGCTGGAGCGGCTCTGGACCGAGTTCGGGGTCGAGATCAAGCACCGCACCCGGGTCACCAAGGTGGAGCCGGGCGAGCGGGACGTGCTCGTCAACCTCTCCGACGGCTCGCGCCTCGTGGCCGAGAAGGTGCTCGTCGCCGCCGGCCGCATCGGGAACACCGACGCCCTCGACCTCGCCAACGCCGGCCTCCAGGCCGACGAGCGCGGCTACCTCAAGGTGAACGACCACTTCCAGACGTCGGTCCCGCACATCTACGCGGCCGGCGACGTGGTGGGCTTCCCCGGCCTCGCCTCCACCTCCATGGAGCAGGGGCGCGTGGCCATGACCTACGCCTGCGAGGGCACCGACTTCCGCACCCAGCTCTCCGGCGAGGTGCTGCCCACCGGCATCTACACCATCCCCGAGCTCTCCTCGGTCGGCGAGACCGAGGAGTCGCTCCAGGCCAAGGGCATCCCCTACGTGGTGGGCAAGGGCAGCTTCGTCGAGAACGCCCGCGCCAACCTCATCGGCGAGGCGGTGGGCTGGGTGAAGCTGCTCGTGTCGCGCGAGACGTTCAAGATCCTGGGCATCCACGTCATCGGCCCGAACGCCGCGGAGCTCGTCCACCTGGGCGCGGCGGTGATGGCGCTGGGCGGGACCTACCGCTACTTCATCGAGGCGGTCTTCAACTACCCGACGCTCGGCGACACCTACAAGGTGGCCGCCTACGACGCGCGCAAGAAGCTGGGCGCGCTCACCGACGGCTCGAAGCCGCCGGACTAGCGTCGCCCGGCCTCGAGGGCGCCGCTCCGGGCTACGGGACCTCGCGCTTCGCCTGCTCCTCGCACATCCGCTGCACGGCGGGGAGGGCCGCGGTGTTCGTGTCCAGGCACTTGTTCTGGACCGTCCAGCGGGCGTGGGTGCGCGCGTCGTTGGCGGTGCTGGCCGAGAAGTCGGCGATGGTCAGGACTCCGAGGACGATGCCGCAAGAGATCAGGAACAGTTTCATTTGGTTCTCCCGGTCACTGGAGGCACCCTCGCCGCCGTTGTGACACCCAAAGACATCGAGCAAGGTCCGGACCAACCGCTGGATGTCCCGCGGACAAGTGTCCGGCGACAAGGAACGCCCCTCTTCCCGGGCACATGGACGGGGCGCGGGACCGGCGAGGCACACATCCGCTCCCTTGGACCCCCAACCCCTGGGTCAATAAGATACCGGATTTCTTATTATTTTTGCCGCCCTGACGGGGCGGCCTCCGGGAGGGAGCGTCAGGTATTCCCCGCGGCGTCGTCCGCGACCCGATCAGTAGCGGGCGCCGTCGGGAAGGTTGCGGAACTCCTCCCAGACCACCCGGGCCTCGTCGGCGAGGATCCGCTCGGGGGCGAGCCGCCGCTCCGGATGGGGGCGGACGATGTCGGCGTGGATGTCCAGGTCGGCGAAGAGGTCGCCGTAGTCGGTCCAGGCGGCGGCGTAGAAGATCTTGCCGATGCGGGCCCAGCGGGCCGCGGCGTAGCACATCGGGCAGCACTCGCTCGACGCATAGAGCGTGGCGCCGGCGAGCTCGTGGGTGCCGAGGAGCCTGCAGGCGGCCCGGATGGCGTTCACCTCGGCGTGGGCGGTGGGGTCGTGATCGCGGACCACCGTGTTGCCCTCGTCGGCGAGGACCTCGCCGCCGCGGACGATGACCGCCCCGAAGGGTCCACCGGTCCGCTCCACGACGCCTGCCCTCCGGGCCCGCGCGATGGCGAGCCGCATGAAGGCCTCGTCCCTGTCGCGCGACATCCCGGACGGGCCGCGGTGCTACCCGAGTCGCGAACGGGCCTGCGAGAGCGCCTCGTGCACCTTCTCGAGCGCCCGGCGGGCCTCGAGCAGCTCGTCCCGCTCGACGCGGACGGCGGCCAGCTCGCGGGACAGGGCATCCCGCTCCCGCACGGTCTCGGAGAGGCCGGCCCGCAGGCGGGCCCCGTCGGCGGTGCGCTCGTCGAGCTCGGTGGTGAGCCGCTCCCCCTCGGCGCGCGCCCCCTGGAGCGCCGCCTCGAGCTCGTCGCCCCGGCGGGAGAGCTCGTCGGCGAGCCGCTGCCGCTCCTCGTCGAGGGCGGCGAGCGCCTGGGCGCGCCGCACCGACTGGTCGCGCTCCTCCTCGAGCGCCGTCATCTCGGCGAGCATCTCGGCCATCATGCCGCGACGCTCCTCCAGCTCCTTCTCGAGCGCGCCCTGGCGGGCCCGGGAGGCCTCGGCGTCGCCGGCGGCGCGGGCGAGCTCGGTGCGGGCCTGGTGGACGTCGGCGCGCAGCGCCTCCTCCAGGTCGCGGGAGCGGGCCAGCTGCCGGTCGAGGTCGCCGACGAGGGAGAGCGCGCTCTCGGCGGCGCGGGCCGGCTCGCGCGGCGCCACGGCCGGCATGCCGCGGCGGGCCGCCTCGGCCACCTTGCGCTTGATCTTCTCGAGCCGCTCCTTGCGCTCGGCCAGGTCGCCCTGCGGCGTCGGGGGCGGCGCGGAGACGGCGGCGGCGCGGGCCGCGGCGCGGGCCGACCGGGTGACCGGCGCGGCGGGCGTCACGGGTGCGGAGGCGACCGGGCGCTCCGGGGGGGCCTCCTCGACGAACGGCTCGACGTACGGCTCGACGTACGGCTCCACGGCCGGCTCGACGAACGGCTCCGGGGCCTGGGCGGCGAAGGGCTCCGCGGCCGCGGCCTCCGCCTCGGCGGGCGGCTCCGGATCGAGGGTGGCCACGCCTGCGGGGCGCAGCCGGGGCTTCAGCTTCGGGACGTTGGTGTCGAAGGCCTTCCTCATCTCACGCTCCTCGCGGCGTCGGGCCGGGCAGCGAGCCCGTCCTTGATCCGCCCCAGCACCTCGAGCTGCATGGCCTCGATGTCCATCGCCCCCTTGGAATCGGGGTCGTACCCGAACACCGGGCATCCCTCGCTGGAGGCCTGGGCGAACTTGGTGCACTGCCGCACCACGCTGTGCAGCAGGTACTCGGAATAGTGCTCGCGCAGCGCGTCGACCGCCTCGCGGGCGATGCGGAACGTCTGGTTGAAGGCGTTCACGCAGATGAAGATGTTCTCGAGCTGGTGCGACAGGTCCTCCTCGAGCCCCTGGATGGTCTCGAAGAGGAGCCGCAGGCCGTCGTAGGAGAGGAAGTCGGCGAGCACCGGGGTGACGAGGTCGTTGGCCGCCATGAGCGCGTTCAGGTTGAGCAAACCGAACGACGGCGGCGCGTCCATCACCACGAAGTCGTAGATCTTCTCCGACTCGCGAAGCGCGTTGCGGAGCTTGAACTCGCGCCCGGCCATGGGCATGAGCGCGAGGTCGACCGTGCTCATGGCCAGGTTGGCCGGCACGAGGAAGAGCCCGGGCATCTTGGTCTCGACGGTGACCTCGGCGAGCGGGGTCTTGCGCACCAGCACGTCGTAGAGGGTCTTCGTGAAGCTCGACCCCTCCTCGCCCAGGCAGCGGGTGGCGTGCCCCTGGCTGTCGAGGTCGATGACGAGCACCTTGTAGCCGCGCTCGGCGAGCCGGTAGGCGTAGGAGGTGGAGAGGGAGGTCTTGCCGGTGCCGCCCTTGAAGTTCAGGAAGAGCTGCTTGCGGTGCGGGAAGGCAGGAGGCGGACGGCGCACCGACTTGCGCAGCGTGGCGAGGTCGCGCGGCCCGAAGCCGTCGCGGCGCCCGATGATCTCGTGCACCTGCTTGGGCGTGAGCCCGAAGAGCTCGGCGAGGCGCCTCGACGTGTATTTCACGTTGTCCATGCGTCAAGGCTCCTAGGCGGGGAAGTACCGCACGCCGCGCCGGACGACGTCGCCGCGGGCGACGAGCGCGGCGAGCGCCCGATCCGCGCCACCCGGAACCAGCCGGGCGATCTCCTCCGGCGTGCGCCCGCGAAGCGCGGACCGGAGCTCGAGCAGGACGGTCGCCTCGACGGGCGAGAGGGCGCCCGACGGGACCTCGACGACGGCCACGGCGGCCCGGGCCAGGATGGCGGTGGCCGAGGCGGCGCGCGCCGGGGACGGGACGGGCGACCGGGTCGGGACCGGGGCAGGTGCTGCCACCGGCGACCGGGCCGGCGCCGCACGGGGCGCGGCGACCGGGTCGGCCGTCACCGCGTCCTGGAGCGCGGTCGCGCCGACGGCGGCGAGCTTCTCGGCGATGCGGCGCGCGGCGCGGCGGCGATCCTCGGCGGGCGCGGCGGAGGCCACCGACTCGCCGGACCAGCGGGCCACGGCCTTCGCGGCCACGCGGCGCACCGACTCGTCGCCGTGGTCGAGGGCGCGGGTGAGCGCGGCC
>JBAXVO010000132.1:0-9270 GCA_037129355.1 Deltaproteobacteria bacterium | reverse complement strand
TGCCGCCCGGGCCGGGGCCGATGCCCGACTTCGACGCGGAGGGGGACCTCTCGCTCGAGGAGCGCACTCCGGCGGCCACCCCGATCCGCGAGGCCGCCGCCCGCTGGAGCGATCCCGAGGCGTCGCAGGCCATCGAGGTCGGTCCGGACGGATTCCAGGAGGTCGACCTGGCGAGGGGAGCGGCGCGCCCCGATCCGGAGTTCGACGCGCCCTCCGAGGCGACCCGCGAGGTGGCGATCCCCGCGCCGCCGTCCCCGGGGGTGCCGGCCGGGGAGACCCGTTCCCCGTTCGCGCCTGCCGCCGGAACGGTGGCCGGGCCGACCGCGAGGAGCACGCCCGCCCCGGTCGAGACCCCCTACGAACCCACCTCGATCACCCGGATCTCGCCGGCCCGCCTCCGTGCGGCCGCGATGAACGTCGTCTCGCTCGCGGCCCTCCTCGTGGTCACCCTCGGGCTCGTGCTCTGGTGGCGCGGCGAGGGGATCGGCACCCTGCTTCGCTGGCCCCGCGGCGGGCACCAGGACCTCGACGTCTCCCAGCTGGCGAGCGGCGTGTACGAGGGGATCCACGGGCGGCCGCTCGTCTTCGTCCGCGGGTTGGTGCGGGCCACGCACGAGCCCGTGGAGGGGCCGGTGACGGTCCAGGTCGTGCTGGAGCGAGGCGGCGCCTCGCTGGGCGCGGTGACGGCCGTGGCCGGGGCGGTGCCGAGCGCCGAGGACCTCGCCGGGGTGGCGTCGCCCGAGGACCTGGCGGGCCTGAAGGCGCGGATCGAGACGGGGGCCCCGCGCACCCTGAACCCGGGCGGCGACCTGCCGTTCCTGGCCCTGTTCCCGCTCCCCGCCGGCGACGTCGGGACCATCCGCTTCCGCGTCGAGCCCCTTCCCGCCCGGAGTCGCTGACCGTGGCCGGGAGGGATCCCGCCGCGGCACGGGCCGAGGCCTTCGCCCGGCTCGTCGGCGTCCTCCCCGAGGGCGCCATCCGCGCCGGGGCGGCGGGGCGCCACCTGGCCCGGTTGACGCCGGAGGAGGGGGTCGACCTGCTCGCCGCGCTGGTCTCGTCGGGCGCCGAATCCTGGGGAACGCCGGCCATCGCGGCCGTCGGCCAGGCCCTGAGGGGCACGGCGCCGGTCATCCCCTACGAGTGGAGGACGGCGGCCTACGCGGAGGCACGGGAGCGATCCCTTCCCCACGTGGCCTCGCTCTTCCTCGCGCCCGCTCCGTGCCGCCCGTTCCAGGAGCCGAGGGACAAGTCGGACCCGGTCGTGAGCCGCCTCACCCTCGGTCACAAGAAGGCCTTCGCCCGGCTCCGTCGCGACCCCGACCTCCTGGCGCGGCTCGCCGCGGAAGGGGACCCGGCGGTGGTCCGGGAACTCCTGCGCAACCCGCTCGTCACCGAGACCATCGCGGCCCGCATCGCCGCCCGCCGCCCGGTCCGGCCGGAGGTGCTCCGGGCCCTCCACGAGGACCCCCGCTTCCGGACCCGGGTGGCCGTCCGGCGCGCGCTGGCCCGGAACCCGTACGTGGAGACCGAGATCGCGCTCCACATCCTCCCCACGCTTCCCCCCGGGCTGGTCGAGGAGATGTCCCGGGACGGAACCCTCCACCCCGCGGTGCGGGAGGCGGCTCGGATGCTGCTGGAGAAGCGACGGGGCCGGGTGGGGCCGGAACGGCCGGATTAGGCCTTCTTCGACCCGGCCGGGGCCTGCTGCGGCTGGGACGCCGACGACTTCTGCGCCCCGGCGATCTGGTCGGGCTCGCCCTTGGGCGGCGTCACGTCGATGGAGTCGTCGCCGCCGCCGGTGGCCTTCCGGAAGTTCTTGATGCCCTTGCCGAGGGCGTCGCCGAGCTGCGGGATCTTGTTGGCCCCGAAGATGAGCAGCACCACGACGAGGACGATGAGAATCTCGCCGAAACCGAGTCGCATGAGGGTTAGCATAACGCGCCTTGAGCCCTCCGAGCTACCCTTCCATCTCCGGCCGCCCCCTCGTCCTGGGGCATCGCGGCGCCAGCGCCGACGCACCGGAGAACACCCTGGCCGCCTTCCGGATGGCCCTCGAGCAGGGGGCCGACGGCTTCGAGCTCGACGTCTGGCGCTGCCGGGGGGGCGAGCCGGTCGTGATCCACGACGCCGACTGCCGGCGCACCGGGCAGGCCCCGCTCGTGGTGCGGGACGAGCCCCTCTCCCGCCTGCAGGAGCTCGACGTGGGGAGATGGCACGGCGACCCGTTCGCCGGGGAGCGGATCCCCACGCTCGCAGGCGTGCTCGATACCTTCCCCGCCGCGGTCGTGAACGTGGAGCTGAAGAGCGCCCGCGTCCCCGACCTGGGGCTCGCGGTCGAGGTGGTGCGAACGCTCCGGCAGTACCGCGCCGAGCCTCGGGTGGTCGTCTCGTCCTTCAGCGCCGCCCTGCTCGGCGCCTTCCGGTCGCTCGCGCCCGACGTGGCCACCGGGTTCCTCGTCGCGCCGGGGGCCATCGCCTGGGCCCGGGCCGAGGCCGCCATCCGGGCCATCCGCCCCACCGCCATCCACCTGGCGCGGGAACTCGCGACCGACCAGCGGATCGAGGCCTGGACCCGCGCCGGCCTGGGCGTCCTCGTCTGGACCGTCGACGATCCCGCCGAGGTGGAGCGGCTCGCCCGTCGCGGCGTGGCCGCGGTGGTGAGCAACCGGCCCGGCCTGGCGCGCGAATCGGTGCGGCGCGCGACCGGCCTGTAGCCCGGCGGCTACAGCGGCTTCACCGGCGCGAGCTGGGCCACGAGCCCCGCCGCATCGGTGACCGGAGCCCGGCAACTCCCGTGCTCGCAGACGTAGGCGGGGGCGTGGCCTCCGGCCGCCACCTTGCCGGCCGCGACCGGCGCCACCCGGGCGAGCGCCGCGGAGGCGCCTCCCTCGGCGGCCCCGGCGAGCGCCCGGCTCGGCAGGAAGGTGTGGCGGAGGACGTCGACCAGGTCGGCCGGGGGAGCCTCTCCCTCCGGCCAGGCGAGCACCACCTCGACCGGCGCGTCGGTGAAGAAGTCGAGCGCCAGCAGCATCTCGTGGAGCGCACCCGGTTGCTGCTCCAGGGTCGGGGCGTGGGCCCGGAGCGCCCGCACCGCCACCTCGCGCCAGCGGTCGTCGCCGGTGAAGGCGTGGATCCGCAGCGCGGAGAGGAGGGCCACCGAGGCTCCGCTCGGCTCGGCGCCGTCGTGCCCGGGCTTCTCCCGGGCCACGAGCACCTCGTGGTCGGCGGCGGTGCGGTACCAGCCCCCGCCCTCCCCGTCGGCGAAGAGGGCCTCGCCCTGCTCGGCCAGCTCGATCGCGGCGGCGAGCCAGCGCGGCTCGAAGGTGGCCTCGAAGAGATCGAGAAGCCCCTGGACCAGGAAGGCCTGATCCTCGAGGAACCCGGGGCCCGAGGTCCGGCCGTCGCGCCAGCTCCGCTGGACCCGGCCGTCCACCCGGAGCCGGTCGAGCGCGAAGTCCGCCGCGCGTCGGGCGCCCTCCACGAAGCGGGGCTCGGAGAGGACCCGCCCCCCCACCGCCATCGCCGAGATCATGAGCCCGTTCCAGGCGGCGAGGACCTTGTCGTCGAGCAGCGGCGCGGGGCGGAGCGCCCGCTCGGCGAGCAGGATCTCCCGCGACCTCCCGAGCGCCTCCCACTCCTTCTCGTCGGGGCGAGGGACCGACAGGACGTTCGACCCCTCGAAGTTCCCCCGCTGGGTGACCCCGTGGAAGGCGATGAACCGCGGCGCGTCGCCCTTCAGGATCTGGCGGATCTCCCCCTCGCTCCAGGCGAAGAAGCGCCCCTCCTCCCCCTCCGAGTCGGCGTCGGTGGCCGACCAGAACGCGCCGTCGGTCGAGGTCATCTCCCGGAGCACGTAGTCGAGGGTGGTGCGCGCCACCCGGGCGAAGTCGGGGCGCCGGGTGACCTGCCAGGCCTCCGCGTAGGCGAGGGCGAGCAGCGCGTTGTCGTAGAGCATCTTCTCGAAGTGCGGGATGAGCCAGAACTCGTCGACCGAGTAGCGGTGGAAGCCCCCGCCGAGCTGATCGTGGATCCCGCCCGCGGCCATCCGCTCGAGGGCGTGCACCGCCATCTCGAGGGTGGCCGGGTCGCCGGTGCGCCGGTGGATCCGGAGCAGGAGCCGCACCGGCAGGCTGGACGGGAACTTGGGCGCGCCCCGGACGCCGCCGTGCTGCGGATCCTGGATGCGCGCGTAGAAGACCTGGGCGGCGCGGAGGACCTCGGTCCCGGGCAGCCGCTCCCCGGCCGGCCCTCCCGACATGGCGACGCGGATGGCCTCGGTGATCGACTCGGCCGCGCGCGCCACCCGCTCCGGGTCGCGGCGGTGGATGGCGGCGAGGTCGCGCAGCAGGGAGGAGAATCCCTTGGGCGCTCCGCGATCGCCGTCCCGCGCCGGGAAGTACGTCCCGCCGAAGAAGGGGCGCCGGTCCGCGTCGAGCCACACGCTCATCGGCCAGCCGCCGTGGCCGTTCAGGGCCTGGACGGCGGTCATGTAGACGGCGTCGACGTCGGGACGCTCCTCCCGGTCGACCTTCACCGGCACGAAGCCCTCGTTCAGTTGCCGGGCGATGTCGAGGTCCTCGAAGGACTCCTCCTCCATCACGTGGCACCAGTGGCAGGTGGCGTAGCCCACCGACAGGAAGACCGGCCGGCCGGTGCGCCGGGCCTCCTCGAAGGCCTCGTCGCCCCACGGGTACCAGTTGACCGGGTTGTGGGCGTGCTGCCGGAGGTAGGGGCTGGTCTCGGCGACGAGCCGGTTCGTGAACCGCGGTTGCGCGCCGTCGCGGTGGCGGGTGCGCGGCGCGTATCCGGGCGGAAGGGCGGCCAGGGCGGCGGCGATCCGGGCCGCGGCCTCCGGCGGGAACGGGGTCCCTCCGGGCGGGGGGACGGGCAGGGCGTCGTCGCTCAATGGACTTCCTCCGGGGCGCACGGGCGCACCGGATTCGAATAACGGGACCGGTCAGCGCTGGCGAGGGGTTCCCGTGAGGAAGGTCGCCGACGGCCCCCTCCGCCGCGCCCGCTCCACCGTCCAGTCCATCTCTCCGGGGAGCCCGGCGGCGAGCGCCAGGAGCTCCTCGGGGCGATAGGAGCGGAAGACCGAGACCACCCCGTCCCACAGGACGAGGAACGGCACGACCGGCACGACGTAGGTGAGGAGGAGCCGGGGGATCGACAGGGGCAGGAAGGGGGTGACGAGCCACACGAGCAGCGGGGAGAAGAGCACCCCGACGAGCCCGGCCAGGCTCCGCTCCACCGCCTCGGCGGCGAGGAGCGGCACCCGCCGCCGGGACGCGTCGGCGAGCACCGCGCGGGCCGCGTCGGGCGGCAGGTGGTGGAAGCCGTCGAAGAGGGTCCGGACGCCGGGGAGCGCGTCCGGGACGTGGTCGGCGCGCACCGGCCCGGGATGCCCGGTCAAGCCCCCGCCGGAGCGGGCCTCGAGCCAGGCCCAGGCGTCGAGGTCCGGATGCAGGTCGGTGAGGTGGACGTGGACCGGACGCCCCAGCGCCGCCTCGACGATCGGCCCGAGGGCCGGCCAGGGGCCGCCCGCGCCGGAGCAGAGGTCGACGACCTGGTCGGTGCCGACCTCCCCGAGGAGCCGGGCGATCCGGGGCGCCGCCGGTTCGAAGAGCCGGGAGAAGGTGACGATGCCGCGCAGGTAGTCGCCCAGCCAGCGCCGGATCGGCCGCGGCAGGCCGGGGAGGTCGGTGAACTCGAAGAGCTGGAGGCGCGGCCAGCGCGCGGGCGGAAGGTGGAAATCGTCCACCGTCACCCTTGCGAGACGCCGGCGGCATGTCCCTGGATGGGGACGATCTCCCGCGACGACACCCGGCGGAAGCGGACGAAGAGGGCCACGGCCACCGCCGTGAGCCCGACCAGGAGCCCCCACCACAGCCCGGTGACGCCGTACCCCAGCGCGAGCCCCATCCCCAGCGCCGCCGGCAACCCCAGCGCCCAGTGCCCGACCAGGTTGGCCCAGAGGGTGAAACGGGTGTCCCCCGCGCCGCGCAGCACGCCGGCGCCGACCGCCTGGATCCCGTCCGAGATCTGGAAGAGCCCGGCCACGCGCAGGAGCGGCGTGGTGGCCGCGACCACCGCGGGGTCGGTGCTCATGAGCCGGGCGAAGATCCCCGGGAAGAGCAGGAAGGCGAGCCCCCAGGTGGACATGAGCGCGGCGCCCGCCCCGAAGGCCACCAGGCCGGCCCGGCGGGCCGCGGGCGTGTCCCGGGAACCGACCGCCCAGCCGACCCGCACCGACCCGGCGTTCCCGATGCCCACCGCGGCGTTGAAGGAGAAGGAGGCGAGCGCGATCGCCACCTGGTGCGCGGCCATGGGCACGGCGCCGAGCCGGCCGGCCAGCAGCCCGACCAGCGCGAAGACGCCGACCTCGGCGGCCATGTGCAGGCCCACCGGCGCGCCGACCTTCACCGCGAGTCTCATCTCCCGCGCCACCGGCCGCCGCGCCCACGGTCCCGCGGCCGGGATCCGCCCCGCCGCCCAGGCCACGAAGGCGGCCTGGAGCCAGGTGGCGATCGAGGTGGCGATCCCGGAACCGGTCGCGCCGAGCGGGGGGATGGCCCGGAGCGGCCCGGCCCACGGCGGGAGCCCATCGCCGCCGAACACGAGCAGGAGGTCGAGGAGCAGGTTCACCACGTTGGCCATCACCGCGGAGAGGACCACCGCCCGGGGAGCGTTCGCCCCCTGGAGGTAGGAGCGGGCCGCGAAGAAGAAGAGGAGGGCGGGAAGGCTGGGGATCCGGGCCAGCAGGTGCCCCGAGGCCTGCGCCGCCACGTCCGGCGCGATCCCGAGCGGGCCGAGCAGCGTCGGGACGAACCCCAGCGGAACGGCGAGCAGCCCCCCGAGGAGGAGCGCGAGCCAGGCCCCCTGCCAGAGGAAGTGACGGGCGCGGGTCCCGTCTCCCGAGCCGAGCGCCTGCGACACGATGGGATCGAGCCCCATCATCGTGCCCATCCCCGCCACCGAGATGGCGAAGAAGAGGAGCGTCCCGAGCCCCACGCCGGCGAGCGGCACCGCTCCGGCCCGCCCCACCACCGCGGCGTCGACCACGCTCATGAGCGACTGCCCGGCGGTGGCGAGCGCCAGCGGCACGGCGAGCCGGACGAGGGCGCCGAGTTCGGCGCGGGCGGGGACGGAGAGCTTCACGGGGGGCGCGAACATAACGGGGCCGGGGATGGGGGCAAAGCGGGTAAGCTCCAGCCCTCGATGGCCGACGGATCCGCTCGCTCCCCGTGGTGGGGGTTCTCCGCCGTGTCGGTGGGCGTCTTCATGGCCACGCTCGACGGGAGCATCGTCAACGTGGCCCTCCCGGCCATCCGCGGCCACTTCGGGGCGTCCATCGGCGGCGTCGAGGCGGTGGTGAGCGTCTACCTGCTCGTCATCTCCGCGGCGCTCCTCGCCGCCGGCAGGCTCGGCGACGTCCTGGGGCGCCGCCGCGTCTTCACCGGCGGGATGCTCCTCTTCACGCTGGGTTCAGGGCTGTGCGGCTTCGCCTGGTCGCTGCCGGTGCTGGTGGCGGCGCGCGCGGTGCAGGCGCTCGGCTCGGCGGCCATGATGGCGATGGCGCCGGCCATCGTCACCTCGACCTTCCCGCGCGAGCAGCGGGGGCAGGCGCTCGGCGTCGTGTCGAGCGTGGTGGCGGCCGGGCTCACGGCCGGCGCGCCCGTGGGCGGGGCCATCCTCTCCTTCGCCTCCTGGCACGCCATCTTCCTCGTGAACCTGCCGGTGGGCGTGGCCGGCGCCGTCTGGGCCTCGCGCGCCCTCCCGGACGAGGCGCCCGGGGACCGCCCGCCCTTCGACGGGCGCGGCGCGCTCTGGCTGGGCGCCGCGCTGGCGACCGCCATCGGCGCGGTCGAGGTGGCCCCCCACGACGGGCGCTGGGCGCTCGCCCTGCTCGGCGCCGCCGCCGTCTCCTCCGGGATCCTCTGGCGGGTCGAGCGGCGCGCCGCGTCGCCGCTGGTCGATCCGGAACTCCTGGGGAACGGGACCATCTCCATCGGCCTGGTCGCGGCGCTGCTCTCCTACGCGGCGATCTTCCACCAGACGCTGCTCTCGCCGTTCTTCCTCTCCGACGTGAAGGGGCTCGGGCAGGCGGGGCTGGCCGCGACCCTCACGGTGGTGCCCATCGCCCTCATGATCACCTCGCCGATGGCCGGGTGGATCTCCGACCGGCACGGGGCGCGGATCCCCCAGGTGGTGGGCGGCCTCATGCTCGCCGCCGGCCTGGCCTGGCTCGCCACCGCCGACGGCGCCACGCCGATGCCCTCCATCGTGCTGGGGCTCGCGCTGGAGGGGGCGGGGATGGGCTTCTTCCAGCCCCCCAACAACAGCGTGGTGATGGGGGCGCTCCCGCCGGGAAAGCTCGGTTCGGGAGGAGGGCTCCTCGCCACGTCGCGGAACGTCGGGATGGTGCTCGGCGTGGCCACCGGCGGCGCGCTCTTCGAGGCCGGGGAACGGGTCTCGTTCGTGGCCGGCTGGCGGCTCGCGCTCTGGGTGGGCGCGGGGCTGGGGCTCGCGGCGGGGCTGCTCGCGCTCGTGAAGCCGGACGGGGGACGGGCAGAAGGGTGAGTCGTCGGTACTGGACGGGCATTCAGAGCCGTGGCACCATGCCCCCGTGGTGGTCGTCGGCGTCGATCCGGGCACGCAGCGGTGCGGCTACGGTGTGGTGGCGAGGACGGGTTCCCGGCTCCGGGTGATCGAGTCGGGAGTGCTCGTGCCGGGCGACCATGACCTGCCGCACCGGCTCGCCTTCATCCTCGACGGCCTCGAGGCCCTCTTCTCCCGCTCCCACGCCGACGCGGTCGCGGTCGAGACCGTCTTCGCAGGGGTGTCGCCCCGCTCGGCGCTCGTGCTCGGGCAGGCCCGCGGCGTGGTGCTCGCGGCCGCCTCCCGCGCCGGTGTCCCGGTGAGCGAGTACGCCCCGCAGCAGGCCAAGCTCGCCCTCACCGGCAACGGGCGGGCCGAGAAGGTCCAGATGGTCCGCATGGCCCAGGCGCTCTTCGGGGTCACGGCGCTCCTCGCCGACGAGGCCGACGCCATCGCGCTCGCCGTCTGCCACCACGGTCGGGGGAACCACCCGGTGCCGGCTCCGGTGCCGCGCCACCCGTCGACCCGCCGCCGCACCCGGGGTGCCGCGTGATCGCGCGCCTCGAGGGGACGGTCGTCGAGAAACGCGAGGGTTCGGTGGTGATCGACGTGAACGGGGTCGGCTACCTGGTCCACGTCTCGGCCACCTGCCTCGCCTCTCTCCCTCCGGGG
>JBAXVO010000131.1:0-9356 GCA_037129355.1 Deltaproteobacteria bacterium | reverse complement strand
TGGACGCCCTCCGGGAGAGCGAGGCTTGGCTGCGGATGAGCCAGGAGATTGCCAAGCTCGGGACCTATGTGTTCGACGTCCGGAAGGACCACTGGAGCAGCTCGACGACGCTGAACGAAATCTTCGGGATCGACCCGGGCTACCCGCGCACGGGCGCCGCCTGGATCCGCATCGTCCATCCCGACGACCGCCCGGCCATGGAGAGGTATCTGGAGGACCTGCTGTCGGGCGGCTCGCGGTTCGACCACGAGTATCGGGTGGTCGATCAGGCCACCCAGCGGGTCAAGTGGGTACACGGCCTCGGCGAACTCGAACGGAGCGCGGACGGAGCGCCCGTTCGACTCGTCGGCACCATCCAGGACGTGACGGACCGGAAGGTTGCAGAGGAGGGGCGCCTGAATCTCCAGGCGCAGCTCGACCGTTCGGCAAGGCTGGCGGCCATGGGGACCCTGGTGGCGGGCGTCGCCCACGAGATCAACAACCCCCTCTCCGGCGTCCAGGCGGGAGGGGGGATCGCCATGGAATTGGCCCAGGAAGCGCGCCGCCTCGCCACGGAGGGCGCCGCCGCGGATCGGGACGAGCTGGCCCGGCTCCTCGACGAGACCGTGGATTCCCTTCGGGACACCCAGCACGGGGGGCAGCGCATCGCGCAGATCGTCAAGGACCTCTCGCTCTTAGCGCGTCCCGACCCGATGCGGGCCCGGGTGCGGATCATCGAGATCGTCGACCAGGCCATGCGATGGCTGCCCGTGTCCGTGGGGCGCGCGGTGACCCTCCGCGTGGAGGACCGCGGGGCGCCTGACGTCATGGCTTCGTTCGGCCAGATCGGACAGGTGCTCGTGAATCTGGTTACGAACGCCGCCAAGGCCACGCCCCGCGACAGGAAGGGTGAGGTCGTCGTTCGACTGGGGCCGGGTGACCCGGGTATGGCCCGCATCGATGTGATCGACGACGGGGTGGGGATGGCCCCGGATGTGATCGAACGGATCTTCGACCCGTTCTTTACGACGAGCCCCGCCGGGGAAGGCACCGGGCTCGGGCTTCCCATCAGCCACGCCATCGTGACGGCACACGGTGGGGCCATCACGGTCGAGAGCGCGGTCGGGAAAGGGTCCACGTTCCGCGTGGAGTTGCCGAGCGTGTCTGCGGAGGCATGACCAGGGACGAGAGCGAGAGAGGAAGCGGCCGTCCCGTCAGCGATCCGCGCGGCCTCTGGTGCGCTTCCCGGAGGCGGGGTTCTTCATGTCGATGCCACTGGCGGCATGAACTGGGTGTCCACCGAATCGGGGCAATCTCATGGGAACCCACACCGAGATCACCGAACGCAAGCAGGCGGAGGATGCCTTGCGCGAAAGCAGGGCGCTCTTGATCTATGCGTTCAACAAGAGTCCCCTCATGGAGACCCTCAGCGATCTATCCACGGGAAGATATCTCGAGGTCAATGACAGCTTCTGCAGGGTTTCCGGCTTCAGCAGGGAAGAGGTCATTGGCAAGACGGCAATCGAGCTTGGCTGGATCAGCAGGGATGAACGGATGCGGATGATGCAGGAGGTGCAGAAAGCCGGGTGGGCGAATGGAATGGAACTTGCCCTTCGGAGCAAGGATGGCCAGGACATCGTTGCCAGATATTGGGGCACCGTCATTCATTCCGCACAAGGAGACAAACTCTTCTCGACTGCGGAGGACATCACGGAGAGCAAGCGGGCGGAACAGGCTCTGGCGCGCTCCGAGGCAAGATACCGAGGTCTATTCGACTCCCTGATGGACGGCTTCGTCGTGGTGGGCATGGACGGCGTCATCCGCGAGTCCAACGAGGCGTACCGGAAGATGCTGGGGTACCCTGCCGAGGAACTGGCGCAGATGACCTACCAGGACCTCACCCCGGAGCGCTGGCATCCGGTCGAGGCGCGCATCATCGAGGAGCAAGTCCTTCGGCGCGGGTACTCGGAGGTCTACGAGAAGGAGTACCGACGCAAGGATGGAACCGTCTTCCCGGTCGAGCTCCGGACGTTCCTGCTGAAGGAGGGAGACCGCCCGGCGGCGCTGTGGGCCGTCGTGCGCGACGTCACGGAGGCGCGCGCGCTCCGGATGAGGCTCGCGGTTGCAGCGCGCATGGCGGCGCTGGGCACCCTGGTCTCGGGCGTCGCCCACGAGATCAACAACCCGCTGGCAGCGGAGATGGCCGACCAGGGCATCGCGCTGGAAGTGGTTCGCGAGGTTCGGGAGCACCTGCGGGGCGACTCGCCGGTCGACCGAGGGGCGGAGGGGCGAGCCCTCGACGGAGTCGTCGAGGCGCTGAAGGACGCGCAGGAGGGTGGGGCGCGGATCGCCCAGATCGTGAATGACCTCACGCTGTTCGGGAGGCCCGATGCGAAGCGGCAACGGGCTCGGCTGATGGACATCGTGGACGGAGCCATGCGATGGCTGCCCGCGACCGTCGCCCGCTCGGCTGCCATCCAGGTGGAGAACGCCGGCGCCCCGGACGTCATCGCCTCCCCTGGCCAGATCGAGCAGATCCTGGTGAACCTGGTGACGAATGCCGCGAAGGCGACGCACGAAGGGCAGCGGGGCGTGGTCGTCGTCCGGGTCGGGCCCGGTCAACCTGGCATGGCCCGGGTGGAGGTCATCGACCACGGGATCGGCATCGATCCCGCCATTCGCGACTACATCTTCGACCCGTTCTTCACGACCCGTCCGGCGGGACCGACACGTGGAACCGGGCTCGGCCTCGCCATCTGCCAGTCCATCGCCACGGCGCACGGAGGATCGCTCACGTTCGAGAGCGAGGCCGGGAAGGGGTCGACCTTCCGGCTGGAGCTGCCCGCGGCGCCGGACGCCAGCCCGTCCCAGGCCCACTCGAACGGGCCGGAACGGTAGCGGCTCGACCATGGACTCGAGCAGGTAGCGGGTCGCGCCGATGCCCGTTTGACCCGGGCAATCTGGACCCTGGGTCGGGAAACCTTCATCTCGCTGCGATTCCATATCAGGGCGATAATGATAACTGACGGATATTATTCAATATTATTCTACAGGCGCGCGACTTTACCCTGGACAAAAGGGGCACAGGACTTGCTGAGAGATTCACATGACCTCCTGGAGGCAGCAGGCCATGGCCGCACTGCTCGTAGCCCAGCTCGACTACGTCTACTTCTTCTTCGGCCTGGTCCTCTTCCTTCTCGCGGCGGTCTGCCTCTCGATGTCCCGGGCCGGATCGCTCCCGACCCCGTGGTGGCTCCTGGGGCTCTTCGCGGCGACGCACGGCGTCGCCGAATGGCTCCACCTGGTCGCCTTGACGGGCGGAGACTCGCCCCGCTTCGTGGCGATCCGGGGGGCGATGACCGGGGCGAGCTTCCTCTTCCTGCTCGAGTTCGCTCGAAGGACGAACCGGATCCTCCAAGGGCGAACGGTCGGTCCCTGGATTCACCTGCCGGTCATCTCGACGGTCCTCGTCCTCGTGACCGCCTTCGGGGCCTCGACGCTGGACTCGGCCGTCCGCCTCGCGGTGGGGCTGCCTGCCGCCATCTGGACCTTCGCCCTCTTCCTCTCGGCGGCGAACCGCACGGAGGAGCTCGGAGGTGGACCGAGGGGACGCCGCGCCCGGCTCTGGGGCGCCTTCTACTTCGGCGCGTTCGCCATCGCCGCCGGCCTCGTCGTGCCGCCGGCGCCTTTCGTGCCCCTGGGCTGGCCGAGCCCGGCCGCCTGCCTGGCGCTGCTCGGCGTCCCCATCCAGCTCGTGCGCGCCCTCCTGGTCTGCGGGATGGCGTTCTCGGTCTGGGCCCTCGCCGTCTCCTTCGACCCCAGGGGGCGCCTGCTCCGGAAGCGGCGGATCCTGTTCTGGGCGATGACCGGGTCAATCGTCGGCATCGTCGGCGCGGGCTGGATCTTCACCGACCGGCTGGGGAAGCTGAACGACCGTGTCCTGGTGGAGGATGCGCAATCCACCGCCTCGCAGATCCAGGACCACCTGGTGATGGAGATGGAGTCGGCCGACCTCGGGGCCCGCTCCCTCGGCGAGATCGTGGGGCGATTCCACGTCGGCCCGTCCGGGATCGACAGGACGCGCCTGGACGAGGTGATCGACGCGCTCACCCACGGATCGACGGAAGGGGTCGTCTACGTCCTCGGCCCGGACGGCACGACGCTCGCCGCCTCGAACCGGGATCGCCCCGACAGCTTCGTGGGGAAGAGCTACGCCATACGCCCCTACTTCCGGGAGGCCATCGAGGGTCGGCCCGGCCGCTTCATCGGCATGGGGCTCACGAGCAGCGTCCCCGGCTACTACGCCTCCATGCCCATCCGTGACGCCTCCAGGCGGATCGTGGGCGTGGCGGTGGAGAAGCGGAACCTGGACGGGTCGAAGCTCGGACCGGGCGATGGACTACCCTCCTACGTGGTGTCTCCGGACGGGCGCGTGCTGGTGGCGGGCGGCGGCGGGCGGAAGGATCGGCCCCTGTGGTCGACCGGAGCGTCCCCATCCCCGGTCGGAGGCGCCAGGCCCCTGCTCGACGGGGCGGTCGAGGGCGAGGCGTGGGTCTACCTCGAGGGCGAGAGGACCATCGCCGTCCGCCGCCCGATCCCGGGTTTCGACTGGTCGCTCGTCGTGCTCAAGCCGGAGCGGACCCACGTCGCCAACCGCCTGCTCGGGATCGTCATCACGCTGCTGCTCTGCGCGGTCGTCCTCACCTACTTCGTCGCCATGCAGCGGCAACTCGGGGCCGAGTCCCAGATCACCGTCAAGCGGCACGAGGAGGAGCTCCGGGCGCGCGACCTGGCGCGACAGGCCGACACCGACGCGTTGACTGGAGTCCTCAACCGGCACGGGTTCAACACCATGGTTTCCCGCGAGCTGGCCCGTGCCCGCCGCCACGCCCAGCCCCTGGCGCTCGTCCTCCTCGACATCGATCACTTCAAGCAGGTGAACGACCGGCACGGACACGCGGCCGGAGACCAGGTGCTCGAAGGGCTCGCTCGCCTTCTCGAGAGCCACGTCCGGGAGTCGGACCTCGTGGCCCGATGGGGAGGGGAGGAGTTCGTCGTCATCGCCCCGATGACCGGGGTCGATGGCGCCGCGAACCTGGCCGAGAAGATCCGGGCGCTCCTCGAGTCGACCGACCTGGGGCCGGAAGGGCCCGTCACCGCCAGCTTCGGCGTCGCGGAACTGCAGCCCGCGGACACCGTGGAGGCGCTCCTCCACCGGGCCGACGAGGCCCTCTACCGGGCCAAGACCACGGGGCGGAACCGGGTGGAGCGAGGCGACGCATCCCCCGAGCAGGCTTCGGACGGTGCAACGCCGGAGGGATGGCCGGAGGATCGGATGCTTCCCAGGAAGCAGCTCTATTCGGAGACCGGCTACGAGCCGATCGATCGTGAGCACAGGGACCTGAGCGATGCGCTCGAATCCTTCGTCGGAAAGGTCAACGCCGGGAAGGTCGGCGAGGTCGAGTCGGCCATGGACGCGCTGATCGCGGGGGTCGGGGAGCACTTCGCCCACGAGGAGCGACTCATGGCCGAATCCGGGTACCCTCAGGCCTCGCGACACGCCGAGGCGCACGAGCTCTTCGTCGGGGACGTGGTGCGCTTTCGCAAGGAGTTGCAGCAGGCCGGGTTGACGGCGCCGTTCCGGAGGTGGGCGGTGAGCCGGCTCCTGGAGTGGTTCCGATTCCACATCCTGTCCCACGACATCGGGCTCGGGCAGTTCCTGCGAAAGGCGATGGCGCCGCCGAACGCGCCGGGAAAGACCTAGGCGGGAACCCGTGCGGCGGGCGCGAAGCGATGCAGCACCCGCTCCAGCGCCGGCCAGTCGACGGGCTTGGTGAGGTAATCGTCGAGCCCCGACTTCATGTAGTGCTCCCGGAACTCGGGGAGGGCGTCGGCGGTGAGGGCCACGATCGGGACGCGGGCCCGGTCCCCGGGCAGCTGGCGGATCTGCCGGGTGGCGCCCGCCCCGTCGAGCTCGGGCATCTGCATGTCCATGAGGACGAGGTCGAAGTCGCCGTCCTTGACAGCCTGGACTGCCTGGACGCCGTCCTCCACCAGGACCACGTGGTGGCCCGCCCGGCGAAGGCGTGTGCTGATGAGGAGGCGGTTCACGGCGTTGTCCTCGGCGACGAGGATGCGCATGGCGCTCACGTCGGGCACGGCCGGTGCCGGGGCGGGAGCCTGCTCCGCGGCGGGCTGGGGCGCCGCGGCATGCTTCATCCGGAGCTCGAACCAGAAGGTCGATCCCTTCCCGGGCTCGCTCTCCACGCCGATCTCGCCCCCCATGGCGTCGGCCAGGCGCCGGCAGATGGCGAGCCCCAGCCCCGTACCGCCGAAGCGCCGGGTGGTGGAGCTGTCGGCCTGCTGGAACGGATGGAACAGGGACGGGAGCACGTCCGGAGGGATGCCGAGCCCCGTGTCGCGCACCTCGAAGCGCAGCGGGACCCCGGCTCCATCCGCGCCGGGAAGGCGGGAGACGCCCAGGGTGATCACGCCACGTTCCGTGAACTTCACGGCGTTGCCCACCAGGTTGAAGAGCAGCTGGCGCAGGCGCGTCGGATCGCCGGAGACGCGGGGGATCTCGGCGGCGTTCCACGTCGTCCGGATCTCGTTCCCCTTGCGGGACGCCGCGTTGCCGAAGATCTCCACCACCTCGCGTGTGATCACCAGGGGATCGAAGTCGACCTCCTCGAGCCGCAGGTGCCCGGCCTCGATCTTGGAGAAGTCGAGGACGTCGTTCAGGACCCGGAGCAGGGACTTGGCCGAGGTGTCGAGCGCCGAGACGAAGCGCTTCTGCTCGCCCGACGTCGAGGATTCGGCGAGCAGCTCGATCATGCCGATCATCCCGGTCATGGGCGTGCGGAGCTCGTGGCTCATCATGGCGAGGAAGCTCGACTTGGCGAGCGCCGCCGTCTCGGCCTCGTCCCGCGCGCTCCGCAGCTCCTGCTCGTAGCGCCGGCGCTCGGCGATGTCGTGCCAGGAGACGAGCATGGCGTCGTGCTCGGCGAGCCGGATGGGGGTGAGGGTCATCTCCACGGGAACGGGGCGGCCGTCCAGCGTTCGCGCCGTCCACTCCAGCCGGGCCACCCCTTCCTTCCGGGCGACATCCTCGATCCCCCGCAGGATCTCCGGTGAGGTGAAGGATCCGGTGCCCGGTCCTGGAGCCGCCAGGTCCTCGAGCCGCTTGCCCAGGACGTCGGCCGGGGTCGACGCGCCAAGGAGCCGGAGGGCGGCGTCGTTGCAGTCGACGAGCCCGGTGGCGTCGAAGAGCAGGTGCGGTTCCCCGGAGCGCTGGAAGAGCGTGCGGAAGCGCTGCTCGGCCTCCCGGACCTCGGTGACGTCCCGGACGATGCCGGTGAAGTAGCGTTCACCCTGGTCCACCACCTCGCTCACCGCGAGGTGCACCACCATGGGCTTGCCATTGCGGCGGCGGGTCTCCAGCGTCCGTCCGTGGCCGATGATGGTGGCCTGGCCGGTTCGCATGTAGCGCTCGACGTACGCCTGGTGGCCGGCCAGCTCCGGAGGGAGGAGATAGGCGATGGGGCGCCCGACCGCCTCGGCGGCAGGCAGCTGGAAGATGGTCTCGGCGGCCTGGTTGTACTCGCGGATGATCCCGCGCTCGTCGATGGTGACGATGCCGTCGGCCGCAGATCCAATGATGTTGCGCAGGCGGCGCTCCTGGGCCTCGGCGCGCTCGACCGAGGCGTCCAGCTTTCGCATCGAGCCGGAGAGGAGCCGTCCGTAGATCCAGACCGCTCCCAGCGTCAGGCCGAGGAGGACGAGGGGGAAGATGAGCTCGGCCCGCCAGCGGGACACCACCGTGGCCACGGGGATGCGGGTCTCGACGAGGACGGGGAACTCCTCGGCGGTGGCGAAGTGGGCGAGCCAGCGCGACCCGTCGGCGTCCTGCACGTCGAAGGGTGCCGACTCCCGGTCGGGGAGGAAGCGGGTGAAGATGGGATCGGACTCCCGCGGGGCGAGCGCCTCGTCGGAGCTGGCGGCCAGGATCTCCCCGTCGTACCGCATCACCACGACCGTTTCCGGGTCGCCGGCCATGCGCTGCAGCTCGTTCAGGAGGCTGTCCGAGCCGATCACCGCCACGAGCAGGGGCGAGCCGGGGGTGTCGTCCGCCGGGCGCGACACCGTGAAGAAGCCGGCCCGGGCGAAGCCGCGCCCCTCCCGGGCCGGCCCCCCCGTCGCGAGCGATCGCCCCTCCACGGCCCGCCCGACGTGGATCCGGCCGTCCCGCGGAGCGGAGAGGAAGTCGTAGCCGGAGAGGGTGAGCCCGGTATGGGAGGCGTTGGAGGAGGCGAGGATCCTCCCGTCGGGACCCACGGCCGCGAACTCCCGGACCAGGGCGTTCTCCCGGGTCACCTGGGCGAGCGAGGCCTCCGCCTCCGCGGTTCGCCCCGCCCCGAGGGCGTCCACGACCTTCTGGTCGACCGCCTCCATCTGGCTGCGGATCACCGCGATGTTCCGGTTGACCTCCTTCGCCAGGATCCGGGAGTAGGTGGCCCGGTCGGCCTCGGCGTCGCTCCGCATCGCCCGCCAGAGCTGGGCGACGTGGCTCCCGGTGGCGACGAGGACCACGGCCACGAAGGCCAGCGAGGCGTAGCGCAGCACCTCCCCGGGTCGACGGGGTCGGGCGATGGCCGGCGGGGTGGCGGGGACCTTGTTCACTGGGGGAGTACGATGGCCTCGAGCTTGTTGGCGCGAGCGGCGGCGAGCAGCCGCCCGTCCCGCTTGATGTCGGCCACGAACCGATCGACCCGGGCCAGCCAGGCGTCATCCCCGGGGGCCACCGCGTAGGCGTAGGAGAGCGGGAAGATCGGCTTCTCGGGGGGCATCACCCGGGCCCAGTCGGCGTTGTCGACGACGCGCCGGCTGTACGGGTAGTCGGTCATGAAGACGTCGGCCCGGCCGGACTGCACCTCGCGTTCGCGGGTGTCGGGCGCTCGAACCGAGACCATGTCGGCCTGCTTGAGCCAGGCGCGCATGACCGGCTCCATGAAGGTCCCGGCCTGGACGGCGACGACCCGGCCGGGCCGGTCGATGTCGTCCCACGACTTGATGGCCGGGTGGGTCCGCGTGGTCACCGCGTAGATGTCGGACCGGAGGTAGGGCTGCGAGAACCGGACCTTGGCCGCGCGCTCGGGGAGCATGCCGACCCCGAACATGGCGATGTCGCAGCGATCGGCCAGGAGGTCGCCGATGAAGCTCGGGAAGCTCGAGTCGACGTAGGCGACCTTCACTGCCAGGTCCTTCGCGAAGGCCGCGGAGAGCGTCTCGTCGATGCCGCTGAGCTCGCCAGACTTCGGGTTCCGGAAGGTGATCGAGTAGTAGTCGGGCCAGATGCAGACGCGCAGGACACCCGCCGC
>JBAXVO010000130.1:0-9405 GCA_037129355.1 Deltaproteobacteria bacterium | reverse complement strand
GGAGTCGACCGCCCGGATGGCGCAGGTCGATTCGTAGGTCCGCTCGTCCCCCATCACGCCCACGCTCCGGACGGGGAGCAGCACCGCGAAGGACTGCCAGAGCCTCTCCTGGAGCCCGGCCTTCTTGACCTCGTCCTGGACGATGAGGTCGGCCCGGCGAAGCACGTCGAGCCGCTCCTCGGTGACCTCGCCGAGCACCCGGATGGCGAGGCCGGGCCCCGGGAAGGGCTGGCGCTGGACCGATTCGGCCGGCAGCCCCAGCTCCACCCCGAGGCGGCGGACCTCGTCCTTGAAGAGCTCGCGGAGCGGCTCCACCAGCGCGAGCTTCATCACCTCCGGCAACCCGCCCACGTTGTGGTGGCTCTTGATGGTGGCCGACGGCCCCTTGAAGGAGACGCTCTCGATGACGTCGGGGTAGAGGGTGCCCTGCACCAGGAACTGGGCGCGCTCCCCCTCCCGGGAGAGCCGCTCGACCTCCTCCTCGAAGACGGCGATGAACTCCCGGCCGATGATCTTCCGCTTCTTCTCGGGATCGGTGACGCCGGCGAGCCTGGAGAGGAAGCGCGCCCGGGCGTCGACGGTGACGAGGGGCAGGTGGAACATCTGCCCGAAGACCTTCTCGACCTGCTCCCGCTCGCCCGACCGGAGCACGCCGTTGTCGACGAAGATGCAGCGGAGCCGGTCCCCGATGGCCCGGTGCACGAGGACCGCGGCCACCGCCGAGTCCACCCCGCCCGAGAGGGCGCAGATGGCGTGCCCGGTCCCGACCTGGGCCCGGATCTGCTCGACGGCCACGTCGACGTAGGCCCGCATCGACCAGGAGCCGGAGAGGCCGCAGACCCCCATGGCGAAGTTGCGGAGGAGCTCGGCCCCCTTCGGCGTGTGGACCACCTCGGGGTGGAACTGGACGCCGAACATGCGCCTGGCCCGGTCCTGCACCGCGGCGAAGGGCGCGCTGGGGGTGGAGGCCACCGGCTCGAACCCGGGTGGCAGGGCCTCGACCCGGTCCCCGTGGCTCATCCAGACGTCGAGCCGCTCCGGCAGTCCCCGGAAGAGCTCGCAGCCGGGCTTGGCGTCGATGGTGGCCGGCCCGTACTCGCGGTGCGCGGCGCGGTCGACCTTGCCCCCCAGCTCGTGGGCGATGAGCTGCAGGCCGTAGCAGATGCCGAGCACCGGGACGCCGAGCCCCCAGACCGTGGCGTCGACGCGCGGGCTGCCCTCGGCGAGCACGCTGGCCGGGCCGCCGGAGAGCACCACCCCGCGTGGCCCCCAGGCGCGCATGGCGGCGCCGGACATGGTGCAGGGGTGGATCTCGCAGTAGACGCCCAGCTCGCGCAGCCGCCGGGCGATGAGCTGCGTGTACTGCGAACCGAAATCGAGGATGAGGATCTTCTCGCCGTGGATGTCCATCGGAGCCTAGCCCACCCGGTAGTTGGGGGCTTCCTGGACGATGATCACGTCGTGCACGTGGCTCTCCTTGAGGCCGGCCGCGGAGATCCGCACGAAGCGGGCCTTCGTCCGGAGCTCGGGGATGTCCTTCACGCCCAGGTAGCCCATGCCGCTCTTCAGGCCGCCCACCAGCTGGAAGATGTTCATGGCGATGGTGCCCTTGTAGGGCACCCTCCCCTCGATCCCCTCGGGCACGAGCTTCTCGGCGTCGGCCACGTCGGCCTGGAAGTAGCGGTCGCGGGAGCCGTCCTTCATGGCGCTGATGGAGCCCATGCCCCGGTACGACTTGTAGCTGCGCCCCTGGTAGAGGATGACCTCTCCGGGCGCCTCCTCGGTGCCGGCCAGCAGCGAGCCGATCATCACCGTCGACGCGCCGGCGGCGAGCGCCTTCACCACGTCGCCCGAGTACTTCACCCCGCCGTCGGAGATGATGGGAACGCCGTGCGCCTCGGCGGCGCGCGAGCAGTCGTCCACCGCCGTGATCTGCGGGACCCCCACCCCGGCCACGACGCGGGTGGTGCAGATCGACCCCGGGCCCACGCCGACCTTCACGCCGTCCACCCCGGCCCGGCAGAGCGCGTCGGTGGCCTCGGCGGTGGCGACGTTGCCGGCCACGAGCTCGATGCCCTTGAAGTTGAGCCGGGTGTCGCGCACCGCGTCGATCACGCCCGCGGAATGGCCGTGCGCGGTGTCGATGACGATCACGTCGGCACCGGCCTTGAGGAGCGCGGTGATGCGGGCCTCCCGGTCCGGGCCCACCCCGACGGCGGCGCCGCAGAGCAGCCGTCCCAGCCGGTCCTTGGCGGCATTGGGGTGCTTCTGGATCTTCTCGATGTCCTTGATGGTGATGAGGCCGCGCAGCTCGAAGGCCTCGTTCACCACGGGGAGCTTCTCGATGCGGTGGCGGTGGAGCAGGTCCTTGGCCTCGTCGATGTTCACCCCTTCACGGGCAGTGATGAGGTCCTTGGTCATCACCTGCTCGACGGTCTGCTCGAGGTTGCGCTCGAAGCGCAGGTCCCGGTTGGTGAGGATGCCGACCAGCCGCCCGCGCCGCGTCACCGGGATGCCGCTGATCCCGTTCTCCCGCATCAGCGCCACCGCGGCCGAGAGCTTCACCTCCGGCTCGACGGTGATGGGCTCGGAGACCACCGCCGACTCGTACTTCTTCACCCGGTTCACCTCGGCCGCCTGCCGCTCGATCGAGAGGTTCTTGTGGATGAAGCCCATGCCGCCCTCGGCGGCCATGGCGATGGCCATGCGCGACTCGGTCACGGTGTCCATGGCGGCCGACACGATCGGCACGTGGAGGACGATGTTGCGGGTGAGCCGGCTCGAGGTCTCGACCTGCTTCGGGAGGACGTTGCTCTCGGCGGGAACGAGGAGGACGTCGTCGAACGTCAGGGCATCTCGAAGGTCGTCGCGGTTGAGCATGCCGCGATATAGTGGATGGGCTGCCTCGAGGTCAAGGCGATTGATTTTGCAGGCGTTTCCTTGGCCTGTTCCGGTCTCCCCCCCCGGAACGAGGGACGCCGATGTAGGTGTCCGGTCCTTGCCAGGGGGCGCGCGCCCCCCGAAGATTGGAACGTGGCCGACGACGCGCATCCCCCGCCGACGCCTCCCCGCGTCGAACCCGGGGTGGGCGCGATCGAGATCGGCCTGCCGGAGCAGCCGGTTCCCCCCGCCCGCCGCTCCCGGATCTCCATCGGGATCGACCTGGGGACCTCCAACTCCTGCGCGGCGGTGGTCCAGAACGGGCGCCCCCGCGTCATCCCTTCCCGCGACGGCTACAACACCATCCCGTCGATGGTGGCGCTCAACCAGCGGCAGCGCGTGGTGGTGGGGCGCAACGCCAAGGGGCAGCTGCTCTTCAACCCCTCCCGGACGGTCCACGGGGCGAAGCGGCTGGTGGGGCGGGCCTTCGACTCGGCCGTCGTCCAGGCCATGCTCCCTCACTTTCCGTACGAGGTGACGTCCACCGAGGACGGGTTCTGCGCGGTCCGCCTCGGCCCGATCACGCTCTCCATGGAGCAGGTCCAGGCCCTCGTCCTCCAGGAGGTGAAGGGGGTCGCCGAGAACTTCGTCGGCGAGGAGGTCAACCGGGCGGTGATCACCGTCCCCGCCTACTACAGCGAGCGGCAGCGCGAGGCGGTGCGCCGGGCCGGAGCGCTGGCGGGGCTGCACGTCGAGCGGATCCTGAACGAGCCCACCGCCGCGTCGCTCGCCTACGCCTGGGGGCGCAACGTCCGGGAACGGGTCCTCGTCTACGACCTGGGCGGCGGGACCTTCGACGCCTCCGTCCTCGAACTGGCCGACCGGGTCTACCAGGTGATCTCGACCGGCGGCGACACGTTCCTGGGCGGGGTCGACTTCGACGAGCGGATCGTCGCCCACCTGGTGTCGGAGTTCGAGCGGCAGCACGGCCCATTCCGGGGGGACGCGGTGGCCTTCTCCCGCCTGGCCGACGCGGCGGAGCGGGCCAAGTGCGCGCTCTCCGAGCAGGAGAGCTTCCCCATCCACCTCCCCTACCTGGCCAGCGTGGGCGGGACCCCCACCGCGCTCGACGCCACCCTCACCCGGACCCAGCTCGAGGGGCTGGTGGCGCCGCTCGTGGACCGGACGGTCCGGACCTGCGCACGGGTGCTCCAGGACAAGGGGCTGGGCCCAGGCGACGTGGACGAGGTGATCCTGGTGGGTGGGCAGTCGCGCATGCCGCTCGTCCAGGAGCGGATCCGGACGTTCTTCGGGAAGGTGCCGAGCAAGGCAGTGCACCCGGACGAGGCAGTGGCCATCGGCGCGGCCCTCCTCGCCCAGTCGCTGGACAGTGCGGAGGGAGTCGTGCTCATCGACGTCGTTCCCATATCGATCGGAGTCGGCCTGCCGGGTGGCGGAGGGCGCGTGAAGCGGGTGATCGAGCGCAACTCCCCTCTGCCCGTCCGCAAGGAGTACCAGCTCGCCACCACCAAGGACGATCAGAAGACCTTCGACCTCTGGATCTTCGAGGGCGAGGGGGCCACGGTCGCCGAGTGCCAGTACCTGGGCACCATCCAGCTCACCGGTCTCCCGCGCGGCAGCAAGGGGTCGGTGCGCATCGCGGTGGCCTTCGAGCTGGGCGAGGAGTGCCTGCTCACGGTGCGGGCCCGGGAACTCGGGTCGGGGCGGGAGGTGGAGGTGGTCTTCACCACCAAGGGGACGCCCGACGAGGTCAAGAAGCGGGTCGAGAAGGAGGCCACCTACGCGGCGGCGGGGATCGTTCCGCCCGGCGCGGGGGGCCCTGGACACCCCGGAGCCGCTCCCCACCCGGGAGCCGCCCCCGAACCCCCGCCGGCCACCTCGGGGGGGCTGAAGGGGCTCTGGAGCAAGATCACGGGGCGCTAGGGGGACCGCCGGGCTTCGCGGCCGCGGCCGCGGCCCGGCGGCGCCGCAGCCAGGCCCGGCCCAGGAGCACCACCACGAGCAGCACCGCCGCGCCGAGGATGTAGCTGCCGAACTTCGATCCGGCGCGTGCGGCCCGCTCGATGTCGTCGCCGAACCAGAAGCCCAGGCACACCCAGAGCGGCGCCGAGACCAGCGCCGCCAGCCCGTCGAACGCCAGGAACTCCCAGTACGGGACCCGCGAGTGGCCCACCGTGAAGTAGGTGGGCGCCCGGAGGCCGGGGAGGAAGCGGGCCACCATCACCACCACCTTGCCCCGCTGCCGGAGCAGCCGCTCCACGCGCTCGAGCTTCTCCGGCGTGACCAGCGTGCGGAAGGGCCAGACCTCGGCGACGCGCCGCCCGATCACCCTCCCCGCCACGTAGATGACCGAGTCGCCGACCAGGATCCCGGCCATGCCCACCGCGACCATGGCCTGGAACCCGCGGTCGGACAGCATCCCGGCGAGCGTCACCTGCTCGAGGGGGGAGGCCAGCCAGGCCAGCACGCCGCCGGCGATGAGCGGCACGTCCTCCGGGAGCGGGAAGCCGAATCCGGCCGCGAGGAGCAGGCCGAAGACCGCGGCATAGCCCAGGCCGAGTGACTGGTTCTGCAGGTGGTCGACGAGGCGTTCCAGCACGTCGGTCCTCGCCCGCCCTAGCCCCGCGCCCCGGTGAGCGACCGGAGCCCTTCGCGCTCCTCGCCCATCCGTCGGGCCAGGTCGGCGGCGATGGCGAGCGCGAGCTTGAGACAGGCCTGGGGCTTCTGGGGCTGGAGCCGGTAGTAGTCGCGCTGGGCGATCTCGACGAGCTCGCAGGGCGTCTCCGCGATCGCCGAGACGAGCCGCACGCTCCGCGCCAGGAGCGCCAGCTCCCCCAGGTGGTCGCCGGGTCCGACCGTGGCGAGCATCCGCTCGCCGGTCCCGTCCTTGATGGTGATGCGGACCGTCCCGCTCTTCACGATGAACATCGAGTCGCCGACCATGTTCTCGGCGAAGAGGGGCGTGCCGGCGGGGAGGCTCTTCTCGGAGGCGATGGCGGCGAAGATGTGAAGCCCCGTCTCGCTGAAGTCGCGGAACAGGCTGGACTGCTGGAGGGCCTCGACGAGGGTCATCGGCCCGGGAAGCCCTCCTTCCGGTACGACTCGGCGTAGCCAGCGTAGGTCGCCGCCGACTTCCGGAAGAAGGCGACCCCCTCCGTGGTGAGCTCCCGCTTCACCCGGGCGGGCGAACCCATGGCGAGCGTCCCGGGGGGAACGACCATCCCCGGCGGGACGAGCGACCCCGCGCCGACCATGGCGTCCTCGCCGACCACCGCACCGTCCATCACCACCGCGCCGATCCCGATGAGGCACCGGTCGCGCACGGTGCAGCCGTGGAGGGTCACCCGGTGGCCGAGGGTGACGTCGTCCCCCACCGTGGTCGGGTGGGTGCCGCTCGTCACGTGGAGGATGGCGTGGTCCTGGACGTTGGTGCGCGCCCCGACGCGGACGTGGTTCACGTCGCCGCGCAGGATGGCGCCGAACCAGATCGAGGATCCGGGGCCGATCTCGACGTCGCCGACGATGACGGCGTCGTCGGCCACCCAGACGCCGTCGGCGAGCCGCGGCTCCTTCCCTCCCCACGCGCGAATCAAGGCCATGATCTTCCTCGATGCTAGCCCGCGCCGCGGGCACGCCGCAAGGCGCCGATCGCGACGGTGGCCGCCACCGCGCCCAGCAAGGCACCCAGGGTATCGGCGACCCAGTCGAGGACGTCGGCGGTCCGGCCGGGCACGAAGGACTGGTGGAACTCGTCGGTCGCTCCGTAGAGGCTGGCCAGCACCACCGCGAGCACCAGGGCGGGGGCCCACGACAGGCCGGTGAGGCGCAGCGCCGGGACGAGCAGCGCGCCCAGCGCGGCGTACTCGATCGTGTGGAGCAGCTTGTCCTGGAGGAGGAACTCGGGGGGCAGGAACTGGAGCGGGTTCGACTGGGCCGAGAGGGCGAAGATGATCCCCGCATAGACCACCGCGGGGAGGAACGGCACCACCGGACGCATCAGGAGGAGAGCTCCGCCCCGAGCGAGCTGTGCCCGGAACGCACCACCCGGGCCCGGACGAGCGAGCCCGGCGGGAGGTCCCGGCCGTGCGACGCGAGGTGAACGATCCGGTTCTCCGGGCTCCGCCCCAGGTGGCCCCCGTCGTCGGACGGCCCCTCGACGAGCACCTCCACCTCGCGCCCCACCTGGGCGGCCAGGGTCTCGACCGCGATCCGGCGCTGGACGGCCTGGAGCCGCTCCAGCCGCTCGACCGCCACCTCGCGGGGGACCTCGGCCCACTCCGGCGAGGTCCCCAGGTGCAGGGCGGCGCCGGTGTGCGGCCGGGGGCTGAAGACGAAGCTGAAGGAGTTCTCGAAGCGGGCCTCCTCGAGGAGCCGCAGGGAGGCCGCGAAGTCCTCCTCCGTCTCGCCGGGGAACCCCACGATGAAGTCGGTGGTGATGGCGATCCCGGGGCGGGCCGCGGAGAGCTTTCGGTGGCGCTCGAGGTACTCCTCCACCCCGTAGTCGCGCCGCATGCGGCGCAGCACGGTGTCCGAACCGGACTGGACCGGGAGGTGGAAGTGGGGCATCACCCGGGGCTCCTCGCGGAAGGCCTCGACGAGCTCGTCGGAGAGGTCGTGCGGGTGGCTGGTGGTGAAGCGGACCCGCTCGACCCCGGGCACGGCCGCGACCCTCCGGAGGAGCGACGCGAAGGAGCACCCTCCCCGGTAGGAGTTCACGTTCTGTCCGATGAGGGTCACCTCGCGCACGCCCACCGCGGCGAGCGAGGCCACCTCGGCCACCACCTCCGGGAACGGGCGGGACACCTCGCGGCCGCGGGTGCGGGGCACGATGCAGAAGGAGCAGACGTTGTCGCAGCCCTTCATGGCGGTGACGAAGGCGCTGGCCCGGCCGCGGGCGGCCTCGGCCTCGGCGCGCGGGAAGACGTACTCCTCCGAGTCCATCCAGCCGGTCTCGGCGAAGCGCTCCTTGCGGTCGGCCCGGTCGACGAGCTCGGGGAGGCGCCCCACGTGGTCGGGGCCGAAGACGAAGTCGACGTAGGGGACCCGCTTGAGGAGCCGGTCCTTCTCCTGCTGGGCCACGCAGCCGCCCACCGCGATGAGCGCGCCTCGGCGCGCCTTGTGCTCCCGGTAGCGCCCCAGCGCGGAGAGCAGCTTCTGCTCGGCCTTCTCCCGCACCGAGCAGGTGTTGAGGAGGATGAGGTCGGCGTCCTCGGGGTGGGGCGTCCGGGTCCAGGCGCGGCCGGCGAGGGACTCCACCATCCGGTCGCTGTCCGACTCGTTCATCTGGCAGCCGAAGGTGTGGACGAAGACCTTGCGCATCGGGGGCGGAAACCTAGGGCCAAGCCCGGGGGGCGTCAACTGCGGGAGGCGGTGCGGGGGACGAGGGCCTCGGCGATCGCCTCGAGGTCGGAGACGCGGGTGGCGACGGCCACCCGGTCGACCTGCGCGGCGTAGAGCGGCATCTCGCTGTCGCCGCTCCCCCAGGCCCACCGCTCCTCGGGGCAGATCCAAAGGACGCGCCGCGCCCGGCGGCGGATCTCCCGCAGCACCCAGGACTCGGGCGCGAGGTAGTTGCTCCGGCCGTCGCCGATGACGAGCACGGTGGTGCGGGAAGTGACCGCCCCGATGTACCTCCGGTGGAAGGAGACCAGGGCCCGGCCGTAGTTGGAGTTCCCGGCCAGGCTCACCGCGCGCCCCGCGGTGGCGAGATCGGCGGCCCGGGCCACGTCGCGCTCGGCGCGGAAGGCGTCGGTGACCTCGCCGAGATCGGAGACGAAGACGAAGCTGCGCACCCGCGAGAAGAGCGACTGGAGGGTGTGCACGAAGAGCAGCATGAGGCGGGAGACGTGCCGGACCGAGTCGGAGACGTCGCAGAGCACCACCACGTCGGGGCGGGCCCGGTGTCGGGAGCGGAAGGCGAGCCGGGCCGGGACGCCGCCCCAGGCCATGTTCCTCCGCAGCGTGCGCCGGACGTTCAGCGTTCCCCGGCGCCTCGACCGTTCCCGCCGCGCCAGCCGGTCGCGGAGCCGCTCGGCGAGCCGGCGCACGGCCGCCTCGGTGCGGACGATCTCGTCCCGGGTGAGGGAGGTGAACCCGCGCGATTCGAGAGCCCCCTCCCGCCGCCGCTCGGCCCGGGCCTCGCGCTCGAGCTCCGCGTAGCGCCTGGCCGCGTCCTCCACCGTGGCGAGCGCGCGCCGGACCCGCTCGGCGACCAGCTCCACCCGGGCCGGGTCGAGCCCTTCCTCGGCGAGCGCCCTCGGGAAGGAGTCGAGCTCGGCGCCGAGACCGGCGCCCCCTGCGCCGGCGAGCATCCGCCGCCCGTAGAAGCCGAGCTGGGTCGAGGCCTCGAGCCCGGAGAAGTCGATGGTGAGGGCGGCGCCGCGCAGGAGCCGCGCCAGGAAGGCCACGTCGCCGGCGAGCGCCGCCCGGGCCAGCGGGGAGAGGCGCGGGGAGAGGCGCGTCAGGGTGAGGGCCGCCATGGTGAGCTCGTCCCCCTCGAGCACG
>JBAXVO010000013.1:0-26432 GCA_037129355.1 Deltaproteobacteria bacterium | reverse complement strand
CCGGCAAAAGGCGGGGCCTTCGCCGGCGGCTCGTCGGGGGTCGCCGCGGCTCCGCGCAGGGCGTTCGCGGCGGCGCCGAGCCGTCCGGCCAGGGCCTCCGGCGCGACGGGCTGCCCGCCCGCGCCGGCCTCCTGCACCATCTCGGAGAGGGAGTCGGTGACCGCGAGCAGGAGGTCGACCACCTCGGGGGTGGGCGCCTCGCCGCGCGCCCGGATGGCCCCGATGACGTCCTCGGTCCGGTGGGCGACGAGCGCGATGCCCTCCTGCTGCATGGCCGCCGCCATGCCCTTCAGGCTGTGGGCGTGCCGGAAGAGCTCGTCGACACCGGCCGCGGGATCCTCCCCGGCGCCGCCGGCCTTCTCGAGGCGGACCAGCCCCGCCGAGAAGGCGTCGAGGTGGTCCCTCGACTCGGAGACGAAGAGCGCCAGGTATTTCGAGAGGTCCCAGTTCACCGTGGGTCGCCTCGGCCCGGGCTCAGCCTTCGCCCAGGACCTTCTTCACCACGGCGACGACGTCCTCGGGCTTGAACGGCTTCACGATGAAGTCGCTGGCGCCGGCCTCGATCGCCTCCATCACCAGGGCTTCCTGGCCCAGCGCGCTGCACATGATCACCACCGCCCGGGGGTCGACCTTCACGATCTCGCGGGTGGCCTCGATGCCGCTCTTGAACGGCATCACGATGTCCATGGTGGTGAGGTCGGGACGGAGCTCGCGGAACTTCTCGACGGCCTCGAGGCCGTTGGCGGCCTCGCCCACGACCTGGAAGCCCGAGCTCGCGAAGATGTCGCGGATCATGTTCCGCATGAAGACCGCGTCGTCGACGATGAGGACTTTCTTCGGCATGCACCTTCCCGTCTTGCGCTCGGGGAGCGTCCTGAAGGGGTTCCCAGCAAGGTACCACCCGGACCGGTCCGGCGGAAGGAACCCTACCCGGCGCGCCCCCGGAAGAGCCGCTCGGCGGCGGCGGCCAGCGCGTCGGGGTCGAGGATGGCCACCGGGGCGCCGCGAAGCGAGGAGAGACCTTTCACCGGGAGTCCGTCGCCGGGCCGTTCCGGCGGGTCGATCGGCTCGACCCCGACCACCCCGTCGACGAGGAAGCCCAGGGCGCGCCGCTCCCGCTCGAGCACGATCACCTGGCCCGCCCCCGGGCCGAGCTTCCCTCCGGGGAGCCCGAGCAGGGGCGCCATCTCCACCACCGCCACCACCCGCCCCCGCAGCCCCATGGCGCCGATCACCGGAGGTCCGGTGCGGGGGACCAGCGCGAAGGGGGGATCGGGAGGCACCACCACGCTCACCGAGGCGAGCGGCAGGGCGAACCGCTCGCCGCCGGCGCGGAAGAGCACGTGGCGGGGATCCCTCTCCACGCGGCTATCGGTCGAGCCGGAAGCGCGAGACGACGCTCTGCAGCTCGAGGGAGAGGTTGAGGAGTTCCTGGGCCGCGCTCGCCATCTGGGAGACCGAGGCGGTCTGCTCGACGATGACCTTGCGCACCTGCTCGGTGGCGGTCGCGTTGCCGGTGGCCACGTCGGAGATGTCGTCCATGGCATGCACCATGTCGGCCGAGCCCTGCAGCTGGTCGCGGGCCGCCTCGGAGATCACCCGGACCTTGTCGGCTCCGGCGGCGGCCGCCCCGGCGATGCCGTCGAGCGAGCGCATGATGGCGTTCAGGTCCTCGCGCCCCTCCCCCAGCTCGGCCACCGAGGCCCGCATGGCCTGGACCACGCCGGAGGCGCGCGCCGACACGTCGGCGGCCACGGCCGAGATCTGCTCGGCGGATCGCCCCGAGCTCTCGGCCAGCTTGCGCACCTCCTCGGCCACCACCGCGAAGCCGCGGCCGTACTCCCCGGCGCGGGCCGCCTCGATGGTGGCGTTGAGCGCGAGCAGGTTCGTCTGCTGCGAGATGCTGGTGATGACCTCGACGATCTGGGTGATCTCCCGGGTGCGCTCGCCGAAGGCGAAGACCTGCTCGCTGGCCACCTCGATGCGGGCGAAGACCTTCTTCACCTTCTCGGCGGCCAGCCGGGCCGCCTCGCCCGACTGCGTGGCGCCGGAGGAGGTGTCGGCGCTGGCCTTGGCCGCCTCCTCCGCGCTCCGGGACGTGCGCTCGATGGAGGCCGCGATGTCGCCGATCACCTTGGAGGTCCGCTCCACCAGGCCCGACTGCTCCTCGGCGCCCTGGGCGATCTTGGCCATGGACCCGGCCACCTCGTCGGTGGAGGCGTTGACCTCCTCGGCGGAGGTCTGCAGCTCGTTGGCGCTCTCGGCGACCGACTGGGCGGTGCGCTGGATGCGGGAGACCAGGTCGCGCAGGTTCTCCTGCATGGTGCGGATCGACTCGGTGAGCCCGTCGACCTCGTCGTGGAAGCCGCGGCGCTCCTCGGAGACGACCACCTTGGAGAGGTCGCCGCCGCTGATCTCGACCGCGGAGAACTTCAGCCGGGCCAGCCGGTTCACCCGCAGGACCGAGGTGGAGAGGCCGTAGCCCGCCACCAGCGTGAGCGCGAGGAGGACGATGTCGGCCGTGACGACTTGGCCGGGGAGGAGCCGTACCTGGACGATGGGGACGGCGACGAGCAGGAAGACGCCCAGGATCACGTAGGAGATGAGGAGCTTCGTCTGCAGCGAGACGTTGCGCCCCTGGGGCGGCGACGGCGCGCGCAGGTCGCGGTCCGGCGCCCGGCCACGGAGGGCCACGAGGTGCGGGGGCATGTCCTGTCCGCGAGCCGGGGGACGGCTCGACGGACGGTCCTGGCGCAGGCTCCTCGACACGGGCTCACCTCGGGTGGATCGGGACGATCGGAATCCTACGCCCGGCGGGGCCCCCGTCCAAGAAGGTGCCCGCCCCGCAGGTGATCGTGCCCCTCGCGGCGGGTCCGGAGGGGTCTTTCGCCCCGGAAGACCCGGACGCCCCGGCGGGCCTCGAGGGCGCCCACCACGGTCACACGGGTCCTGGCCGCCTTCGCGGCGCGCCGGATCGCCCCGAGCCGGGAGGGGGGCACCGCGAGCAGGAGCTCGTAGTCCTCGCCGCCGGAGAGGGCCCCCTCGAGGGGGGTCTGGCTGCCCCGGTTGGCCGCCCGGTAGGCGGCCGAGAGGGGGAGCCGGTCGGCATCGACCCGGGCGCCGAGGCCGGAGGCCGCGCAGAGGTGCCCCAGGTCCTGGACCAGGCCGTCGGAGAGGTCGATGGCGGCTGCTGCGATGCCCACCGCGCCCCGTCCCAGCGCCAGGCGGGGGCGCGGCCGGTGCTGGCGCGCGCGGGGTCCGGCGCCGGCGCCCGGCTCGAGCCCGAGCGCCGCGTCCCCCACCGTCCCGCTCAGCACGAGCAGGTCGCCGGGGCGCCCCCCGGAGCGAAGCAGCGCCCTCCCCGGCCGGACCGACCCGAGCACCGTCACCGTGACCGAGAGGACCGGGGCGGCCGTCACGTTCCCGCCCACCACCGCGATCCCGTGGCGGCGCGCGCAGGCCGCGATGCCCCGGCCGATGCGGACCAGCCTCGCCGGGGCGGCGCCCGGCGGGGTGGCGAGCGCCACCAGCGCCCAGAGCGGGCGGGCCCCCATGGCGGCGAGGTCGGAGAGGTTCACCGCGAGTGACTTCCAGCCGATCTCCTCGGGGGTGAAGCGGGGGCCGAAGTGCACGCCGTCGACGACCGCGTCGACGGTGACGACCAGCTCCTCCCCGGGCGGAGGGCGCAGCACCGCCGCGTCGTCCCCGATCCCGACCCGGACCCCTTCTCCCCGGGTGAACGGTCGGGTGAAGCGCTCGATGAGCTCGAACTCCCCGGCGCGGGCCACGGGAGGCTACCCCGCTGCGGCCGCCGGGGTGGCCCGGACCGCCAGCGCCGCCGGCCCCGACGCGATCACCGGGAGGGAGAGGGTGAAGGTCGCCCCGGAGCCCGGCGCGGAGGCGACCTTGACCGTCCCGGCGTGGGCCTCCAGGTAGCTCTTCACGATGGCGAGCCCGAGCCCCGCTCCGCCGAACTCACGGGTGGTCGATCCGTCGACCTGGAAGAAGACGTCGAAGACCCGCCCCAGGTTCTGCGGAGCGATGCCGATGCCGGTGTCGCTTACCGAGATGGCCACCCGGTCGTCCCCGTCGGCCCGGGCCTCGACCGAGACCGCGCCACCCGAGGGGGTGAACTTCACGGCGTTCGACACCAGGTTGATGAGGGCCTGCCGGATCTTCTCCCGGTCGCACTGCACGGCGGGGAGCTGGGCGGGCTGCCAGGCCACCCGCAGCCCCTTCTTGCGGGCGTGCGGCGTCACGGTCGCGACCGCGTCGCGCATGATGGAGTTGACGTCGACGTCGGAGACCACCAGCTTCACGCGGCCGGCCTCGATCTTGGAGATGTCGAGGATGGAGGTGATGAGCCCGAGCAGGCTCTCCCCCTTGTCCATGATGATCTGGAGGTACTCGCGCTGCTCGGCGGTGAGCGGGCCGCCCAGCCCCTCGAGCATCATCTCGGAGTAGCCGATGACGCTGGTGAGCGGCGTGCGCAGCTCGTGGCTCATGGTGGCGAGGAAGTTCGACTTGAGCCGGTCGAGCTCCTTCAGCGCCTGGTAGGCCCCCTCGAGCTGCCGGTTCTTCTCCTGCACCTCGCGGTAGGACTCCTGGACCGCCTCGATGTGCAGCCGCGCCGTGAGCAGGTTCTTGTGGCCGGTGAAGACCAGCACGTCGAGGATCTCGGCGAAGTGGCGGAGCACCTTCTCGGCGGTGGCCTGGGGCACCCGCCGGATCTTGTTCATGTAGGAGGCGGCGAGCTTCTCGTCGAAGTCGGGGGAGAGCCGGGCGAGCGCCTCGGGCAGCGCCACCAGGTCGTCCGGCACGAAGGGGCCGAAGACGATCCGGCCGATCACGTCCCCCTCGTAGAGGACCGGCTGGACCGCGTAGCGGCAGCCCGCGAAGCAGTGGACCGTGCTGGGGGTGGCCTCCTCGGGCAGCGGGTCGGTCTTCACCCGCTGGACGGTGGACATGCACTGGCTGCGCCCCTCGGCGGTCTGCCAGAGGTATCCGCAGAAGTCGGCGTTGCCGATCTTCACGTCGACGAGCTTGTTCCCGGCGTCGTCGAAGACCTTCACGCCGATGCGGTAGAGCTCGGCGAAGGACTGACACACCTCGGTGAACGACCGGAGGTCGAGGAGGTCGCCGAGCGGGGTCGGCTGCAGGAGGACCGATTGCTGCGCCTTCATCGGGATTCGACCCGGCTCAGCACCGAGCCGAGAAACTCCTTCTCCGAGAGGGCGAAGCGCCTGGCCAGGCCGAGCGCCCGGTCGAGGTCGCGGTAGCAGAGGGTGAGGAGCGCCCCGAGGGTCTCGAGCACCCCCTCGCCCTGGATGGCCTTGGCGGGAACCACCGGCACCCGGGGGGAGCGGGGGAGGTCGGCGAAGTCGTCCTCGCGGATCCCCTCGAGGTCCATCTTGTTCTTCTGGATGACCAGGGGCAGGGCCCGGGGGTCGAGGCCGTTGGCCTCCAGGTTGCGGATCATGTCCTTCCAGTAGGCGAGCGTGGAGACGGCCTCCGACTTCCGGCTGTCGGCCACGAAGGCCACCGCGTCGCTTCCCTGGAGGACGATGCGCCGGGTCGACTCGTGCATGACCTGGCCCGGCACGGTGTAGAGCTTGATCTTCACCTTCACGCCGCCCGGGGTCTTGAAGTAGACGGGCATCATGTCGAAGAAGAGGGTGCGGTCGTCCTTGGTGTCGAGGGTCATGAGCCGACCCCGGACCCTGGGGTCCATCTTCTGGTAGAGCGCCTGGAGGTTGGTCGTCTTCCCGGACAAGGCTGGCCCGTAATAGACGACCTTCACCGCGAGCTCCCGTGTCTCCTCGTTGAATTGGGCCATCGGGCTTCTGGTGCCTCGCGCGCCTTCCCCCGCACCCCGAAGCTAGCCTAATCCCGGGGGAGGTTCCACCGGACGGCCGCCGGATGGGCGATATCTCATCCGCCGGTGCGTTCCCACCAGCGCCGCGCCTCGTCGATCGAGCGAAGGAGCGGGCTCGGCGGCAGCGAGGCCAGGAAGGCCCGGCCGTAGCCCCGGGTCGTCAGCCGGGGGTCGAGGACGGCCACCAGCCCCCGATCGGCGCGCGACCGGACCAGCCGTCCGAAGCCCTGCCGGAGCTGGAGCGCCGCGGCCGGGACCTGGAGCTCGGAGAAGGCGTCGCGCCCGCCCTCGGCGAGCGCCTTCACCCGGGCGGCCACCACCGGATCACCGGGCGGGGCGAAGGGGAGCCGGTCGATCACCACGAGCGAGAGGGCGGCGCCGGGCACGTCGACCCCCTCCCAGAAGCTCTGGGTCGCGAAGAGCACCGAGGGGCGCTCCCGGAACGCCTCGAGCAGCCGGTGCTTGGGGCGCTCCCCCTGGAGCAGGAGCTGCCAGGGCAGGTCGCCGAGCGCCTCCCGGAAGGCGAGCATGTTTCGGACCGACGTGCAGAGCACGAAGGCGCGGCCGCCGGTGACCTCGGCGAGCTCCCGCACCGCCTTCGCCGCCGCTGCCACGAAGCCGGGCTGGTTCGGGTCGGGCAGCCCGGCCGGCGCCACCAGCGCCGCCTGGGTGGCGTAGTCGAAGGGGCCGGGGAAGACCCGCTCGTCGACGTCCAGCTCCGGCCGCAGGCCGACCTGTCGGCGGAAGTAGTCGAAGCGCCCCTGGGTGGCGAGGGTGGCGCTGGTGAAGATCGCGGTGTCGACGTTGCGGTAGAGCCGCGTGGCGATCTCCTCGGCCACGTCGATGGGGGCGGCGCGCAGGAAGACGCCGCGCCCGCGGGCCTCGGCGAAGAAGACCCGCGACGGCTCCTTCATGGCGGTCACCGCGGCGAGCTCGACCCGGAGCTCCGCGGCGCGGCGGGCGATCTGCTGGAGGGCGGGGGCCGGGTCGTCGCAGATCTCGCTCCGCAGCTCCTCCAGCGCGACGTCGAGCCGCTCCTGCTCTCCGGCGAGCGGGGCGAGCATCGCGGGAAGGAGCGGGCCGCGCAGGTTCTCCTCCTCCGGGCGCCTCCCGCCCCGGGGCGGCTCGGCCCGTCCGGTCCCTCCGGCGAGCGCCCGGGCCACCGAGCCGAAGAACCGCTCGCCGGCCTTGGACAGCTGCCCGGTGGTGCGCTTCAGCATGGAGGCGAGGTCGGGCCGGTCGGCCACCGTGCGCTGGGCGTCGCGGGCCAGCTCCTCCACCCGGTACGAGGAGACCTGAAGCCCGAAGTACTCGGTGGCCACGTCCTCGATGGCGTGGGCCTCGTCGAAGATCACCGCCTCGTAGGGGGGCAGCACCTCCACGCCGGCCCGCGAGGTGCGCATGGCCAGGTCGGCGAAGAAGAGGTGGTGGTTCACGAGCACCACGTCGGCGCCGGCGGCCCGGGCCCGGGCCTGCTGCACGAAGCAGTCCTCCCAGGCCGCGCACTCCTTGCCGATGCAGGTCTCGCCGGTGGCCGAGAGGTCCTTCCAGGCCAGGTAGGAGTCGGGCAGGTCGATCTCGGCGCGGTCGCCGGTGTCGGTGGTGCGCGCCCATTCCCGGATGCGCGGCCAGAGCGCCGCCTCCTCCCGGGTGGGGAAGGTGGGGTGGCGCTCGAACTCCTCGCCGCGCGCGATGCAGTAGTAGTTGGCGCGCCCCTTGAGGTAGGCCGCCGAGATCTCGACGCCGCAGCGCTCGCGCAGGAGCGGGATGTCCCGGAACCAGATCTGCTCCTGCAGCGTGCGGGTGGCCGTGGAGATGACCACCCGCCGGCCCGACTGCACGGCGGGCAGGAGGTAGGCGAGCGTCTTGCCGGTCCCGGTGCCGGCCTCGGCCACGAGGTAGCGCCGGCGGGCCAGCGCATCGGCGACCGCCACGGCCATGCGGAGCTGGTCCGGCCGGGGCTCGTAGCCCGGCAGCGCGCGCTCCAGGCTGCCCCCGGGGGCGAGCACCGCCTCGAGGGCGCTGGGGGCCGAGACCGGCATCAGCGCCCCGCCCCGGCGCGCAAGAGCGCCAGCACGGCCCAGCCGGCCGCGCCGACCCCCAGGAGCACCAGCGCGGCCACCACGCCGCGCTTCACCCATGGTGAAGTCGGAGCCGGGGGAACGGTGCGGGGGATGGCCGCCAGGCCGAGCAGGGTCGCCTTCCGCAGCACCTCGTCCCTCCCGGCGGCGGCGACGGGGTCGTCGGGGGCGGCCAGGAGGGCGGCGCGGTAGCGCGCGCCGGCGCGGGCCAGCCCCTCGAGGGTGGCGAAGCGCGCCAGGTAGGCGCGGTGCGCGAGCGGGTCGGTCCAGCGGGCGCGCACCTCCGCCCAGGCGGCGTCCTCTCCGGGATCGTCCGGCGCGGCGGGGAGTGTCGTCTCGTCGGTCACAGGCGCAGGGGAACGGGGACGAAGGTGGCGAGGAAGAGCAGGAGGGACAGGATGGCCACCGCCTGGCGCCCCGGGCCGAGGGGCGTCTCCTCCTGTGCCGGCGGGTGGCGCAGGCCGACGACGAGCCGGGTCAGGAGCCACCAGACGAGCCAGTTGAAGGACACGAGGATCCCGGCGAGGAAGAGCCCCCAGGAGACCACCTGGGAGACCCGCAGCGCGTTCCGCTCCCCCAGCCACGAGTAGGTCACGTGGCCGCCGTCGAGCTGGCCGATGGGGATGAGGTTCAGCGCGGTCATGAAGAGGCCGAACCAGGCGGCCAGCGCCACCGGGTGGACGATCACGTCGTGCCCCGGCGGGAGCGCGCCGACCACGAGCCACTGCAGGCCGGCGGTGACGAGGCTGTCGCCGAAGACCATCCCTCCCCCGCCGCCGGCGAGCGACTCTCCCCGGCTCCAGGTCTGGACCAGCTCGAGGAGCGAGTCGGGGCCGGAGGGGACGAGCGCACCCACCTTGTGGACCCGCGAGTGGGCGAGCCCCCAGGCGTAGAGCGGGATGGCCACCACCGCGCCGGCGATGGGGCCGGCCGCGCCGATGTCGAGCATGGCCGCGCGGGACGGGCTGCCGGAGCGCAGCTTGATGAGCGCCCCCAGCGTCCCGAAGCCCGCCGGCAGCGGGATGAAGAAGGGCCACGTCGCGTCGACCCCCCAGGCCCGCGCCAGGAGGAAGTGACCCATCTCGTGGGCGAGGAGGATGGCCAGGATGGCGGCGGCGTAGGAGACCCCCGCCAGCACGATCCCACCGGGGCCGCCGCCGGACCAGCCGGCGAACTCGGCGCCGCAGAGCACGGTGGTCGCCACGGTGGCGAGGAAGAGGAGCGCGTTCCACCAGGGCAGGCGGCGCCTCGGCGGCGCGGTGTCGGCGATCCCGTCCACTGGATCCCTCAGGGGGCCGGTGCCGGCGCAGGCGCAGGCGCCCCGGAGAGCTCCTCGGGGCGAAGTTCGCGGATGGCGCCCCTGTCCACGGTGAGGAAGAAGAGGCTGCGCACCGGCTCGCCCTTCGCGTCGAAGACCACCTCTCCGGTGGCGCCGGGGAAGGGCTTCTGGGAGGCGATGGCGTCCCGCATCTCCTTGCGCCCCGAGACGCCGCGGGCCATCGCGGCGCCGACCATGGCGGCGGCGTCGTGCGCCGAAGCCTCCAGGATCGAGGGCGGCCGGGCGTGCACCTTCTGGAAGGCCTCCACGAAGCGCCTCGTGTCCGGGCGCTCCGAGCCGGCGAAGAAGCCGTCGACGAAGACGGCGCACTCCACGTAGCGCCCGGCCTTCTCGACGATGGCCGGATCGTCCCATCCGTTCCCGCCGAGGAGCAGCACCGGCTTCACCACCCAGGGGCTCACCTTCTGGATCTTCGCCACCTCGGCCGGGTCGCAGGCGATGACCACGTCCTCGGCGGCCAGCGTCGGCGCGAGGAGGGTGACCGTGCGGGCGAAGTCCGGCACGAAGATGACGTCGAACTCCACGATGGGGGAGAGCTCCTTGCGCGCCTTCTCGAGCGCCTTGGCCCGCCGGTAGGGATCCTGGATCTCCTTGGTGATGGCCTTCTGGACCTCGCGCCAGTCGGCCCGCCGCTCCACCTGCGCCCGCCCCACCAGCTCCTTCACCATGGGTGCGAAGTTGGCCCGGTCGGCCTCGTAGCCCACGGCCCGGGTCACCGATCCGCCCCGGGCCTCGACCTCGGCGCCGAAGGCGGTCTTGAGCTCGGTCCCGTAGGGGATCTCCGGATAGAGGACGACGGCCTGCTTGAGCCCGCGCCGCTCCACCGCCAGCTCGGCGAGCGCCTGGGCCTGGGCCCGGGCGGTGAGCATGAGCCGGAACACGTAGGGGCGCCCCTCGGTCACCCCCTCCACCTTGGAGAGGGAGAGGAGCGGCACGCCCTCCTGCTGGGCGGCGGCGGCGGCGCGCTGGGCCTCGGCGTTGGTGACGCCGCCCACGATGGCCACGGCGCCCTGGGCCGCGAGCTGGGCCACCGCCTCGGCGGCGCCCTCGGGCTCGCCGCGCGTGTCCTGCACCACCACCCGCACCGGCCCGCCCTCCGGGAGGGCCAGCGTCACGCCCTGCACGATGGCCTCGCCCCAGGCCTTGAACTTTCCGGAGAGCGGGACCGCCACGCCGACGACCCCGGCCATGGCCTGGGTCCTCGCCACCGCGCGGGCCGCCAGCGCGGCGCCGACGGGGCCGTCCTTCGGAAGCTCGGCGGCGAGCGCCTCGACCTCCTGCGGGGCGAGCCGGGTCGCGACGATGTCGAGGACGCGCGCCGTCTCCCGCGGCCGGTCGGCCGCCGGGAGGTACGGGATCGCCTCGGCGCGCCAGTGGGCGGCGAGCGGCCAGTTGGCGGCCGCCTCGGCGGAGTCGGCGATGCGCAGCGCCAGGTTTCCGCGCCTCTCCTGCGGGGTCTGTTCCCAGATCGACTGGAGCGTGGGGGTGCCCAGGCGCGGTCGACCCGCCTCCACCTCGGCGAGCCCGTAGCGGACGCGGGCCTCGTCGGCGCGCGACGAGAGCGGGTACCGGGAGAGCAGCTCGGCCCAGTCGGACGCTGCGCGGGCCGGCTGCTTCGCCCGCATCCAGGCCCGGGCCGCCTCGTCGAGCGCCTCGGGGGCCTCGGCCGAGGTGGGGTAGGTGCGCGCCAGCTTCTCGAAGGCCTCGGCGCTCTTCGCGGGAGGGGCCGAGGTCGGTGCGGCGCGGAGGCGCGAGAGCTCGGAGGCGGCCGCCGCCGAGGGTGCGGTGGCCACCGGGGCCGGGGCGAGCCCACCCGGCGCGGGAGGTGGAGGAGGGCGGGCCGTGGCACACCCCGACGCGAGGAGCACGGCGAGTGCGGCCGGGAGGAAAAGGCGCATGGATACCGCTGTTCTACTACTTGCCGAGGATCTCCGACACCTTGCTCCAGAAGCGGCTGGCGGCCGGGTGGGTCTCCTCCCCGGAGAGGGCGGCGAACCGCTCGAGGAGCTCGCGCTGCTCCTTGGTGAGCTTGGTGGGGATCTCCACCTGGATCCGGACGTGCTGGTCGCCGCGCGAGCCGCCGCCGAGCGGGGCGATGCCCTTCCCCTTCAGCCGGAAGGTCTTTCCGGACTGGACCCCGGCGGGGATCTTGAGCTTGTGGGGACCCTCCAGGGTGGGCACGTCGACCGAGGTCCCGAGCGCCGCCTGGGCGATCGAGATCGGAAGCTCGCACACCACCTCGGTGTCCTGGCGCTGGAAGATCGGGTGGTCGCGGACCTGGACGACGACGTAGAGGTCCCCCGGCTCCCCCGACGGCGACGGGGCGGGTTCCCCCTCGGCTCGGAGCTTGAGCCGGGTCCCGGTGTCGACGCCGGCCGGGACCCGCACGTCGACCGTCGCCTTCTCGGCCACGCCGCCGGCTCCACCGCAGTCCGCGCAGCGGTCGGTGATGATCTTCCCTTCGCCCCGGCACTGGCCGCAGGTGCGGGAGATGGCGAAGAAGCCCTGCTGGAGCCGGATCTCCCCGGTGCCGCCGCATCCCGGGCAGGCGCGCGGCTGGGTGCCGGGCTTGGCGCCGCTCCCCCGGCAGGTCTCGCAGCGCCTGGGGCGCTGGATCTCGATGCGCGCGGTGGAGCCGAAGGCGGCCTGCTCGAGGTCGAGCTCCAGGTTGTAGCGGAGGTCGGCCCCGCGGGCGCGCCGCTGGCCCCGCCGGTGGGCGCCGAAGACCTCGCCGAAGATCTCGCCGAAGATGTCGTTGATGGTGGCGGCGCCGCCGAACCCGGCGAAGGGGTCGAACCCCTGCCCCCGGCCGTGGCCGAACTGGTCGTAGCGGGCCCGCTTCTCCGGGTCGCAGAGGACGTCGTAGGCCTCGGCGACCTCCTTGAAGCGCTCCTCGGCCGCGTGGTTCCCGGGGTTCCGGTCGGGGTGGAACTCCATGGCGAGCCGCTTGAACGCCCCCCGGATCTCCTCGCCGGAGGCGGTGCGCGCGACGCCCAGGACCTCGTAGAAGTCTCTCTTCTCGGAACTCATCGGTGGCGGTGCCGAACCTAATGCCCCGGGGCGCCGGGGCAAGCGGGAGGGGCCTCTCGGCCCCCCGCGGCGCTAGGCGTCCGCGCCTCCGTCCTGCCCCTGCGAGGAGTAGATGGCGTCGGCGATGCGGTAGGCGGAGCCCTCCAGACGCTGCAGGGACTCCTTGATGCGGGCCGGGTCGGGGGACTGGAGGACCGACTTCAGCTCGACCAGGTCGGCCCGGATCTCGGCCAGGTCGTCGGCCTTGAGGGCGCTCGCGTACTCCTCGAGGCTCTTCTCGGTGGTGTAGATGAGCCCCTCGGCGTTGTTCCGGAGCTCGGCGAGCTCGCGCTTCTGCTGGTCCTCGGAGGCGTTCTGCTCGGCGTCGCGGATGGCCCGCTGGATGTCGTCCTCGGACAGGCCGGACCGGGCGGCGATGCGGATCTGCTGCTTCTTGCCGGTGCCCAGGTCCTCGGCCTCGACGTGGACGATCCCGTTGGGATCGATCTCGAAGCGGACCTCGATCTGGGGCACGCCGCGCGGTGCGGGGGGGATGCCCACGAGCTCGAACCGGGCCAGCGTCTTGTTGTCGGCCGACATGTCGCGCTCGCCCTGCAGCACGTGGACCGAGACGAGCGGCTGGTTGTCGACGGCGGTGGAGAAGACCTGCCCCTTGCGCACCGGGACGGTGGTGTTCTTGGGGATGATGCGGGTGAAGACGCCGCCGGCGGTCTCGACGCCGAGCGACAGCGGGGTGACGTCGAGGAGGAGGACGTCCTTCACCTCGCCCTTCAGCACGCCGCCCTGGATGGCGGCGCCCACGGCCACCACCTCGTCGGGGTTCACCCCCTTGTGCGGCTCCTTGCCGAAGAACTTCTTCACCGTCTCCTGGACCTTGGGCATGCGGGTCATGCCGCCCACCAGGATGACGGTGTCGAGCTGGGCGGCGGTGACGCCCGCGTCCTTGAGCGCGATCCGGCAGGGATCGATGGTCTTGTCGACGAGGTCCCCCACCAGGCTCTCCAGCGTGGCCCGGTCGATGGTCTCGGCGAGGTGCTTGGGGCCGGTGGCGTCGGCGGTGATGAAGGGGAGGTTCACCTCGGTCTCGGTCGCCGACGACAGCTCGTGCTTGGCCCGCTCGGCGGCCTCCTTGAGCCGCTGCAGGGCCATGCGGTCCTTGCGCAGGTCGATGCCGGTCTGGTCCTGGAAGCGCTTCCCCAGCCAGTCGATGAGCCGCTGGTCGAAGTCCTCGCCGCCGAGGAAGGTGTCGCCGTTGGTGGCCTTCACCTCGAAGACGCCCTGGTTCAGCTCGAGGATGGTGATGTCGAAGGTGCCGCCGCCGAGGTCGTAGACCGCGAGCAGCTCGCCCTTGGCGGTCTGCTGCTTGTCGATGCCGTAGGCGAGCGCCGCCGCGGTGGGCTCGTTGATGATGCGCAGCACCTCGAGGCCGGCGATGCGCCCGGCGTCCTTGGTGGCCTGGCGCTGGGCGTCGTTGAAGTAGGCCGGGCAGGTGATGATGGCCTCGGTCACCGGCTCGCCGAGGTAGTCCTCGGCGGTCTGCTTCATCTTCGCGAGGACCATCGCCGAGACCTCGGCGGGCGAGAGCTGCTTGCCCCCCACCTCGACCCAGGCGTCGCCGTTCTCGGCGGGAACGATGCGGTAGGGCACCGACCCGGTGGTGCGGGCCACCTCGCGGTCCTTGAACTTGCGGCCGATGAGCCGCTTCGTGGAGTAGATGGTCGATTCGGGGTTGGTGACCGCCTGCCGCTTGGCGATCTGCCCCACCAGGCGGCTGCCGCCGTCGGCGAACGCCACCATCGACGGCGTGGTCCGCGAACCCTCGCTGTTCGGGATCACCACCGCCTCGCCCTGCTCCATCACGGCCACGCAGCTGTTCGTGGTCCCGAGGTCGATGCCGATGACCTTTCCCATCCCCCCTACCCTCCCGACCCTTCGGTGGACGGCTCGGGAGCCGCCACCGCGACCATCGCCGGGCGGAGCAGCCGCCCGTGGTGCATCCAGGCCCGTCCGTGCTGGGCCACCACCGTCCCCGGCACGGCGCCCGGCGACGGCACGGTGGCGAGGGCCTCGTGGACGGCGGGGTCGAAGACCTGGCCGAGCGCGCTCCGCGGCTCGACGCCGTGACGGAGCAGCGCCTCCTCCACCTGCTTCAGCACCATCCGCACGCCGTCGGCGAGCGGGTCGCCGGGAGGCGCGGCGGCGAGCGCCCGCTCCAGGTTGTCGACGGCGGGGATCAGGTCCTTCACCACGGGTCCGGCCGCGTGGCGGGCGGCCTCCTCCCGCTCCCGGGCCACCCGCTTGCGGAAGTTCTCGAGGTCGGCGGCGGTGCGGAGCAGCCGGTCGTGCTCGGCGGCCAGCTCCTCCTCGAGCCGCTTCACGTCGGCCGACAGGTCGAGCTCGGGGGGAACCACCTCGACGGGCGGCTCCCCTTCCGGGACGACGACCTCCGGCTCGTGCCGGGCGACGCTCTTCAGCGCCTCCTCCAGCACGGACGCGGGGATGTCCGCGGCAAAGCTCCCTTTTTCTCCGGTTCCGGACATGGTGAGTTGGCGGCCCCGGATGGCGGGGCGCGGTTCGAATATCTCACAGGGGCGTGGAAAGGCAACGCGCGCGGCACCGATGCCGGCCGCTCAGTGTCGGTCGGTGTCGGAGAGGGCCCGGGAGATCTCCCGGGCCGTGAGATCCACGAGCGGGATGACCCGCCCGTAGTCCATCCGGGTGGGGCCGATCACGGCCAGCGCACCCAGGACCCGGCCGTCGCGGACGTACGGCGCGGCGACCACCGAGACGTCGGAGTGGGTGGCGAGGTCGCTCTCCGCCCCGATGAAGATGCGCATCTCGCGGGCCTGGAGCACCCGGTCGAGGACCCGGAGGATCCGGTCCTTCTCGGCGAAGGTGCGGAGCAGGGCCCGGGCCTTGCCCATGTCGGCGAATTCCGGCGCGTCGAGGAAGGTGGCCGCGCCGTCGACGAGCACCCGCTCCGAGCCGGGGACGGGGAGCGCCTGCTCGGCGAGCTTCAGCGCCCGGTTCATGAGGTCGCGCAGCGCGGTCTCGTCGGCGCGCATGTCGGCCACGATGGCGTCGCGCAGCCCGTCGATGCCGGTGGTCTGGAGCTTCTTGGAGAGGTAGGCGGCGGCCTGCTCCAGCTCGGAGGCGGTGTAGGGGACCTCGAGCTCCACGAGCTTGTTCGTCACCAGGCCGGCCTGCGAGACGAAGACCACGAGCATCCGGTTGTCCCGCAGCCGCACGAACTCCACGTGCCGGGTGGGATCGGAGAGCGGGGGCGGCGTCGACACCACGCCCACGTGCTGGGACAAGGAGTGAAGGAGCTCGGCGGTCCGGCCGAGCAGGCTGTCCACCGCGGGGGTGCCGAGCGTCACCTTCTCGATCCGCTCCCGGTCGGCCGGCGAGGGCGGACGCACCTTCACGAGCAGGTCGACGAAGAGCCGGTACCCGGCCGAGGTGGGCACCCGGCCGGAGGAGGTGTGGGGCTTCTCGAGCAGGCCGAGCTCCTCGAGGTCGGCCATGACGCTGCGGACCGTGGCCGAGGACACCTCCAGGTCGTGGCGGGAACGGAGCGCCTGGCTCGCCACCGGCTCCCCGGTGTGGATGTGCTCCTGGACGATGGCGCGAAGGATCTCCCTTTCCCGGCGGGAGAGATCGTGCTCGGGGGAGGCCACGGGGTCAGTCCCCCAGGTGGCGCTGGGCCATCTGGGCGAGGGACGGCACCCGGCCGGCGCGGAGCTCGCGCCAGCGGGCCTCGGCGAGCGGGCGATCGCCGACCGCCTCCGCCAGGAGGGCCTCGAAGTGGGCCCGCTCCTCCGGGGAGGAGAAGATCAGGAAGCGGCGCGCCGCGCCGTCGGCGTCGAGCCGAAGCGCATCGGAGGCGAGCCGGGCCGCCTCCGCGTCGCCCCGGGCGTCGGCGAGCAGCGCGAGCGCCCAGGCCGGCTCGGCCCGGGCCCCGTCGATGGCGTGGGCCGCGTCGAGGTGGGCCTGGGCGGCGGTGAGGAATCCCTCGGCGGCGTACAGGTCGGCCAGGTTCACGAGCGCCGCCTGCTGCTCCCGGGGGGTCCCGCGGATCACCACCTCGTCGAGCAGCTGGCGCGCGGCCTCGGAGTGCCCCTCGAGGTGGTAGGCGACGGCCAGGTCGTTCAGCGCGTCCATGCGCTCCGGGTTGCCCCGCACCACCGACTCGAACCCGCTCCGCGCGGCCGCGAGCTGGCCGTTGCGGAGCTCGGCGGTCCCCGGACCCGACTCCCGGACCAGCACCCCCGCCACCGGGACGCCACCGGCGCGAACCGACGGATCCTGCCCACCGCAGGCCGCGACGAGGGCCAGCGCCGGGAGGATCAGGTACCGGGCGGAACGGGTGAGGGACATCGGGCGGGACCTCGGGAGGAGGTGGGGAGTGTAGCCACCCCCCCTGCGGGGATCAACCAACCATCCCGGGGCCCTACTCCCGCGGCGATCCCGTGTTAAGGACCGGGCCGCCGTGTCCGAGACCCCGTCCGCCCCCTGGCGCGCCGTCGCCGATGCCCTGTCCGGGGGCTCCGCCGACGCCATCGGCCTCTCGGGGTCGGCCCGGGGGCTCGCGGCGCTGCGGATGCTCGAGCCGGGTACCGGCCGCCGCGCGCTCCTGGCCGTCGCGCCGGACGAGGAGGAGGCCGACCTCCTCGCCCGGGACCTCGCCTTCTTCCTCGGCGACGGAGCCCCGGGCGCGCCGGCCGTGGTCCGGATCCCCGCCGATCCGGTCCTCCCCTACGACGACCTCTCCCCCGACCGCGGCCTGGAGATGGACCGGCTCTCGGCGCTCGCCCGGCTTCACCTCTCCGGAGCGCAGGTCCGCGCGGTGGTGGTGTCGGCCCGCGGGCTCGCCCGCCGGTACGTGCCGCGCGCCGAGCTGGGGCGCCACCTCGAGCTCCTGGGCAAGGGCGTCACGGTGGATCGGGATGCGCTCGCCCGGCGGCTCGTCGAGCTCGGGTACGCGCGGGTCCCGCTCGTGGAGGACCCGGGGACCTTCGCGGTCCGCGGTTCCGTGGTCGACGTGTGGAGCCCGCTCCACGAGCGCCCCGTCCGGCTCGAGCTGTTCGGCGACGAGGTGGAGAGCGCCCGGGCCTTCGAGCCGGGCACGCAGCGCTCGCTGGGGGACGTCGAGGAGCTGGTGGTGGTCCAGGCCCGCGAGGCGCCCTTCACCGTGGAAGGAAAGGCGGCGGCGGTCCGGGCGGTGCGGGAGCTGGCCGAGAAGGTGGACCGGCCCACCTCCAAGGTCCGCGAGGTGCTCGACGCCATCGAGTCGGGCACCCCGTTCTTCGGGGTGGAGGCGCTCCTCCCCGGCTTCCACGCCGGCGGGCTCGCCTCCCTCCTGGAGTACCTGCCGCCCTCCCCCGCCCTCCTCGTCGACGACCCGGAGGGGGTGACGCGCGCCCTCGCCGAGCTCGACCTCGAGCTCGACCGGGAGCACGCCGCCGCGACGCGGCGGGACGAGCTGGCGCTCCCGCCCTCGGCCCACTACCTCCGCGCCGGCGAGGCGGAGACGCTCCTGCGGCCGCTCCCCGTGCTGCGCTGCCACCGGGTCTTCCTGGGGACGGGCGAGCCGCTGCGCTTCGCGCTCGGCGACACCGCCTCCATCCGCGGGGAGATCGAGGCGGCGCACGGAGAGGAAGGGGCGCTCTCCCCGCTGGTCCGTCGCGTCCAGGAGTGGCGCAGCCGGGGCGTGGTGGCGGCCATCGCCACCCATTCCCCGTCGTCGGCCGACCGGCTCCGGCGCCTGCTCGAGGACCGGCGGCTCGCGGTGCGGATCCACGCCGCGCCGCCGGGGGACCTGCGCTCGCTGTGGGACCCGGCCATCCACGTCCACCTCGTCCCCGGCGACGTCTCCCGCGGCTTCGTCGACGTCGCGGGCGGGGTGGCGCTCGTCGCCGACGAGGAGGTCCTGGGCCGGCGGGTGCGAAAGCGCGCCCGCTCCGCCCGCATCGAGAACGCGATGGTGGCGGGCTTCCGGGACCTGAACGAGGGCGACCTCGTGGTCCACGTGGAGCACGGCATCGCCCGCTACGGCGGCCTCACCAAGATGCAGATCCGGGGCGTGGAGGGGGACTTCCTCGTGCTCCAGTACGAGGGGGCCGACCGGCTCTACCTGCCGGTCTCCAAGCTGCGCCAGGTGCAGAAATTCACCGGCGCCGCTCCCGACGCCATCCGGCTCGACCGGCTGGGCGGGAGCTCCTTCGCGCTGCGCAAGGCGCGCGTGAAGGAGCAGCTCCTCAAGATGGCCGCCGAGCTGCTCGACATCTACGCCGCGCGCGCCGCGCACCACGGCTTCGCCTTCGCCGCACCCGACGAGATCTTCCGGGAGTTCGAGGCCGAGTTCCCCTACGAGGAGACGCCCGACCAGGCCAAGGCCATCGCCGACGTGATCGCCGACATGACGAAGGGGCGCGCCGAGGGGGTGGACGGAGAGCCCGCGCCCCGCGCCCCGATGGACCGGCTGGTGTGCGGCGACGTGGGCTACGGCAAGACCGAGGTGGCGCTGCGCGCCGCCATGCTCGCCGTGCTCTCGAAGAAGCAGGTGGCGGTGCTCGTGCCCACCACCGTGCTCGCCTCCCAGCACGAGCGGACCTTCCGGGAGCGCTTCGCCGGCTACCCGGTCCGGGTCGAGGCCATCTCCGGGATGCGGACGGCCGAGGAGGTCCGCAAGGTCCTCGCCGACACCGCCGCCGGGAAGGTGGACGTCCTCGTGGGCACCCACCGGCTGCTCGCCACCGACGTCTCCTTCCGCGACCTCGGCCTCGTGGTGGTGGACGAGGAGCAGCGCTTCGGGGTGGCCCACAAGGAACGGCTGAAGAAGCTCCGCAAGCTGGTCGACGTGCTCACCCTCACCGCCACCCCCATCCCGCGCACGCTCCACATGAGCCTGGCCGGGGTGCGGGACATGTCGATCATCGCCACGCCTCCCGAGGACCGGCGCTCCATCCGCACCTTCGTGGCCAAGTTCGACCCGGTCCAGGTGAAGGAGGCCATCGAGCAGGAGCTCCGGCGCGGCGGCCAGGTCTACTTCGTCCACAACCGGGTGCGCTCCATCCACTCGATGGAGAAGTTCCTGAAGGAGCTCGTGCCCCAGGCCCGCATCGGGATCGCCCACGGCCAGATGGGGGACGGCAAGCTCGAGGAGGTGATGAGCCGCTTCGTCTCGCGCGAGCTCGACGTGCTGCTCGCCACCTCGATCATCGAGAGCGGCCTCGACATCCCCACCGCCAACACCATCGTGGTGAACCGGGCCGACCACTTCGGCCTGGCGCAGCTCTACCAGATCCGCGGCCGCGTCGGCCGCAGCCGGGAGCGCGCCTACGCCTACCTCTTCGTGCCGGCGCGCCGGCCGGTGACGAAGGACGCGCGGATGCGGCTCGAGGCGCTGCAGCGCTTCACCGACCTGGGGAGCGGGTTCGCCATCGCCAGCCACGACCTGGAAATCCGCGGGTCCGGGAACCTGCTCGGCAAGGACCAGTCCGGGCAGATCGAGGCGGTGGGGTTCGACCTGTACTCGGAGCTCATGGCCGAGGCGGTGCGGGAGCTCCGGGGCGAGGCGCCGCGCGCCGACATCGACCCGGACGTCCAGCTGCCGGTGCCGGCCTTCATCCCGGACGGCTACATGCCCGACGTCCACCAGCGGCTCTACTTCTACAAGCGGCTCGCCCAGGCCTCCTCCGACGAGGAGCTCGAGGAGGCCCGGGCCGAGATCGTGGACCGCTACGGGGACACCCCGGACGAGCTCGACGCCCTCTTCGAGCTCATGGCGGTGAAGGTCCGGCTCCGCGCCCTGCGGATCCGCGGGCTCGACGCCGGCCCGGGGCGGCTGGTCTTCGCCCTCGGCCCCGACGCCGCGCTCGATCCGTTCGAGCTCGCCCGCCACGTCCAGCGGAGCGGCGGGGCGCTCCGCCTCACGCCGGACATGAAGCTCGTGGCCACCCTGGGGGCGCGCTCCGCCGCGGCCACGCCGGTCCGTGGCGCCAGGAAATTGCCTGCAACTCCGGGTGGTTCCGTGCCGCCATCCCGGCCGTTGCCGGCCTCGCCCGCGGCCGAGGCCACCCGGGGCAGGGAGCTCCTCGAGGCGGCCCGCAAGGTGCTCACGGCGCTCGCCGGCTGCGTCCGCCCCGGATGAACGCAACGCCTTGATCCCCGGCGATTTTCGTGGTTTTTTCCCGCCGCTGACCGGGAACGTCCGCGCCTCGCCGACGGTTCTCCGGGAACGGCAGTTCTCACCCAACGAACACAGGAGTTCCCCTCGATGACGCGTGTACTCGTCGCGACCGGTTTCGCGGTCGTTCTCGCCCTCTCCGGCTGCAAGCCCACCCCCCCCGGCATCCAGAAGTCCGGCCCGGCCGTCGCCCAGGGCGACGGCGTGGTCGTCACGGTCGCCGAGTTCCAGGCGCGCCTCGACGAGCAGTCGCCCTTCCTCCGCCAGCGCTTCCAGGGGATGGACCGGAAGAAGGAGTTCCTCGACCAGCTCGTGAAGTTCGAGATCCTCGCCAACGCCGCCCAGAAGGAGGGGTACCAGAACGACCCCGACGTCCAGCTCACCATGAAGAAGGCCATGGTGCAGAAGCTGGTCCAGAAGAAGTTCGGCGACGGCGACGCGAAGGACATCTCGGACGCCGACATCCAGAAGTTCTACGACGAGCACAAGGACGACTTCGTGAAGCCAGCGCGGGTCCGCACCTCCGCCCTGCTCGTGGCCGCCACCGACGCCGACCGGGCCCAGAAGAAGGCCCAGGCCGCCAAGCTCCTCGCGCAGCTGAAGGCCGCCGCCAAGAAGGACCCCCAGGCCTTCCAGACCCTGGCCCGGGCCTCGACGGACGACGCGGCCACCAAGCCCAACGGCGGCGACCTGGGCTTCCGTTCCCAGGACGAGTACACGAAGCAGTACGGCGCGCCCCTCGCGGTGGCCGCGTTCTCCGGCAAGGAAGGGGAGGACGTCATCGTCGAGACGACGCAGGGCTTCTGGATCGTCCGCATCACCGGCCGGCAGGAGGGGATCACCCGCACCGTCGACCAGGTGAAGCCCCAGATCCAGCAGCGGCTCGGGCGCGAGCGGCGCACCAAGGAGTTCGACGAGTACGTGAAGAAGCTCCGCGAGGAGGCCAAGATCACCGTCAACGACGCCGAGCTCGAGAAGATCGTCGTCTCCTCGGCACCTGCCGCGGGTGGTCCGGGCGGGATGGCTCCGGGTGGCATGCCCCCGGGCGCGATGCCGCCTCCTCCGGGCGCCCAGCCGCGCCCGGCCGCGATGCCGCCGCCGGCTCCGGCGCCGGCCCAGAAGTAGATTGCGGACGACCTCCGCCATCGCCGCGGGACTCGCCGTCCTCCTCGCCGCCGGTTGCCGCTCCGGCACCGCCGGCGGGGAGAGCTCCGGCCCGCCCCCGGTCGCCGTCGTGAACGGGGAACCGATCTCCCGCGCCGCCTTCGAGCGGGAGCTGCAGCAGCTCCGGGTCGGCGGCGAGGGGGGCGGTCCGACCGAGGTGCTCCGCACGAGCATCGTCGACGGGCTCGTGGCGCGGACGCTCCTCCTGCAGCAGGCCCGGGCCCGCGGGATCGCGGTGGGGCCGGAGCAGGTCGACCGTGCCTTCCTGGCGCTCCGGTCCGAGTACCCCGGCACCGCCTTCGACGACATGCTGGCGCAGGAGCGGCTCTCGGTGGCCGAGCTCCGGACCCGCCTTCGCGAGCAGCTCACCATCGAGAAGCTCTTCCAGGAGGAGGTCTTCTCCCGCGTCCAGGTGGCGGACGACGAGGCCGCGAAGTACCACGCGGCCCACCCGGCCGAGTTCGACGAGCCGGAGCGGGTGCACGCCCGCCAGGTCGTGCTGCGCACGCGCGAGGAGGCGGCCCGGATCCGGGACGAGGTCCGGCGCAAGCCGGCCACCTTCGCCGCCGTGGCCAGCCGGGCCTCCATCGCCCCCGAGGGCAAGCGGGGCGGTGACCTGGGCTGGTTCGGCAAGGGACAGGGGATGCCCGAGGTCTTCGACGTCTGCTTCCGGCTCCAGCCCAACGTGGTCTCCGACGTGGTGCCGTCCCCCTTCGGCTTCCACGTCTTCCAGGTGATCGAGAAGAAGCCCGCTTCCCACCGCACGCTCGACCAGGCTCGGCCGGCCATCACCGCCCGCCTGCTGCGCGACGGAAAGGCCAGGGCCCAGGCGGACTACGTGGCCGCCCTCCGGGCCCAGGCGAAGATCCAGATCGACCCCACGCCCGTCGCATCGGTGAAACCCTGATGATCCCCAACCTGCTCCTGCTCGCACTGCTCGCCGCCCCGGCCGCCCCGCCCACCGACCGCCGCCCCGTGGACCGGGTCGCGGCCATCGTGAACGGCGACGTGATCACCCTCTCCGAGCTGACCGAGCGCTCGGGGTCCGAGTACCGGCGCGCGGCCGAGATGCCGCCCGGCCCGGCCCGCGAGAAGGCCCGCGCGCAGGCGCTCCGGACCGCCTTCGAGTCGGTGCTGGCCGAGCGGCTGGTGGAGAACGAGGTCAAGTCCGCCGGCATCGACGTCACCGAGGCGCAGGTCGACACGGCCATCGAGGACGTGAAGAAGCGCAACAACCTCTCCGACGACATGCTCAAGCAGGCGCTGGCCGCGGAGGGCTTGAGCGTGGCCACCTACCGGGCCCGGCTGAGGAAGGACTTCGAGAACCACCTCCTCATCGCCGCCAAGGTGCAGAACCGGGTCAAGGTCACCGACGACGACATCAAGGGTTACTACCAGTCCCACCTCTCCGAGTTCACCGGGGACGAGCAGGTGAAGCTGCGGCTCATCCTCCTCCAGGTCCCGGCCGGCGCTCCGGCCGCGGACGACGCCCGGGTGAAGGCGACCGGCGAGACGCTGCTCGCGCGCCTGGCGGCGGGCGAGGAGTTCGCCGACCTGGCCAAGCAGGTGTCGCAGGGTCCCGGCGCCTCCTCCGGGGGCGACCTGGGCTGGGTGAAGAAGGGAACCATGCCCGCCGAGCTGGAGCGGGTCGCGTTCGCGCTCACCGCGGGACAGAACTCTGGGCTGGTCCGGGCCAAGACCGGCTGGATCATCCTGAAGGCGGACGACCGGCGCACGGCCAAGGCCCCGCCGATCGAGGACGTCCGGGACCGGATCCGCGACAAGATCGGCTTCCAGCAGGCCGAGCTGTACCGGAAGCAGTACATCGAGGAGCTGAAGCGCGAGGCCATCATCGAGCTCAAGATCCCCGAGCTCGAGGCCCCGTCGGCGGGCTGATCGATGCCGGTGCGCATCGCCGTCAGCCTGGGAGATCCGTCCGGGATCGGACCGGAGGTGACGGCGCGGGCCATCGCCGCGCTGCCCCGGGGGATCGGCCCCGTCCTCTTCGGCGACGCCTCCTTCGCCCGCCTGGCCCGGGATGCCGGGATGGACCTCCCCGTGGTGGCTCCCGGGGAACCGCTCCCCCGCGGCCCCGTGCTGGTCCGGGTGACGCGGCTCGGCGCGGCGGAGCGGCGCCCCGGCCACCCGTCCCCCGCCGGCGGAGCGGCCTCGCTGGCCTACCTGGAGGCGGCCTTCGCCGCGGTGGCACGAGGGGAGGCGGGGGCGCTCTGCACCGCCCCGCTCTCCAAGGCCCAGGTGGCGCGCGTGCTGCCCGGGTTCGTGGGGCACACCGAGTGGCTGGAGGCCCGGGGCGGGGGTTCGCGTTCCGTCATGATGCTGGCGGGACGTCGGCTGCGGGTGACGCTGGCGTCGAACCACCTCTCGCTGCGTCGAGCGATCTCCCGGCTCACGCCGGCCCGCATCGCGACCGTGGCGGCCATCACCGCCGAGGGGCTGCGCCGGGACCTGGGCATCGCCCGCCCCCGCGTCGCCATCGCCGGGCTGAATCCCCACGCCGGCGAGGGGGGCGCCTTCGGCGACGAGGAGTCCCGGATCGTCACGCCGGCCGTGGCGAGGTGCCGCGCCGCGGGCATCGACGCGAGCGGCCCGTTCCCGCCCGACAGCGTCTACTTCCGCGCCGCGCTCGGCGAGTTCGACGCGGTGGTGGCGCTCTACCACGACCAGGGGCTCATCCCGGTGAAGCTCCTCGACGCGGTGATGGGCGACCCGGCGGTGAACGTCACCCTCGGCCTGCCCTTCGTCCGCACCAGCCCCGACCACGGCGTCGCCTGGGACCTGGCCGGCACCGGGCGGGCCAGCGACCGGAGCATGCGGGCGGCGCTCCGGCTCGCCGCGTCCATCGCGCGCCGGCGCGCGGCCACCGGCGCGGCATGAGCGGCGGGCCGGGTCGCTCCGGCTTCGCGACCGGCTTTCGCCGGGTCCGGATCGCCCTCCTCCTCTGCGTCCTCGCCTTCACCGCGGCGTGGGGCTCGCACCGGGCCTGGCAACGCCGCTCCCGGGCAAACTGGGAGCGCCCGCTCCAGGTGGGCGTGGTGCTCCTGTCTCCCCGCGGCGACGTCGAGCTGGAGCGGTGGCGCCCGGGGATCGAGGCCCTGTCGGCGCGGTTCGATGCGGAGATGGCGCGCTGGCGGGGCCCCGGAGGTTCCGCCTTCGAGGTCTCGCTGGTCGGGCCGGTGCGCTGGACCGGCTCCCTCCCCTTCTCCCCGGCCTCCGGCTCGCCGCTCGACCGGGCCCGGCACGCCCTCGACGTCTGGCGGACGCTCCGCGACGTCGACCGGGCCGCCGACGGCACCGTGGGCGGCTTCGACGTGCGGATCCTCCTGCTCTGCGGCGATGGCGCGGGCGCGCCCCAGGGCTTCGCCGAGGGATCGGGAGCCGTGAACGGGGAGGTCGGGTTCGTGCGCGGCTCCTGCGTCGGGGACCTCTCGCTCCCCCTCCAGGCCGTCGGGCACGAGCTGCTCCACATCGTGGGCGCGAGCGACAAGTACGACGCCGGCGGCCACGCACGCGAGCCGGACGGCCTGGCCGAGCCCGGGCGTGTTCCGCGCTACCCCCAGATTCACGCCGAGTGGATGGTGGGGGAGGTCCCGCTGGGGCCGGGGCGCGGACGGCTCCCGGAGTCGCTGGAGGAGGTGCAGGTCGGGGAGGCGACGGCGCGGGAGATCGGCTGGGTCCGATAGCGGGCGGGGGTGGGCGAGGGCCAGGCCGTGTGGCCGGCGGTTCCGAGCCGTCTGGCGTCGCGGGGAGCCTGCCGTGGTGCCGGCGGTTCCGGATGGCCCGCGTCGCTGGGGGGCGCCCGCTTCACGGCGTGGGTGTTCGCGACTGGATGGCGCCGACGAACAGCGACGCTCGAATGAAGGTGGATCGGCGCCCGTTCAGATGCGCCCCGCGCCGGGACCACCCGGCCCGCCTGGCGCACGGACGGGCCCCGCGACTCGCGATCGGTTGGACGTCGTGGGCCACGGACGGGCCCGCGTCGCCATCGCCCCGTATCGGGATACGCCCGCCGTTCTCGTCGCGACCGTCGCCTTCGCCGCAGGTGCGTCCGCGGGTGGACGCGCTGATCTCCCCACGAAGAGCGCCGTTCGCGTCGCCTTCGAAGGCCGGCGCCTCCGGGGTGGGTCCGGCAGTCCTCCATCGGCCGCACGGCGGCGCACTCGTCGCCGGCGTCCGCGGATGGCCGCCCGGATCTCCCCACGAGGAGCGCTGTTCGCGTCGCCTTCGAAGGCCGGCGCCTCCGGGGTGGGCCGCCGGCGCTGGGGGGCGCCGCGTCCTCGCGGCACCGAAGGCGTGATCGGACGGGGTCTGATTCGCCGCTGCGGATGCGCCCCGCGCCGCGTCCACCCCCGGCGCCTGGCGGAGGGGTGGTTCCGGCAGTCCTCCATCGGCCGCACGGCGGCGCACTCGTCGCCGGCGTCCGCGGATGGCCGCCCGGATCTCCCCACGAAGAGCGCCGTTCGCGTCGCCTTCGCCCCGGGCCCGGCAGCCGGACGGGGGGCGCGTGGCGACGAGCTGCCCGCAGGGCAAGTCGAGACCCGGGCCCGTGAGGGCACGGGGAGCTCGACGCCGAACGGCCGAAGGGTGCCCTGACCCCGAGGACTGCCGCGAGGAGCGATGCGCTCCCCGGACCGGCGGCACCAGGCCCGCCGTCGAAGGCGATCCGCCGAGCCGGCGCTCTACACGTTGAACCGGAAATGCATCACATCCCCGTCCTTCACCCGGTACTCCTTG
>JBAXVO010000129.1:0-9478 GCA_037129355.1 Deltaproteobacteria bacterium | reverse complement strand
CCTTGAGCCCGGCCTCCGGGCGTGGGCGCGAGGACCCGCAGCCGACGTACGAGATGGCCAGCACCAGCGCGGCTGGCGCGAGCAGGATGAGTCCGATCCGTTCCCGACGGCTTCCCTTCACGTCATGCATGGCGTGTCTCCTCTCCCCCGGGGCAGGATAGGCACGTCACCGGTCTCCTGCTGACGCGGCGCAGCAGGCCCCCCCACGAGGGACTCGTAAACCCCTTCGCCGCGTCGGGTTGACGACGCCCCCCGGACGGGTATCCTGCCCGCCATGTGCGAGACCCGCGCCGCGCTCCCCCCCGGAATCGAGCCCATCTCCGCCGACGAGGCCCGCCGCCTCATCCAGCTCACCTCCGGCCCCGAGTTCGAGGCCCTCCTCGACCGCGCCGCCGCCATCCGGCACGCCGTCCACGGCGACGAGGTGAGCCTCTGCGGCATCACCAACGCCAAGTCCGGCTCCTGCCCCGAGGACTGCGGCTTCTGCTCCCAGTCGGCCCATTACAAGGAGGCCGACGCGCCGACCTACGCGCTCCTCTCGGCCCGCGAGATCGTCGAGCAGGCCAAGGCCGCCGAGGCCGCCGGGGCCCGCGAGTTCTCCATCGTCTGCAGCGGCACCCGCATCTCGAAGGAGGAGGAGCTCTCGGTCATCGAGGAGGCCATCCGGCTCATCAAGGCCGAGACCACGGTGGAGCCCTGCGCCTCGCTCGGGCTCATGCGGGAACAGGACATCGCGCGGCTCAAGGCGGCCGGGCTCATGCACCTGCACCACAACCTGGAGACCGCTCCCAGCCACTTCGACAAGGTCTGCACCACCCACACCTTCCAGGAGCAGATCGACACGGTCCGCACCGCGAAGGGGATGGGGCTCAAGCTCTGCACCGGCGGCATCCTCGGCATGGGGGAGTCGGCCGAGCAGAGGGTCGAGCTCGCCGAGGTGCTGCGCGACCTCGACGTCGACTGCGTCCCGGTGAACTTCCTGAACCCGCGACCCGGCACGCCCATGGGGCACCTCCAGGCCATCACCGCCGAGGAGTGCCTGGCCGCCGTGGCCGTCTACCGGCTCATGATGCCCACCGCCCACATCTTCGTGATGGGCGGACGGGAAGTGAACCTGGGCGGCCGGCAGGACGACATCTTCCGCGCCGGCGCCAACGGCACCATGGTGGGCAACTACCTCACCAGCGCCGGAAAGACCCCCGAGCAGGTGATCGAGATGATCACCGGCCAGGGGATGAGCGTCCGCCCCACGCCCGACCCGGAGCACTGGGCCTTCCACGGCGAGGCGCCCGCCGAGACCACCTGGAACCGGCGCGTCACCGAGCCGGGGCGCCGCTCGCTGCGCGTGGTCCGCGGGTAGATGTCGTCGCCGTCGATGGACTGGATCCCCGGGGAGCTCGCCGCCCTGGAGGCGAAGGGGCTGCGCCGCCGGCTCGAGCCGATGGAGGGTGCGCAGGGGCCCGTCGTCTCGCTGGGCGGCCGGGAGCTCGTGAACCTCTGCTCGAACGACTACCTCGGGCTGGCGGCCGATCCGCGCGTCCGGCACGCCGCCGCCGATGCGGCCCGGCGCGACGGGGCCGGCGCGGGCGCGGCGCGGCTCGTGGTGGGGGACCTCGCCATCCACCACCGGCTCGAGGAGCGGCTGGCCCGGATGAAGGGCACCGCCTCCGCGCTCCTCTTCTCGTCCGGCTACCACGTGAACGCCGGCGTGGTCGGGGCGCTGGTGGGGCCGGGCGACGCGGTCTTCTCCGACGAGTGGAACCACGCCTCGATCATCGACGGCTGCCGCCTCTCCCGCGCCGAGGTCCACGTCTACCGCCACCGGGACGTGGAGGGGCTCGACGCGCTCCTCGCCGCCTCGAGGGCCCGCCGGAAGCTCGTCGTCACCGACGCCGTCTTCGGGATGGACGGCGACGCCGCGCCGCTCCTGGAGATCGTGGAGGCCTGCGAGCGGCACGGCGCGATGCTCTACCTCGACGAGGCCCACTCGACCGGCGTCCTCGGGGAGACCGGTGCCGGGCTCGCCGAGGCGCTGGGTGTCACCGACCGTGTCGACGTGCTCATGGGGACGCTCGGCAAGGCGCTGGGGAGCTTCGGCGCCTTCGTGGCCGGCTCCCGGGAGCTCACCGACTGGCTGGTCTCCCGGGCCCGGACCTTCGTCTTCACCACCGCGCTGCCGCCGTCCTGCTGCGGGGCGGCGCTCGCCGCGCTGGACGTCCTCGAGGTGGAGCCGGAGCGGCGCGCGCGGCTCGATTCCCTGTCGGCGAGGATGAAGGCGGGGCTCGAGGCGCTGGGCTTCCCGATGAACGGGGTCGTCGCTCCCATCTTCCCGGTGGTGCTCGGGGAGGAGGGGAGGGCGCTCGAGGCGTCGCGGCGGCTCCGGGAACGGGGCTTCCACGTGAAGGCCATCCGGCCGCCCACCGTGCCGCGCGGCACGAGCCGGCTGCGCGTCTCCCTCACGGCGAGCCACACGCCGGAGCAGGTGAATGGGTTCCTGGCCGCATTGAAGGACGTGGTCGCCGGAGTAGGCTAGGGGGATGCCCCCTCCGACCCTCCACGTCGTCTTTGGCGCCGGCCAGGTCGGGCTGCCGCTGGCCCGTCTGCTCGCATCGCGCGGCCACGCCGTCCGGCTGGTGAGCCGCACCGGGAAGCCGGTTCCCGGGGGAGCGGCTGCTGGCGAGGCGAGTGGCCCGGCCGGCATCCAGGTCGTTGCCGCCGACGCCCGGGACAGTGCGGCGACCCGCGCGGTCGTCCAGGGCGCCGCTGCGGTCTACCACTGCATGAACCCCCGGTACGACGCGAAGGTCTGGGAGACGGAGCTGCCGCCCATCCAGGAGAGCCTCGTCGCCGCCGCCGGGGGCGAGGGCGCCCGACTGGTCGTGCTCGACAACCTGTACGCGGTGGGGCGCACCGGCGGCCGCGTCATGACCGACTCCACGCCCGACGCGCCCTGCAGCCGCAAGGGAGAGGCGCGGGGCCGCCTCGCCGCCGCGCTCCGCGAGGCGGTCACGCGGGGCGACGTCCGTGCCGTGACCGGCCGGGCCTCCGACTTCTTCGGTCCCGGGGGGCTGCAGACCCATTTCGGCGACCGGTTCTGGACCCGGCTCCTCGCCGGGAAGGGGGCCGAGGTGCTCGGCAACCCCGACAACCCGCACAGCTACCACTTCCTCCCCGACGTGGCCGCGGGGCTGGCCGCCCTGGGGGAGGCGACGGACGAGGCGAGCGGCGCCCGGGAGGGGGCGGCGTGGATCCTGCCCTGCGCCGCGGCCGGGACCACCCGGCAGCTCGTGGCCGGCTTCGCGGCGGCGGCGGGCATGCCCGTGGCCGTGAAGCGGATGCCGCGCGCGCTGGTGAAGCTCCTCGGCCTCTTCATGCCTCCGCTGCGCGAGGTCGACGAGATGCTCTACCAGTGGGACGAGCCCTTCGTTGCCGACGACCGGGCCTTCCGGGCCCGGTTCGGCGTCCTGCCCACCGCGCCCGAGGAGGCGGCCCGGCAGACGGTGGCCTGGGCGCGGACCCTCCAGCCGCGAAGCTAGCCGCGCAGCCCGGCGAGCAGCCGCTCCACGTCCACGACCGACTCGTTCGCCCCGCTCCGGACCATGACCCTCCGGCGCCCGTGGGCCAGGTCGCGCCAGGCGACCGTGTCATTCCACCCCAGCACCACCTCCCCGGCGAGGGGCGGGCCGTCCCACGTCTCCCGGTCCCGGAGCAGGGCCAGGATCGCCTCCAGCTGCCGCCGGGTGCCCGGGCGGAAGAGGAGCTCGACCGACGAGCGGGGCGTGACGTAGGGCTCGGCGGCGAGGTGCTGCCAGGCGAGCGTCCCCACCACCGAGAGCGGGACGCCCACGCTGGCCGCGGCGCGGTCCAGGTCGGTCAGGGGGGCCCGCCAGGCCGGCGGCGCGCTTCCGATGACCTCGGAGAGCGGGAGCGGCGGGTCGACCCGCGCCACGCCCGCGCGGCCGACGTGGAAGTGGAGGGTGGCGTACCAGCGGGCGGCGGGGAGGGTCACCGAGAGCGCCACGGCGCCCGCGTCGTCGTCCACCCCGCGGCAGACCATGGCCGGGCGCCCCCGGGCGAACCAGTCATCCAGCGCGGCGACGGCCTCGCGGGAGAGCGGCGCCGCCAGGTGGGCCTTCCAGGACGGGGCGAGCTGGGCACGCTGGTGCCGGGCTGGCCGTCCGTGGAGGTGTGGATTCACCCACGGACACATAACCCACCGGACAGGTCGATGGCCAATCCGGCCGGAAAATCGTCACACCCGGTCGACCTGGTACCCGCGCTCCCGGAGGCCCCCCAGGATCTCCTCCACGTGCTCCGGCCCGCGCGTCTCCAGCGTGAGGAGCAGCGTGGTGTCGCCGAACTTCTCGGAGAAGGCCCGGGAGTGGTGCACCTCGATGACGTTCGCCCGCAGCCCCGAGATGATCCCCGACACGATGGTGAGCTGGCCGGGCTTGTCGAGCAAGCGGATGTTGATGCGGACGAGCCGGCCGTCCTTCACCAGGCCGCGCTCGATGACCCGGGCCACCGCGTTCACGTCGATGTTGCCGCCCGAGATGACCGAGCAGACCCGCTTGCCGGCGAGCTTCGGCAGCTTGTGGTGCATGAGCGCCGCCACCGCCACGGCCCCCGCCCCCTCGGCCACCGTCTTCTCCTTCTCGAGGAGGTAGAGGATGGCGGAGGCGATCTCCTCCTCGGTGACGGTGACGATCTCGTCGACCAGCGACTGCACGTGCTCGAAGGTGATCTCGCCGGCCCGCTTCACGGCGATGCCGTCGGCGATGGTCGAGGCGGCCTCCAGGGTGACGAGCTCGCCCGCCTCCACCGCGGCCTGCATGCAGGCCAGCGCCTCGGCCTCCACGCCGATCACCTTCACGTGGGGTGCGAGCGCCTTCACGGCCACCGCCACGCCGGAGACGAGCCCTCCGCCCCCCACCGGCACGAGGATGGCGTCGAGCCCGGCGACCTGCTCCACCACCTCGAGCCCCAGCGTCCCCTGGCCGGCGATGACCACCTCGTCGTCGAAGGGGTGCACGAAGGTGAGCCCCTCCTCGCGCTCCATCCGGCGCGCCTCCAGGTAGGCCTCGTCGTAGCTCGTGCCGGCCAGCACCACCCGCGCCCCGTGGCCGCGCGTGTTGGCGACCTTCATGATGGGGGTGGTCTCCGGCATGACGATGGTGGCCGACACCCCGAGCCGCCCGGCGTGGTAGGCGACCGCCTGGGCGTGGTTGCCGGCCGAGGCGGCGATGAGGCCGCGGGCCCGCTCCGCTTGACTCAAGGTCAAGAGCTTGTTCAGCGCGCCCCGTTCCTTGTAGGCGCCCGTCATCTGGAGGTTGTCGAGCTTGAGGTACGCCTGCGTGCCGGAGACCCGGGAGAGGGTCTCGGTGCGGGCGCACGGCGACAGGTAGATGGCGTCGCGGACGCGTTCCCGCGCCGCCAGGACGTCTTTCAGGGAGACCACGGAGCCGAGAAGCTAACGGCTCTGGAGGCGCCGCGCCAGTTCGACCCGGTTCCGCACGCCCAGCTTGTCGAAGATGGTCTTCAGGTGGCTCTTCACCGTCTGTGGCGCGATGGTGAGCCGCTCGGCGACCTCCCGGCTGCGCAGCCCGTCGGCCACGAGCAGCGCGACCTCGCGCTCCCGCTGCGTGAGGCCGTCCGACGTGGCCTCCTCGACGACGGCCGGGCTCTCGACCACGCCGGGGAGGAGCTCGCGCCACAGGTGGAACTGGGTGCGCCCCTTGCCGACCGCGGTGGCCTCGACGCGGAGCCGCTCGCCGGCGTGCTCCATGATGAGGGTCCGACGAACTCCCGGCGGGCCGGCCTGCGCGCCGTCTGAGAGTCCTCTCAGTTCTGCGGGAAGTGTCACGCCCTCGGCTGCATCGGGCCAGAAGGCGCGGAGCATCTCCTCGCCCGACCGGTCACAGTGCAGGGCGCCGTCGCCGTCCGAATGAGCGGAAGATCCCCTCGGCAGCAACCGCGCGTTGGCTCGCATCATGATTTGAATCCCCCCCTACCTGTTACCGTCGCACCATGTAATCTATCACCTACACCCACCTTTGGGAGGGACGTTTCCCCTGAACAGGGGATGTCCCGTGGCTCGGGGACATGAGAGGGAGATGAGAGAATCAGGGTCGGGCCCCGGCGACCCGGTCGTCGAAGAGGTGGCCCTCCCGGGTCTTTCCCCCCGGCTGGTGCTCCTCCTGGCGGTGGCGGCGGCCGCGACGGTCGCCAACCTCTACTACGCCCAGCCCCTCCTTCCGGAGATGGCCCGTTCCCTGGGGATCAATGCCAGGGAGGTGGGCTGGGTCCCCGTCCTCACGCAGGTGGGGTACGCGGTGGGGCTCTTCTTCTTCATCCCGCTCGGCGACACGGTGGAGCGGCGCAGGCTCATCCTGCTGCTCGTGCTCGCATCCGCGGCCGCCCTCCTGGGCGCCGCGCTGGCCCCCGGGGCGGGCTGGCTCGCCGCCGCCAGCCTGGCGGTCGGCTTCTTCTCGGTCACGCCCCACGTGGCCGTCCCGCTCGCCGCCCACCTGGCCGCCCCCGCCCAGCGCGGCAGGGTCATCGGGCTCATCATGAGCGGCATCCTCGCCGGCATCCTGCTCGCCCGGACGGCGTCGGGGCTCGTGGGCGGGGCCTTCGGCTGGCGGGCGGTCTACGGGCTCGCCGCGGCCTGCATGGTGCTGCTGGCCATCGGACTCGCCCGCCTGCTCCCGCCGTCGCCACCGGAGCGGGCGGTGCGCTACCTCGACCTGCTCGCCTCGATGTGGCCGCTCGTGCGGGACGAGTCCGAGCTGCGCCGCCCCTCCCTCATCGGCGCGATGGTCTTCGGCGGGTTCAGCGTCTTCTGGACGACGCTGGCCTTCTTCCTGGAGACGCCGCCGTACCACTGGGGCGCCGAGGGGGCGGGGCTCTTCGGTCTCATCGGCCTCTGCGGGGCCTTCGCGGCGCCGGCGGTCGGGCGGCTCGCCGACCGGCGGGGAGCCCGGTTCGCGACCGGCCTCTCCCTCGTCGTGGCGCTCTCGTCCTACGCCGTATTCGCGCTCCTGGGGCGGAACCTGGCCGCGCTCGTCGCCGGCGTGGTGCTGCTCGACGTGGGGATCCAGTCGGCCCACGTCTCGAACCTGGTCCGGATCCACGCGCTCGACCCCGCCGCGCGGAGCCGCCGCAACACCATCTACATGGTGGCCTACTTCGTGGGCGGCGCGCTCGGCACCTGGATCGGCGTGCGGGCCTGGGCCCGCTTCGGCTGGGCCGGGACCTGCGCCGCCGGCGCCGGCTTCCTCTTGCTGGCGCTCCTCTTCTGGGCGCTCCCTACTTCAGCTCGACCTCGAAGCCCAGCCGCCGCGCCGCCTCGATGAAGTCGTCGGAGGGGGCGACCTTCTCCTTCACCTTGAGCCGGGTCTCGCTCCGCTCCGGGATGACGGCGCGGACGCCCACCGGGCAGCTGCCGGCGTGGCGCCCGAGCAGGGTGCGCAGCTGGGCCACCGTCTCCGGCTTGAGCCGGTCGGCGTCGATGCGCAGCACCACCTCGGAGGTCTTCTGGTTGCGGACGTGGGAGAGGAGCTCGATGTCGGAGGCCACGATCTCCGCCGAGGGATGCTCCTCGTCCCGCTGGTTCAAGCGCACCTCGCCGTGGACCAGCAGCGGCTCGTCGCTCTTCACGAGCATCTCCCAGTCGGCCCAGCCCTTCTGCGCCGGGCGGTTCCCCTGGGCGGCCCGGCCGCCCCAGCAGATGACCTCGACCGAGCCGGACAGGTCCTCGAGGGCGAAGAAGCCGAAGCGCGTGCCCTTCTCCTTGTTCTGCCGCTCGCGCAGGTCGCGCACCACGCCCACCACCGAGACCTTGTCCCCCTGCCGCTTCTGCTGGACCTGGCTGCAGTTGGTGGAGGCGTAGCGCCGCGCCTCCTTCTCGTAGCCGGCGAGCGGGTGGCCGGTGATGTAGAAGCCGAGCGCCTCCTTCTCGGCGGCGAGCCGCACCCGCTCCGGCCACTCGGCCACCTCCACGTCGCCCACCCGGTCCCCCGGCTCGGGGTAGCGGGGCCTCGTGTCGGCCACCGGGAGCGCGCCGAAGAGGCTCGCCTGTCCGCTCTGCCGGTCGGCGTGGGCGCTCGACCCGGCCGAGAGCGCCGCGTCGATCCCGGCGTGGAGCCTCCAGCGCTCCACCCCCTCGAAGTCGAAGGCGCCGCTCTTCACCAGCGCCTCGATCACCTTCTTGTTCACCCGGCGCGGGTCGATGCGGGAGCAGAAGTCGAAGAGGCTCTTGAAGGGGCCCCCCTCCTCGCGGGCGGCCAGCACCGCCTCCACCGCGCTGTCGCCCACGCCCTTCACGGCGCCGAGGCCGAAGCGGATGCGGCCCATTCCAGCCGCCGGTTTACCGGCGGCAACGTTCGGGTGGGCGGTGAAGGAGGAAGAGGACTCATTCACGTCCGGTGAAAGAACCTCGATGCCCGACTGGCGCGCCCCGAAGATGTGCCCCACCACCTTGTCGGTGTTGGCGGCCTCGCTGGTGAGGAGCGCGGCCATGAACTCGACCGGGAAATGGGCCTTCAGCCACGCGGTCTGCACGGTGAGCAGGCCGTAGGCCGCCGAGTGGCTCTTGTTGAAGCCGTAGGCGGCGAACTTCTCCATCATGTCGAAGATGGAGCCGGCCACCGCGGCGTCGACGCCGTTGGCGACGCAGCCATCGGTGAAGCCGACGCGCTCCTTGGCCATCTCCTCGGCCTTCTTCTTCCCCATGGCGCGGCGGAGCAGGTCGGCGCGCCCCAGGCTGTAGCCGGCCAGCACCTGGGAGATCTGCATCACCTGCTCCTGGTAGACGATGACGCCGTACGTCTCCCGGAGGATGGCCTCGAGCTTCTCGTGGGGGTAGCGGACCTTCTCCTTGCCCAGCTTGCGGTCGATGTAGACGTCGACCATGGTGCGCCCGTCCTCGAGCTTCTGGTCGAGCGGGCCCGGGCGGAAGAGCGCGCCGGCGGCGATGACGTCGTCGAAGCACGAGGGCTTCATCTTCGTCACCATGTTGGTGAAGCCTTCCGACTCCATCTGGAAGACGCCGTCGGTGTCGCCCCGGGCGATGAGGGCGTAGACCGCAGGGTCGTCGATGGGGACGTCCTCGGCGGCCAGGGTGGCCCGGTCGGGGTGGTTCTTGCGCACCCGCTTGAGCGCCTCGTCGACCACGGTGAGGGTCTTCAGCCCCAGGAAGTCGAACTTGACGAGCCCCGCCTTCTCCGCGTCGTCCTTGGAGAACTGCGAGACGAGCATGTCGCTCTTGTCGTCCTTGTAGACCGGGACGTACTCCCAGAGCGGCTTGTCGGCGATGACCACGCCGGCGGCGTGCAGGCCGGCCTGCCGGTTCAGCCCCTCGAGCGCCATGGCGATGTCGAGGATGTCCTTCGTCGTCACCTTGCGCTGGGTGCCGTCGGGCTCGGTCCACTCCCGGACCACGGTGGGCTTCTCGTAGAGCTCGGCGAGGCGCGGCTCG
>JBAXVO010000128.1:0-9498 GCA_037129355.1 Deltaproteobacteria bacterium | reverse complement strand
CCTCCGTCAGGCGCCGGGGGTGGCCGCGGCGCGGGGCGCATCCGCAGCGGCGAGCCGAAGCCTCCTCCACATGCTCTCGGTGCCGCGAGGACGCGGCGCCCCCCAGCGCCGCCGGTCCACCCCGGAGGCGCCGGCGCATGGCCTGGCCCTCGCCAAGTCGGTACCCGCACCGGCGGCGCTTCAGCGCGTCACGACCCCGCACGCAATCCGCGCGCCGGCGTTCCCGGCCGGGTCGGTCTTCATGTCGTCGGGCGCGGCGTGCAGGACGACCGCGGTGCCGCCTTCCGGGAAGAGGGAGCCGGGGCCGGGCTCGAGCGAGGCGCCGCGCGCCAGGAAGTCCCCCTTGCCGACGCCGTCCGCGCCGACGACGAGATTGGGCACGTCGCCGGCGTGGAAGCCCTTCGGGTTCTCGATCCCGTGCTCCTTGCCGGCCGGGTTGAAGTGGCCGCCGGCCGACTTGAAGTCGGGCCCCTCGCACTTGCCGACGGCGTGGACGTGGAATCCGTGCGGACCCGGCGCGACGCCGGTGACGGCGACCGCGATCCGCGTCCCTCCATCACCAGAAGTGAATGTGGCGGTCCCGACCACCGTCCCCTGGGCGTCGCGGAGGGTGGCGGTGGCAGGCGGTGCGGCCGAGGCGAGCAGCGGAAGCGAGACGAGCACGGCGACGAGGGAGAAGCGCATGGCGAACCTCCAGTGCGGCGAAGGGCCGCACCCCGTCCCTAATGCCGAGCCCGTCTCCTGACAGGGATTCGTTTACCGCCCGCTCTTCCGGAGCAGCACGTAGACGGCCCCGGCTCCCCCGTCGGCCGGCCGCGCCGTGGCGAAAGCCAGCACGTGCCTGCCGAACCGGGCGGTGGCGAGCCAGGTCCGCAGGGCCTCCTTCAGCACCGGGACCTGGTCCTTGGAGTGGAGGCCGCGCCCGTGCACGAGCAGCACGCAGCGCTTCCCCTGCTCCCGCGAGCGTCGCAGGAAGGCGTCCACCTCGCCCTTGGCCTCCGCCCGGGACTTTCCGTGAAGATCGAGATGGGCCTGAACCGAGAACTCCCCGCGTCGGAGCTTGCGGACGAGCCCCGGGTCGAGCCCGGAGACCTTGCCCTCGATGTACTCGTCGCTGTCGGCGATGTCGAAGGGGGCCTCGCCGGAGACCAGCGCCTCGAGCTCCTTCAGCGCTTCGAGGTCGGCGTGCCAGAACTCCATCCTCGGCGCGCGGGGAGGATCCCGGACCACGACCTTGGTCCGCTCCTCGACCGGGCGCGCTCCGGCGATGGCGGCCGCCCAGAGGTCGGCGTCGGTGGGCTCCCTGGGCGGCGGAGGCGGGGGAGGGGCGGGCGCCGCCGGCTTCGGGGCAACCCCCGGCGCGCCGACGTTCTTCCGCAGCTCCTTCAGCTTCCCGAACGGGTTGTGGAACGGCTTCTTGGTCGCGGCCACGGGTCCCGGACTATAACTTGCGGGCATGCCAGAACCCATCGTCGAGGCCGTGGACGTCGCCAAGGTCTACCAGCTCGGCAAGACCGAGGTTCACGCGCTTCGCCACGTGGACCTCGTGGTCGAGCGGGGGGAGTTCCTCTCCATCGCCGGTCCGTCCGGGAGCGGCAAGACCACGCTGCTCAACCTCATCGGCGGCGTCGACGTCCCCAGCTCCGGCACGGTGCGCGTGGACGGCGAGGACACCTCGAAGCTCACCGAACGGGCGCTGACCCGGCTCCGGCTCGACCACATCGGGTTCATCTTCCAGACCTTCAACCTGGTGGCGGTGCTCACCGTCTTCCAGAACGTGGAGTTCCCGCTGCTCCTCCAGGGGCGCATGAACGCCGAGGAGCGCCGCCGCCGGGTGAACGCCCTCCTCGAGGCGGTGGGGCTCGCCGACCATTCCCGCCACCGCCCCAGCGAGCTCTCCGGCGGCCAGCGGCAGCGCGTGGCCGTGGCCCGGGCGCTCGTGGCGAACCCGCCGCTGGTGCTGGCCGACGAGCCCACCGCCAACCTCGACTCGGTGACCGGCGGCCACATCATCGACCTGATGCGCGAGATGAACCGGCGCGACGGGACCACCTTCATCTTCTCCACCCACGATCCCAAGGTGATGTCCCACGCGAGCGCCATCGTCCGGCTCGAGGACGGACGCGTCGTCGGCCGCGAAGCGGCGCAGGGAGCGGAAGCCAGGTGAGCGTCGCCGCATCCCGCGTGCGGCAGGGCCGGATCCTGCTCCAGATGGCCATGCGCAACCTGGTCGCGAGCCGGGTCCGCACGCTGGTCGTGGGCGGGATCGTGGCGCTGGGCGTGGTCATCGTGGTGCTGGGGAGCTCGCTCCTCGACTCGATCGACGTGGGGATGACCCGCAGCATCCAGGACAGCCTGGGCGGCCACGTCCAGCTCTACAACGCCGCCTCGCGCGACCCGCTGGCGCTCTACGGCGGCACCATGGGCGAGTCGGTCCTCGAGCCCATCGACGACTTCGCGCGCCTCAAGGCCGCCGCCCTGACCGTCCCGGGGGTCAAGCTCGTCGTCCCCATGGGCATCGACCAGGCCATGGTCTCCATGGGCAACGTCTTCGACGTGGCGCTGGAGCGGCTGCGCGCCGACGTCCGCCGACGCGAGCAGCAGGGCGCGCCCGCCGATGACCCGGAGTACGAGGCGCACAAGGCCCACCTGCGCCGGATGGCCACGCTCCTGCAGCAGGAACTCCGGGCGGCCCGGGAGATCGCCGACGAGACCTCCGGTGTCTACCGGGACCGGAAGGCCGACTTCGACGCCCTCGGGAAGGCGGTGGAGGGCGGCTTCTGGGAGAGCTTCGACCAGGATCCGCTCGGCTCCCTCGAGTTCCTGGAGAACCGGGTGGCGCCCCTCTCGCTGGACGGCGGCTTCACCTTCATCCGCTACGTCGGCACGGACCCGGAGGCCTTCCAGAAGGCCTTCCCGGGCGCCCAGGTGGTCGAGGGCACCCCCATCCCGCCGGGCCAGCGCGGCGCGCTGCTCGGCAAGCTCTACGCCGAGGAGTGGCTGAAGCTCCGGGCCGCCCGGCGCCTCGACAAGATCAAGGAGGCCCGCGACCTGAACGGGCGGCGGATCGCCAAGGACGAGGAGCTGCAACGCTGGGTGAAGGAGAACACCGGCCAGACCCGCGACATCCTCCTCCAGCTCGACCCGGTCCGGACCCGCGAGGCGGTGCGCCGCCTCCAGGGCGCGCTGGGGACCCAGGAGACCGACCCGGCCAAGCTCGTGGCCGCGCTCCTCGACACCGACGACGCCAACTTCGACGCGCGCCACAAGATCTTCTACGCCGAGCTGGCGCCGCTGCTCCAGCTCTACTCGGTGAAGGTCGGGGACTTCATCACCATCAAGGCCCCTTCCCGGAGCGGCTACGTGAACTCGGTGAACGTGCCGATCTACGGCTTCGTCGAGTTCCGCGGGCTGGAGCGCTCGGCGCTGGCCGGGATGATGAGCGTCCTCGACGTCCACTCCTGGCGGGACCTCTACGGCTACATGACGCCGGAGCGGGCCGCCGAGGTCCGCAAGCTGAAGGAGCGGGCCGGCGCGCGATCGGTGGCCCGGGAGGATGCCGAGGCGGCCCTCTTCGGCGGCGGGGACGAGGCCCCGGTGGAGCCCGTGGCGGCCCGGGCCATCGACGAGGCCGGGCTCCTCCAGGCCGGCAACGGGAAGCAGTCGCGGGAGGACCTCTACCGCCGCCGCTACACCCAGGGCGAGACCGACGCCGGCGTGGCGCTCAACGCCGCCGTGCTCCTCGACGACCCGCGGCGCATCGCCGAGACCATGCCCAAGCTGGTCGAGGAGGCGGCCCGGGCCGGCATGAAGGTGAAGGCGGTCACCTGGCTCGAGGCCTCGGGCATCGTCGGGCAGTCGATGGGGCTGCTCCGCATGGTGCTCTACCTGGCCGTGCTCATCATCTTCGCGGTGGCGCTCGTCATCATCAACAACGCCATGGTGATGGCCACGCTGCAGCGGGTGAAGGAGATCGGCACGATGCGCGCCATCGGGGCGCAGCGCCGGTTCGTCCTCGTCCTGGTGGTGGTGGAGGTGGTGACGACGGGGCTCGTCTTCGGGGGGCTGGGCGCGGCGATCGGCATCGTCATCGTCCACGCCATCGGCTGGACCGGCGGCATCGCCGCCACCAACGACACCATGTACTTCCTCTTTTCCGGTCCGGCCCTCATCCCCCGCCTGGGAACGGCCAGCCTCGTCCCCTCGGTGGCCATCGTCTTCCTGGTCTCGATCCTCTCCGCCCTCTACCCGGCCGTCCTCGCCATGCGGGTGACCCCGCTCGAGGCCATGCAATCGGACGAGTGATGATCGCCACCGACCTCTTCATCGCCGCCCGGAACCTGGCCCGCCACACGCGGCGGAACCTCCTGCTCGCCTCCGCCATCGGCGGGGTCACCGCCATGCTGGTCCTGCTCGGCGGCCTCACCACCGGGATGCGGGAGGCCATGCTCCACTCGGCCACCACGCTCATGACCGGCCACGTGAACCTGGCAGGCTTCTTCAAGATCACGAGCGGCACCGCCGCCCCCATCGTGGCCGGCTGGGAGAAGCCCTGGGACGCGGTGAAGGACCGGATCCCGGAGCTCGACCACATGGCGCCGCGCGGGCGGGGCTGGGCCAAGGCGGTGGCCGACGGCGGCTCGATGGACCTCGTCCTCGCCGGGGTGGAGCTTGCCCGCGAGCCCGGGTTCAGCAAGGTGATCCAGGTGGTCGACGGCTCCCTCGACGAGCTCGGGAAGCCCGGCACCATCCTGCTCTTCCAGGACCAGGCCAAGCGGCTGGGGGTGAAGTCGGGCGACACCCTGACCCTCTCGGCCCCCACCACCCGCGGGGCCAGCAACACCGCCGACGTGCGGGTCGCGGCGGTGGCCCGGAACATCGGGCTCCTCTCGGCCTTCAACGCCTTCATCCCGGCGGACACCCTTCGCCAGCTCTACCAGCTCAAGGCCGGGACCACCGGCGCCGTCCAGATCTACCTCAAGGACTCCGACGACTCGGCCCGGGTGGCGGCCCGCCTCCGCGCCGTGCTGCGCGAGGCCGGCTATCGGGTGATGGACCCGGACCCCCAGCCCTACTGGCAGAAGCTCATGTTCAAGGTGAACGCCGAGGACTGGACCGGGCAGAAGATCGACGTGACCACCTGGGAGGACGAGATGAGCTTCCTCTCCTGGATCGTCACCGCGGTCACCTGGCTCGGCAACGTCCTCGTCACCGTGCTCATGGTCATCGTGGCGGTGGGGATCGTGAACACGCTCGCCATCGCCATCCGGGAGCGGACCCGGGAGATCGGGACCCTGCGGGCCATCGGGATGCAACGCACCCAGGTGCTGCGCCTGACGCTCCTCGAGGCCTTCCTGCTCGGTCTGGGAGGCGCCGTCGCCGGGGCGCTGCTCGGCGCCGCGGTGGGGGCCGGGCTGAACGCCGCCGGGATCGAGCTGCCCGAGACCATGCAGTACTTCCTCCTGCAGCGGAACCTGCACCTCGCCATCCACCCCGGGCAGGTGGCGATCTACGTCGCCTTCGTGACCGCGCTCACCACCGTCGCCGCCATCTGGCCGTCGGCCTACGCGGCCCGGATGCGGCCGGTCACCGCCATGCATCACGTCGGGTGAACCCCATGCGAACCGTCCCGCTCCTCGCGCTCCTCCTGCTGCTGGCCCCGCTCCCGGCCCGATCCCTCTCCCAGGAGGAGACCGACCGGGTCATCCGCAACATCGACGAGATGGAGCGCTCGGGAGGCGACTACAAGGCGCTCGTCTACATGGAGGCCAAGGAGAAGGACAAGACCGACGTGGTCTACGAGCTGCTCGCCTACCGCCGGTCGGCGGACCAGAAGCTCATGTTCCTCTTCCTCGAACCCAGGACCGAGGCCGGCAAGGGCTACCTGCGCCTGGAGAAGAACCTCTGGTTCTACGACCCGCGGGTGGGGCGCTGGGAGCGGCGCACCGAGCGGGAGCGCATCGGCGGGACCGACACCCGCCGCGGCGACCTCGACGAGTCGCGCCTGGCGGAGGAGTACACGGCGAAGTGGGAGGCCGACGAGAAGCTCGGCAAGTTCGACGTGCACCGCATCCTGCTCACCGTCCGGCCCGGCGTCGACGTGGCCTTCCCCACCGTGCGCCTCTGGGTGAACAAGGAGAACGGCGTCGTCCTGAAGCGGCAGGAGCTGGCGCTCTCCGGTCGCCTCATGCGGACGGGCTACTTCCCGCGCTGGAAGAAGGTCTGGAGCGAATCGAAGAAGGGGGAGGTGTGGTTCGCCGAGGAGATGCGGTACTACGACGAGGTGGAGAAGGCCAACCAGACCCTCCTGCTCATCAAGTCGGTGGACACCCGCCCGCTCGAGACCAACCTCTTCACCAAGGCCTGGCTGGAGTCGAAGAGTCGATGATCGCCCGCTCCGTCCTCGCCCTGCTCCTGGTGCTCTTCGCCGCGCCGGCCCCGGCCGACGCCCAGGAACGCCCCAGCGACGACGAGATCTTCGGGAAGAGCTACCCCCAGCCCGTCTCGCCCGTTCCGGCCGCTCCCTCCGACGCCAAGCTCGAGACCGCGAGCCCCCAGCCCGAGGGCTTCGGGGCGCCGCCGGCGCCTCCCGACCCGCTCAAGATCGGCGGCATGCTCTACCTCCGGCTCGACTCGTCGTGGAGGCAGGGGCTCCCGCCCTCGGAGTGGTACCTCACCTCGCCCAACCTCATCGACCTCTACGTCGACGTCCGTCCCAACGACCGGGTGCGCGGCTTCATCCTGGGGCGCGCCCAGGTGAACCCGCTCGTCCCCGACGACGTCCAGGCCTCGGCGCTCGGCCAGCAGCTCGCCACGCAGGTGTTCCTCGACCAGGCCTGGATCCGCTTCGACATCGAGCGGCTGGTCTTCGTCACCGCCGGCAAGCAGCAGGTCACCTGGGGCGTGGCCCGCTTCTGGAATCCCACCGACTTCCTCCACTTCCGGAAGAAGGACCCGCTCTCCACCTTCGACCAGCGGGAAGGGGAGTGGATGCTGAAGCTCCACGTGCCCTGGGAGAAGGCCGGGTGGAACTTCTACGCCATCGCGCTCTTCAGCGGGAACCAGGTGGTGGACCAGGTCGGCAAGGTGGGCGGCGCGCTTCGGGCCGAGGTGGTGCTCGGACCGCTCGAGGTGGCCGGCGAGGTCGTGGTCCGGTCGGGCACGCTGCCCCGGCTCGGGCTCGAGGCCTCCTGGGCCCTCTGGGAGCTCGACTTCTACGGCAACGCCTCGCTGGGGAGGGGCACGCCCAACGGGCTGCCCCAGTGGAACATGCTCGTCCCGCCCAACTGGCAGGCCAAGCCGATCGAGTACGGCTTCTACCAGTCCTACGAGCCCGGCTTCGCGCCGCAGGTCACCACGGGCGTCTCCTGGACCTGGCGGTACGACGACCTGCACACGCTCACCATCGGCGCCGAGTACTTCTACAACTCGCTCGGTTACTCCGACCCGGCCATCTACCCCTGGCTCATCGCCAACGAACAGTTCGACCCCTTCTACGTGGGGCGGAACCAGGTCGGCCTCTACGTGCTCCTTCCCAAGCCCTTCAAGTGGTACGACACCACCTTCATCTTCTCGACGCTCGCCAACCTCACCGACACCACCTTCATCAGCCGCATCGACTACTCGGTGCTGCTGCTCACCTATCTCCGGCTGGAGGCCTACGCGTCGGTGCACTACGGAGTGGCGGGGGGGGCCTTCCGGTTCGCCCTGGACATCCCGCCGTCGCCCTCGGCACCGGTCTTCCCGCAGGGCGTGAACATCCCCCCCACCGTGGCCGACTTCGGCGTCGCGCTCCGGCTCAGCCTGTAGTCCCCGCAGCAGGAGGTTGCCCATGGCCGATTTCCGCATCCAGAAGAAGACCAGCCTCACCTTCGACCAGGCGCTCGCCCGGGTGACCGAGGCGCTCAAGTCCGAGGGCTTCGGCGTCCTCACCCAGATCGACGTCCAGGCCACGCTCAAGGAGAAGATCGGCGCCGACTTCCGGCGCTACCGCATCCTGGGGGCCTGCAACCCCAAGCTCGCCTACCGGGCGCTCACCACGGAGCTCGAGGTGGGGGTGATGATGCCCTGCAACGTCATCGTCTACGAGGGGGACGACGGCAAGGCCGTGGTCACCGCCATCGACCCCGTGGCCACCATCGCCTCCACCCACCCGGGGTTGAACGTCATCGCCGGCGAGGTGAGGTTCGGCCTGCAGCGGGCGCTGGCGGCGGTGGGATGAGCCGGGATCTCCTCCTCACCGGCGCGCTGGTCGTCGGCTGGTACGTGATGTCGCGTTGGGTGCTCCCGCGGCTCGGGGTGCCCACCTGAGGCGTTCCCCAGCGCCCCCGTGCCGGGGCGAAGGACGGCGATTCGACGGGGAAGGGGTGCTGAGCGGGCGCCTCAGCCGAGCCGCAACGGCAGGATGACGTAGATCGCCGTGGGACGGCCATTCGCGTCGGCTCCCGGGATCCAGGCGCACGATCGCAACGCCTGCTCCACGGACGCCAGGAACCGGGCCTGGATCTCCGGGTCGTCGAACCGCTCCATCAGCTCGACCCGCCCGATCCGTCCGTCGGGGTAGACCGGGAACTTCACGTGGACCCGGAGATCCTTGACCGCCACGAAGGGAAGCCGGAAGGCGTCGCGGAAGCAGCCGCGCTCGACCATCGAGGGCGCCTTGAACCTCGGCCCCATCGAACGGGGCCCGACGACCGGCAGGCGCAGCGCCACACGGCGTGGAGGATCGCCCTCCGGAACCCACAGGCAGATCTCGACCGCGTGCGTCGCGGCCTGGAGCAGGAACTCCGACACGTGTGAACCGGTCGGGAATCCCACCGAGATGTCCCGGGCGATCCCGTCGTCGGCGATCTCGAACCGCACGGTGATTCGCTCCGGTGCCGGCCCGGTCGCGTCTCTCGGGAAGAGCACGTCGACGGGAAGGCAACTCGGCGGGTCGGTCCGCGCCGACGCGGCTTCCGGAGGCGGCGGCGCGAGAACGAGGAGAGCCAGGAGCGCGCAGGCGAGGATCGCCATGTCGGCCGCAGGCGATATCACGAAGTCAGCCCCCTCGCGTAACATCCGCCGTATCAAGTGACGCAAAGTGAACGCCAGATCGGGCTGCCTCTCCCCTCGCGTGGCGGTCGCCGTCCCGGAGCGGGGCGAAAGCCGAAGCGGGGCGAGCCCGAACTCCCTCACGTCGCCCGGCCCCGCCTCTCCCGCCACCACCCGGTCCACGTGACGCTGCGCCTGCGCCCCCACGTCTGGAGCCTGCGGTCGCAGCGCGGGATGGCGGTCGTCGAAGCCGCCCTGCGCGGCGCCGTCGACCGCCCGGACTTCCGCGTCACCCACTTCAGCGCGCAGGGCAACCACGTCCACCTGGTCGTCGAGGCAGGGGGCACGGATGCGCTCACCTCGGGCATGAAGGCGATCTCGATCCGTCTCGCCAAGGGCATGAACCGGCTCATGGGAACTCGCGGCCCGGTTCTCGCGGACCGGTACCACGCGCACCTCCTCCGC
>JBAXVO010000127.1:0-9543 GCA_037129355.1 Deltaproteobacteria bacterium | reverse complement strand
GCGAGATCCGACGCCGAGGGGGCGCGGGCCGAGGTGGACCGGCTGCGCGCCGAGGCCGACGGGTTGCGCGCGGAACTGGAGGGCGCTCGCCTCGAGATCGACGGGGCGCGGAACCAGGCCGGGAGCCTGCGCGCCGAGGCCGACGGTCTGCGCGCCGAGGCAGACGGTCTGCGCGCGACGGCCGAGGCCTTCCGGGCCGAGACGGAGGGGCGCGCCACCGAGACCTCCCTGCGCATCCAGGATCTCGAGGCACGGGCCGCCGAGCACGAGGACCGGGCCCAGCGGGCCCAGCACAGGCTCCGGAACGACGAGAAGGTCCGGGAGAAGACGCGCCGGGCCCTCTCCATGGTGCTCCAGATCCTGGAGGACCGCTCGTCCGGGGACGGCGGGGCCGGCGGGTCAGGTCCGGCGTCGACGCCGTAGGGCCGACGCCACCTCGGCGAGCTCCTTCACTCCGAGGACGCGGGCCGCGGCAAAGTAGGCGACCGCGCCGGCGGCGATGGGCACGAGCGCGAGCGGCGCCTGGCGCGCCATCCCCGTCGCGGGCAAGACGGGAGCGATCGCCGCCTTGACCGCCAGCACCACCCCGACCATGACCGCCGAGGCGACGAGCGTCAGGCCGAGCTGCCGGTAGATGCCCGCGCCGCCCAGCCCGCCGTGCCGCCACTTCCAGGCCCCGGCCAGCACGGCGAAGTTCGCGGTGGCCGCCAGCGCCACGCCGAGGGCGATCCCGCGGAAGCCCAGCACCGGGTGGAGCAGGAGGACGAAGGCGACGTTCGAGACCATGCCGACGATGCTCGCGATCACCGGGATGCGCGCCTCGTCGAGGGCGTAGAAGGCCGGGGCGAAGACCTTCACCGCGGAGTACCCGTAGAGCCCGACCGCGTAGAACACCAGCGCGTCCGCGGTGGCCGAGGCGTCGACGGCGTCGAACCGGCCGTGCTCGTAGACGAGCGAGATGATCGGGTGGGCCAGGGTCACCAGCCCGACCGCGGCCGGCACGTTGAGGAACGCCACGAGGCGCATGGCCGACCCGAGCGTCTCCCGGACGCCGTCCATGTCGCCCCGGGCCACCCGCTGGGCCACGCCCGCGCCGGCCACCGTGGCGATGGCCACGCCGAACACGCCGAGCGGCAGCTGCATCAGGCGGAAGGCCATCTGCAGCCAGGTGTTCGCCCCCACCTCGTGCGAGGCGAAGATGGTGCTCACCAGGATGTTCACCTGCGTGGCGGACAGGCCGATCACGGAGGCGCCCATGAGCCTCCCGATGCGCCGGATGCCGGGGTCGGCGAGCGCGGCCCGGCCCAGGATCGGCCGCAGCCGGAAGCCCGTGGCGCGCAGGCTCGGCCACTGGGCCAGGAGCTGCAACGCGCCGCCCAGGAGCGTCCCCAGGGACCATCCGACGGCCGCCGCCTGCGGCCCCTTCCCGCTCGCCCACAGCCACGCCCCCACGGCGATGGCGCCCACGTTGAAGAGCGCCGGCGCCAGCGCGGGCGCGGTGAAGCGCGACTGGGCGTTCAGCATGCCCATGGCCACCGCGGAGAGGGAGACGAGCAGCAGGAAAGGCATCATGATCCGGGTGAGCTCGGTCGCGAAGGCCGCCTCCTCCGGACCGAACCCCGGCGCGAGCAGCCGCACGATGGCGGGGGCGGCGAGGAGCCCGGCCAGGACGACCCCGCCCACCACCAGGAGCACGAGCCCCACGAGCGCGTTGGCGAGCCGCAGCGCGTCCTCCTTCCCCCGGCGCGCGTGCGCCTCGGCGAAGGTGGGGACGAAGGCCGAGGAGAGCGCCCCCTCGGCGAAGAGGTCCCGCAGGAGGTTGGGGATGCGGAAGGCGACGACGAAGGCGTCGGACCACTGGTTCGCGCCCACCAGCGCCGCGAAGAGCTGGTCGCGCACGAGCCCCAGCACCCGCGACGTCATGGTCGCGGCGGAGAGCCAGATCGCCCGCCCCATCCGCATCGTCACCCGCCCTCCCCGGGGCTCAGTGCTTCCCGCCCTGGGAACCCTTGCTGGCCATCTCCCGCTTGATGATCCACGCCTTGGCCTGGGCCATCACCGTCGCGGGCACGTTCCGATCGCGAGCCAGATCCTTGATGTCCTTCTCCTGGAGCGTGGGGAGGAACTTGAGCGCGGTCGGCAGCGGCACCTTGGGGTTGCGGACCAGCGCCGCCCGCAGCGCGTAGACCTTGAGGAAGTCGCGGCTCTCGTAGATGTAGCGGAGCACGTCGGCGCCCGCGGTCCGGGAGTTGGCGAGCGACAGGATCTCCCCGTCGGTGATGCGCGGGCTCTGCGCGGCGGCCAGGCTGACCAGCCGGTTCGAGTCGCGCAGGAGCAGCGTGCGGGCCTCGCGGTTCCCCAGGGTGGCCAGCTTGATCTTCTGGGCCACCGACATCTTGAGGACCCGCTGGGTCATGGTGAGCCGCTTCTCCTCCTGCTCCGGCGTGGGCGCGGGCATCGAGGTGCCGTCTGCCACCGCCTCGACGTCGTGGACGAGCTCCGTCCGGTACTCCACCATCAGGGTCGCGGCCGAGTCCTCCCCGGCCAGGTGCGCCGGATCGGTGCCGTGGATGCGGCGGTGGGCCTCGACGAGCTGCGGGACGTCGAGGAGCACGAGCCCGTTGCGGACGCAGAAGTCGCAGGCGCCGTCGATGGTGGAGGCGGGCGCGCTCGGGTTCCGGCAGAGCCCGCGCACGATGTCGTCGTGGCGCAGCAGGCGGAGCTCGTTCTGGCGGATGATCTCCAGGAGCGGCGCGGGGACCACGGGGGCGAGCCTCGCCACCGTCTCGTCCGACGTCGCCGGGTTGAGCAGGATGGCCTGCAGCGCTCCGGGCGAGGACCCCAGCCGGTCGGCCAGCCAGTCGAGCACCGGGCCGTCGACCGTCTCGGAGCGCAGCGCCGTCGACCAGATCCTCTCCGGCAGCGTCGAGGCCGAGCGCGCAGCCGTCTCCTGCACCGCCGGATCGGCGTCGAAGGAGAGGAAGAAGAGCATGGTGACGAGGTCGCCTGGGGCGACCGCCGGCACGAGCCCCTTCGCCCCCATCATGCGCAGCGGGACCGGCGCCGCCTCGGCGACGTGCTTGTGCAGGGCGGGCGAGAGCGCCTCGATGGGAAGCGGGCAGCCGGGCAAGGAGCTAGCCCTCCCCGTCCATCCGCGGCGGCGAACCCGACGGCGGGCGGCGCTCCAACCACCCGTGGTGGATGCGGCCGAGCATCCGGTTCAGCCAGTTGCCCCGCGACAGGAACGGGACCACCGGACGCTGGCGGGTCCCCAGGCCGATGCGGGCGGCGACCAGGTCGGGATCGCCGGGGTGGAAGGCGAGCCCCCGCTCGAGCGCCCGCACCGCCCTCACCCGCTGCCCGAGCGCCATGGCCACCCGCGACTGGTTGATCACCAGCTCCGGGTCGGGGCGCCCGTTGCGGACCGCGCCGTCCACCAGCACCACGCCGAGGTTGGAGTTCTTCTCGACCAGCACCAGCGTGAGCCCGTACCAGGACTGGATGCGGAGGTCGGAGGGGCAGCGGCGATAGGCCTGGCCGAAGGCCTCGTGGGCCCCCTCCCGGTCCCCGTCCTCGAACCGGCGCAGCCCGTCCTCGAGCGCGGCGGCCGCCTCGGGGGAAAGGGAACGCTCCGGCTGGCCGGGGGTACCGCTCACGTGTTCATCTCGTGGATGAGCCGGAGCCCGTCGAGGGTGAGGTGCTCGTCGACCTCGGTGATGGCCTTCGAGAGCCCCGCCACGAGCGGGGCCAGCCCGCCGGTGGCCACGACCAGCGCCGGGAACGGCAGCTCGGCCTGCATGCGCTCGCAGATGCCGTCGACGAGCCCCACGTAGCCGAAGACGATCCCGCTCTGCATGCTGGCCACGGTGTTCTTCCCCACCACGTGGGGCGGGCGGGCGAACTCCACGCGCGGAAGCTTCGAGGCGTTGCGGAAGAGGGCCTCCATGGAGATGGAGACCCCGGGCGAGATGGCGCCGCCCAGGTACTCGCCCCGCGGAGAGACGGCGTCGAAGGTGGTGGCCGTCCCGAAGTCGACCACGATGAGTCCCCGCTTGAACCTGGCGAAGGCCGCCACCGCGTTCACCACCCGGTCGGCCCCGACCTCCCGGGGGTTGTCGTAGAGGATCGGGAGCCCGGTCTTCACCCCGGGCCCGACGAAGAGCGGCTTCACCCCGAAGTACCGGAGCGACATCTGCTCGAGGGCGAAGGCCAGGGGGGGGACCACGCTCGAGATGGCGATGGACCGGACACGCGAGGGATCGAGCTCGACCGAGGCGTAGAGCTGGCGGACCAGGATGCCCCACTCGTCGTGGGTCCGGCTCTGCGACGTCTCCACGCGCCACTGGTGGCGGAGCGTCGCTCCCTCGAAGGCGCCGAGCACCGTGTTGGTGTTGCCGACGTCGATGGCGAGAAGCACCTCGGGAGGGTAGCCTCAGGCCCCTTCCGGGTCAACGCGAGCCACCATCCGGACGTCGCCCGAGACGACGCGCACGAGACCGGACCGGCCACGGACGAGGAGCGCCCCGGACGCGTCGATGTCCTCGGCCACGCCCGAGATCTCCCCGCCGTCGGCGTCGACGCGGACCTCCCGGCCCAGCGTCACGGAACGCTCGCGCCAGGCCTCGCGGACGGGGCCGAACCCGTCCGCGGCGTGCCGGTCGAGCCACTGCTCCAGCTCGGAGAGCAGGGCCGCGGCGAAGAGGGCCCGCGGGACCGGCTGCCCCCGCTCGATGGAGAGGCTCGTCGCCACTCCGCGCAGGTCGGCGGGGAAGTCGCCGGAGCCGGAGTTCAGGTTCACGCCGATGCCGAGGACGACCCAGTGGACGAGATCCGGCTCGGCGGAGAGCTCGGTGAGGATCCCGGCCACCTTGCGCTCCCCGACGAGCAGGTCGTTGGGCCACTTGATGCCGACCTCGACGCCCGCCTTCCGGCAGGCGTCGCAGGCGGCCACCGAGGCCACCAGCGTGAGCTCGGGGGCCCGCTGGGGGGGCAGGTTCGGGCGCAGGATCACCGAGAGGTAGAGGTTCCGCCCGGCCGGGGACGCCCAGGCGCGACCGCGCCGTCCCCTGCCCGCGGTCTGGGACTCGGCCACGACCACCTCGCCGTGGGCCGCCCCGGCGTCGGCCAGCTCCCGCGCCCGGTCGTTGGTGGAGGGGAGCTCCTCGCTGCAGTGGAGCGTCTGGCCCAGATCATGGGTGTTGAGCAGGGGGCCGATCTCGAGCGCGCCCAGCCGGTCGGGGATGGCGGTGAGCCGGTAGCCGCGGGCGGAGACCGCCTCGATCCGGTAGCCCTGCCCCCGCAGCGCGTTGACGTGCTTCCAGACGGCGGCGCGGGAGAGCCCGAGCTTGCCGCTGATGGCCTCGCCGGAGACGAAGTCGTCCCCCGCCTCGGCGAGGAACGCGAGGACCATCTCCTCGCTCCCCGATGCGACCTCGGCCATCCGGGGATTCTCGGGGCCGCCGGCCCGGCCTGTCAAACGACCGGAAGGGTCATCCGGCCGACCCGACCTCGAAGGAGATGTCGGCGCCCCGCGCGCTGTGGGTGAGCGCGCCCATGGAGACGAAGTCGACGCCGGTGGCCGCCACGCGGGGCAGCCGTTCCAGCGTCATGTTGCCGCTGGCCTCGAGCAGCACGCGTCCGGCTGCGCGGCGCACCGCCTCGGCCATCGCGGAATCGTCCATGTTGTCGAGCAGCACGATGTCCGCGCCCGCCGCGATGGCCTCGTCGAGCCCGGGCAGGTCGACCACCTCCGCCTCGACCCGGAGCATGGCGTTGCCGCGGGAACGGGCGCGGCGAACCGCCTCCCCCACCCCACCGCAGGCGGCCACGTGGTTGTCCTTCACCAGGATGCCGTCTCCCAGGGAGAAGCGGTGGTTCACCCCTCCGCCGGCGCGGACCGCCTCCTTCTCGAGGCGCCTCCAGCCGGGCGTGGTCTTCCGGGTGTCGAGGAGGCGGGTGCGCCCCCCGGCCGCGGAGAGGGCGTCCACCGCCCGCCGCGTGCCGGTGGCGACCCCGGAGAGACGCTGCAGGAAGTTGAGCCCGGTGCGCTCGGCGGCGAGCAGGGCCCGCATCGGGCCGGTGGCCTCGCCGAAGGTCTCGCCGCGCGCGATCCGGTCGCCGTCGGCCCGGGTGAAGCGGCACGTCGCGCCCAGCCGCTCGAAGACCCGTGCCGCCACGGCGGTGCCGGCGAGCACCAGGTCCTCCTTGGCGAGGAACGTCCCGCGCCCGGCGGCGGAGGCCGGGATGGTGGCCTCGCTGGTGGCGTCGCCCAGGGAGAGATCCTCCTCGAGGGCGAGGTCGAGGAGCCGTTCGACGGCGGGAGCGAGTTCGGGCACGGCTAGCCCCTCCTTGCAGGGCGCCGCTTCGCGGCGACCGGCTTCTTCTTCCCTGCCGCCTTCTTCCCCGGCACGGCCTTCCTCGTCGCCTTCTTCCCGGGAGCCGCCTTCTTCTTCGCGGCAGGCTTCTTCGCGGCGGGCTTCGCCTTCCCCGCCTGCGCCCGGACGGCCAGGGGCGCGGGAGCCTTCTTCACCATCGCGGCCGAAGGCTTGCGGATCAGGTTGGTGGCCTGTTTCACCACCAGTCGATCGGGCCCCCGGCGGGCCAGGGGCGCGGCCGGGGGCGCCTCGACGGCCGGGGCCGCCGCCACCGGCGCGGGGCCGGCGGGGGCCTCCCCGGTCAGCATCGCCCGGTGCGCCTCCAGCTTCCGGCGCCGCTCCGCCAGCTCCTCGACGCGCGCGCGGGCCTCGTCGACGACCTCCTTCGGGGCGCGATCGACGAAGCTGGGGTTGGCGAGCCGCTTCTCCACGCCCTCCATGTCGCCGACCAGGCGGGCGATCTCCTTGTCTACCCGGGCCGTCTCGGCGGCCATGTCGACCGCGCCGGCCAGCGGGATGAGCACCTCGAACCCGTCGCCGACCGAGACCGCGCACTGGGGACGGCGCCCCGCGGGCCGGCCGGCGTCGTGGAGGACGAGCCCCTCGACGTTCCCCATGCGGAGGATGCGCCCCTGCTCGGCGCGCACGGTGCCGAGCGCCTCGGCCGAGAGCCCGCCGACCTCGACCCCCTGGAAGACCGTCTTCCACGGGACGTTCATCTCGCCGCGGACGCTGCGGATCGCCTCCACGACGCCCAGGACGGGCGCGAAGGCGCGCTCGGAGGCCTCGTCCACCGGGCGACGCTCCGGATACGGGGCCTCGAGGAGCGAGGGCGGCCAGTTCGCGACGCCGAGGCGCTGGCCGAGCATCTGCCAGAGCTCCTCGGTGACGAAGGGCATCATGGGGTGCAGCAGCCGGAGCGCCGTGTCGAGCGCGTGGGCCAGCACGGCGCGGGAGGCCTGCTTCTTCTCCTCGTCCTCGCCGTCGAAGACCTGCTTGGTGAGCTCGATGTACCAGCCGCACAGGTCGACGTAGCAGAAGCGGTAGAGCGTGCCGGCCGCCTCGTCGAAGCGGAACGCCTCCAGGGCGTCGATGGTGGAGTTCACGGCGCGTGCGAGCCGGGCCAGGAGCCAGCGATCGGCGGGGGAGCGGGCCAGCGCGACGGCGCGGGCCGGGTCGGGCGACCCCTCGAGGTGGATGAGCGCGAACCGGGTGGCGTTCCAGAGCTTGTTGGCGAAGGCGCGGAAGCCGTCGATGCGCTCCTTGGCGAGCTTGATGTCCCGCCCCTGGGCGCTGGTCAGGGCGGCCAGCGTGAAGCGCAGCGCGTCGGCGCCGTACTGGTCGGTGATGACGAGGGGATCGATGACGTTCCCCTTCGTCTTCGACATCTTCTGCCCCTTCTCGTCCCGCACCATGGGGTGCAGGAAGACGGTGCGGAAGGGGACGTCGCCCATGAAGTGGATGCCCATCATCATCATCCGGGCCACCCAGAAGAAGATGATGTCGTGCCCGGTCTCCATGACCGAGGTCGGGTAGAAGGTCTCGAGCTCCTCGGTCCGGTCCGGCCAGCCCAGCGTCGAGAAGGGCCAGAGGGCCGAGGAGAACCAGGTGTCGAGGACGTCGTCGTCCTGCCGCAACGCGCGGCTCCCGCACGTCCCGCACGCCTCCGGCGCCGAGCGGGCCACGGTGGCGTGGCCGCTCTCGCAGTACCAGGCCGGGATCTGGTGCCCCCACCAGAGCTGGCGCGAGATGCACCAGTCGTGGATGTTGCGCATCCACGCCATGTAGGTGTTGGTCCAGCCCTCGGGGATGAAGCGCGTCCTCCCCTCCTCCACGGCGGCGATGGCGGGGCGGGCCAGCGGCTCGATCTTCACGTACCACTGGTCGGAGAGGAGCGGCTCGAGCACCGTCTCGCAGCGCTGGCAGCGCCCGAGCGGGAGCAGGTGCGGCTTCGCCCCCCGGTCGAGCCCCTTCTCGGCCAGCGCCGCCTTCACGGCCTTGCGGGCCTCGAAGCGGTCCATGCCGGCGAACGGTCCGGCCTCCCCGGTCATGCGCCCGTCGGGGCCGATGACCGGGAGGAGCGGCAGGCCGTGGCGCTGCGCCACCTCGAAGTCGTTGAAGTCGTGGGCCGGCGTCACCTTCACCGCGCCGGTCCCGAACTTGGGATCGACGAGCACGCCGTCGGCCACCACCGGGAACTCCCGGCCGGTGATGGGGTGCCGGACGTTCTTCCCGACCACGGCGCGCCAGCGATCGTCGTCCGGGTGGACGGCGATGGCGGTGTCGCCCAGCATGGTCTCGGGGCGCGTCGTGGCGACCACGATCTCGCCCGACCCGTCGGCGAGCGGGTACGCGAAGCTCCACAGCTCGCCCGGGTGGTTCTCCTCGTGGTTCACCTCGAGGTCGGAGAGCGCGGTGAGGCAGCGCGGGCACCAGTTGATGAGCTTCTTGGCCCGGTAGATGAGCCCCTCCTCCCACAGCCGCACGAAGACCTCGCGCACGGCCCGGGAGAGCCCCTCGTCCATGGTGAAGCGCTCGCGCTTCCAGTCGAGCGAGGCGCCCAGCGCCTGGTGCTGCACGCCGATGCGGGAACCGTACTGCTCCTTCCAGGCCCAGACCCGGCGCAGGAACTCCTCGCGCCCGAGGTCGTGCCGGCTCTTCTTCTCGGTCTTCTGCAGCTCCTTCTCCACCACCATCTGGGTGGCGATGCCGGCGTGGTCGGTGCCGGGGAGCCAGAGCACGTTGAAGCCGCTCATGCGCTTCCACCGGATCAGGATGTCCTGGATGGTGGCGGTGAGCGCGTGGCCGAGGTGCAGGGAGCCGGTGACGTTGGGCGGCGGCAGCACGATCGAGAAGGCGGGGCGGGTCCGGTCCTTCTCGTCGGCGTGGAAGTACCCGCGCTCGAGCCAGGTGCGGTACCAGCGAGGCTCGACGTCGCTGTGGTCGTAGGCCTTCGACAGCTCGGTCGAGGGGGGGCTCTGTCGTTCTTCGGACACGTCACTCTCCAAGGGCACGCCGGTTCGGCACTCCGGGGGGTCAGCGCTTCTGGCGCTCGTTCACCAGGCGCTCCACGTGCTCGCGGATGATCACCTCCGCGAGCTGCGGGACCACCTCCCAGGCGATCTTCTCCACCACCTCGCGCGACGCCTGCGAGAGGGCGAGCCGCAGG
>JBAXVO010000126.1:0-9547 GCA_037129355.1 Deltaproteobacteria bacterium | reverse complement strand
CTCGGACATCGCGGCGCTGCTGCAACGGACGGACGCGTGGGCGGACCGCTAGTCCACGCCCTGCTGGAGCTCGACTCTTCCGGATGGGGCGCGCTCGCCTTCGGCGCGCCCGGCGAGGTGATCGAGGCCCGGTCCCTCCCCGAGGTCCTGCCGGCCATCCGTGCCGCCGAGGCGGCCGCCCGGGCAGGACGGTGGGTGGTGGGGTACGTGGCCTACGAGGCGGCCCCGGCCTTCGACGCGGCGCTGCGGGTCCGCCCGGGTGAGAGAACGCTCGCCTGGTTCGGCGTCCACGACGAACCGCTCCCCGGTCTCGCCCCGCGGCCGGCCGACGCCCGGCTCGCCGACGTCGTGCCCGAGCTCGACGCGGCGGCGCACGGCGTGGCGGTGGAGGCAATCCGGCAGGGGGTCGCCGCCGGCGCCGTCTACCAGGTGAATTTCACGTTCCGTCTCGCTGGGAGGCTGGAGGGGGACCCGCTCGACCTCTACCGGCGACTGCGCGGAGCGCAGGGATCCGGCGACACGGCCTACGTGCGGACCGGCTCCCGGGCGATCGTCTCGGCCTCGCCCGAGCTCTTCCTCCTGCGGCAGGGCGACCGGGTGACCTCGCGCCCCATGAAGGGGACGGCGAGGCGCGGACGCTTCCTCGCGGAGGACGAGCGGGTCCGGCTCGCGCTCGCCGCGTCGGAGAAGGACCGGGCCGAGAACGTGATGATCGCCGACCTGCTCCGGAACGACCTGGGGCGCGTGGCCGTGACCGGTTCGGTCACCGCCGGGCCGCTGCTCGACGTGGAGCGGCTCCGCACCGTCTGGCAGCTCACCTCCACGGTGTCGGCCCGGCTGCGCCGGGGAGCGGACCTCGCCGACCTGTTCGCGGCCACCTTCCCCTGCGGCTCGATCACCGGCGCGCCGAAGGTGGCGGCCATGCGGCTCGCCGCCGACCTGGAGCGCTCCCCCCGCGGTGTCTACTGCGGCGCGGTGGGCGCCATCGCACCGGGCGGCGACGCCTGCTTCAACGTGGCCATCCGCACGGCGGAGGTGGACCTCGCCACCGGGTCGACCACGTACGGCACGGGCGGGGGAATCACCTGGGACTCCGACCCGTCCGCCGAATGGGACGAGGCGCTCGCCAAGACCCGGGTTCTCGAGACGACACCCGGGGCCCCGACGCTCCTCGAGACGATGAGGCTCGAGGCCGGACGGGTGGCGCTGCTCGAGGGGCACCTCGCGCGGCTCGACGGATCGGCCCGCTACCACGCCATTCCCGTCGACCTCGCCGCCGTCCGGGAGCGGATCGGCGCGGAGCAGGGCGATGCCCGGTTGCGCCTCCTCCTCGATCCCGCCGGCGAGGTGGTGCTGGAGCGGACGCCGCTGCCCGCCCCCCTCGCCGGGCCCGTGGCGGTGGCGCTCTCCGACGACCCGGTCGATCGGAACGACGTCTCGCTCTTCCACAAGACCACGCGGCGCGAGCCCTACGACCGGCGCCGCGCCACCCGCCCCCATGCCTTCGACGTGCTGCTGGTGAACCGGGAGGGGGAGGTGACCGAGGGGACGTTCACGAACGTCGTGGTCGACCTGGACGGCGAGCGGGTCACGCCGCCGCTCGACGCCGGTCTCCTCCCGGGGGTCTTCCGTGCCGGCCTCCTCTCGCGGGGCGAGGTGCGGGAGCGGACGCTCCTCCCCGGGGACCTGGTGCGGGCCCGCCGGATCTGGCTGGTGAACGCGCTGCGGGGATGGATCGAGGCGCGCGTCGTCCCCTGAGCGGATAGACTTCTCTCGCATGCGGATCGCACGCCTCGCCCTCCTCCTCGCCCTCTCCCTCGCCGCCGGCTCCGCCAGGCCGGCCGCCGCCCAGTACGTGGGCCCGCCGCAGACGGTGGCGAAGCCTCCCCCTCCGCCCCCCGAGGACGAGGCCAGCGAACCCCCTCCCCCGCCGCCCCGGGGCGCCCTCCCCCCGGGCCAGGAGTCGGTCCCCGAGTGGTCGGTGCGCCGGCTTCGCCTCTGGGGGACGCTCGGCGCCGCCTTCGCCTACGGCGAGGGGGCGGTGAGCCTGGGCGCGGGGGTCGGCTACTTCATCTACGGCGGGGTGCTCCCCACCCTCGACCTGGGCTTCTCGTTCGGGAGTTCACCCACGGTGTTCATGGTGAAGCCGGGCGTCGACTGGTTCCTGCCGGTGCCGGGCGGCATCGTGCCCTACCTGGGCGGCTACTACGCCCACTGGTTCGTCTCGGGCGGATACCTGCCGCAGGACGCGTGGGGAGTCCGGGGCGGCTTCTCCTTCGCCTCGGTGGGGCCGGCCACCTTCCTGCTCGGCATCGCCTACGAGCGGGTCTTCACCAACTGCGTCGGCACCTGCGCGTACTGGGTGCCGCAGATCGCCGCCGGGTTCTCGCTGTAGCGCGGGCTACATCCGCCCGCACGGCCGCCGGAACGGGCAGCGCTTGCAGGCGGTGCGGTCCTCGATCTGCGGGAAGCGCTCCTTCGACGCGGCGTTCCGCAGCGGATCGTCGAGCCGCTCCTTCATCCCGGCGATGCTCTCGCGCATCCGCCCCTGGGCCGCCTCGAGCGCGGGTCCGTCCACCGCCACGTCCACCCGGTCGGCGCCGGAGGAGAGGTAGACGAGGCCGCCCACCACCGACTCGGGCGCCGCGTCCCACTTGCGCTGGGCGTAGAGGGCGTACTGGGCCACCTGCATGTGGTCGGCGCCGCGTTCCTTGCCGGTCTTCCAGTCGAGCACGTGAATCCGCTCGTCGTCGTCGCGGTAGGCGAAGTCGATGGCCACCCAGATCTTGGTGCCCTCGAAGGTCCAGGTGTCGAGCTCGTCCACGGTGAGCCAGCGGCTCGCGGGGATGGCGCGGATCCGGTCGAAGGTCTGGCTCCCGTAGAAGTTGCGGATCGAGCCCTCGATGAGCTCGTCCCAGATGCGCTTCCATTCCTCCGGCGGCACCGGCTCCGCGTACTCGTGCTCCACGAGCCCGGGGATGCGCTTGGGATCGCGCCAGTAGCCCTTGTCGCGCGAGCCGGCGAACTGCGTGCGGGAGCGCTGGCGCGTCTCCTCGAGGAGCGCGTCGAGCGACTTGCGGTCCCCGGTGAAGCGGGAGCGGTTCAGCATGTGCCGGATGGCCTCGTGCACCACCGATCCGGCCCATTGCCAGCGGGACGAGAGGTTCTTCAGGACGTAGAGCTCGCGGGTGGCCGGTCCGGTCTTCGCGTCCCACCCGCCCCAGGAGCCGTAGTAGTGGAACCAGTAGGCGCGCGGACACTCGGCGAACTTCTCGTGGCGCGACTTGGACCAGGAGAACTCGTTCTGGAGCTCCCTCACGGCTTGCGCTCCTGCACGTCGCCGAGCGGCAGGCCGGAGAGCTGCGGCCGCACCACCTCCGGGTCCCCCACCATCACGGTGACCAGCGCGCCGACGTCGAGCACGCGCCGCGCCACCCGCTGGACGTCGGCCGCCGTCACCGCCCGGACGCGGGCCGGGTAGGTCGCCCACCAGTTCTCCGGCAGGCCGTAGACCACCTGCTCCGCCAGCCGCCCGGCGATCCCCGAGGCGGTGGCGAAGTCCCCCGGGAGCGAGCGGACGATCCCGTCCTTGGCGTCGTCGAGCTCGGCCGCGGGCACCGGGACGTCGCGCAGTGCCCTGGCCTGCGCCAGCAGGTCGCCGATGGCCTGGCCGGTGGCGTCGGCGCGGACGCTGCCCCCCATGTAGGAGAGCCCGCCCAGCCGGCTCGCCGACTCGCGCGCCGAGAGGCCGTAGGTGTAGCCCTTGTCCTCCCGCAGGTCGCGGAAGAGGCGGGACGAGGAGCCGCCGCCGAGCACCTGGAAGAGCACCTGGGCGGTCACGAAGTCCGGGTCGCTGCGGGCGATGCCGGGCATGCCCAGCACGAGGAAGGTCTGGGGGGCGCCCCGCTTCTCCACCAGCACGGCGCGGCGCCGGGGCACCGGGTCCTGCAGGGCGAGCAGCCGGGCGGGCGCGGCCCCCTTCCAGCCGGAGAGTGCGCGTTCGAGCTCGGCCCGGAGCGTCACCGCGTCGACGTCGCCCACCACCACGAGCTCGGCGGCGCCGGGGCGCCAGTGATCGGCGTGGAACCGCACCAGGTCCTGGCGCGTGGTCTTCGCCACCGACGCCTCGGTCCCGCCGGCCCAGTGGCCGTAGGGGTGGTCGCCCCAGAAGAGCTTGCCGAAGGTCTTGGTGGCGATGGCCCCGGGCTGGTCCCGCTGCTGCAGGAGCGAGACCTTGCGCTGGTCCTGGACGCGCGCGAAGTCGGAGGCCGGGAAGGCCGGGTTCGCCACCACGTCGCCGAGCAGGTCGAGGAGCCGGGGGAGGTGGCGGGAGAGGGCGTACCCGGAGACCTGGGCCGAGTCCATGCCGGCGCCGGCGCCCAGGCTCGCGCCCAGGAAGCCCAGCTCCTCGGAGAGCTGGATGGCGGAGCGGGACGTCGTGCCCTCGGTGACCATCGACGCGGTGAAGGAGGCGACGCCGGGCAGCGACGCGGGGTCGCGCGCAGCCCCGGCCTCGAGGAGGACGAGCTGGACGGCGACGATGGGGAGGCGGTGGTACTCCACCAGGCGGACGGGGAGGCCGTTGCTCAGGGTGAACCGCTGGGTGGCGGGCAGCCGCAGGTCGGCCGGATCGCCGAGCGGAGGGACCGGGACCTTCTCCGCGGCGGCGGCCGGCGGCGCCACCGGGGGAGGCGCCGGCTGCACCGGCTCGGGGCGGCTCGCGGTTGTGGCGCAGGCGGCCAGCGCCAGGACGACGAGCAGGGAGGCGTTCTTCCGGGCGCTCATCGGCGGGACTCCGTTCCGGTGGCCGGGGCGGCCCGCGGAACGACGGTGAGCGCCACGCGCCGGTCGTTCGCGAGGTAGCGCTCGGCGGCGGCGCGCACCTCCTCGGCGGTGAGGGCCCGGAACCGTTCCAGGTCCTTGGAGAGGTACCCGGGATCGCCGGTCTCCCAGTAGTACTCGTTCAGGTGCGCGGCGCGGCCGCCTGAGCCGCCCACGGGCTCGAGGCCGAAGATCACCTGGGACTCGACGCGGTTCTTGGCCCGCTCCAGCTCCTCGGCCGTGGGGCCCTCCCGGGCGATCCGTCCGATCTCCTCGTCGATCGCGACGCGGAGCCGTTCCGGGTCCACGCCCGGCTTGGGGCTGGCCACCAGGACGAACATCCCGGCGAGCGCCTGGGACTGCTGCCCCCCCATGACGCTCTGGGCGATGCGCTCCTCCATCACCAGCCTGCGGACCAGGCGGCTCGACTTGGAGCCGGCCAGCACGTCGGCGAGCAGGGAGAGCGCGTCGTCTCCCTCGGCGTACTCCTTCGGCGTCTGCCAGGCCAGGTAGAGGCGGGGTAGCTGGACGTCGTCCTCGATGGTGACCTTGCGCTCGGCGGCGAGCGGCACCGGGACGGGCGCCGTGCGGCGGGGCGGATCGGAGCGGGGGATGCGGCCGAAGTACCGCTCCACGAGCGCCCGGGTCTTCTCCGGGTCGATGTCGCCGACGATGGCGAGCGAGGCGTTCGCCGGGCCGTACCAGCGCTGGAAGAACTCCCGCACGTCGGCGAGGGAGGCGGCCTGGAGGTCCTCGTGGGAGCCGATGGGCTGCCAGTGGTAGGGGAACTCCGGGTTCCAGAGGTTCTCCAGGATCACCTTCCAGGCCATGCCGTACGGCTTCATCTCGTAGCTCTCGCGCCGCTCGTTGCGGACCACCTCGCGCTGGTTGTCGAGCTTGGCCTGGTCGAGGGTGGGGAGCAGGTGCCCCATCCGCTCCGACTGGATGAAGAGCACCTGCTCGAGCGCGTTGGCGGGGACCTCCTCCCAGTACTGGGTCCGGTCGGGGCTCGTGGAGGCGTTCCCGCTGCCGCCCGACGCCTCGACCAGCCGGTCGGCCTCCCCCTTGGGCAGGTTCTCGGTGCCCTGGAACATGAGGTGCTCGTAGAGGTGGGCGAAGCCGGTCCGGCCGGGCTTCTCGTCCTTCGAGCCCACGTCGTAGAGGACGTCCACGCCCACCAGCGGCGCGGTGTGGTCCTCGGAGAGGATGACGTGGAGCCCGTTCGGCAGCGTGAACTGCTGGAACGGGACCGACGGGGTGGACGGGCCGGCGGCCAGCGCGGCGGCGGCGAGGAGCGCAAGGAGGGTGGGCATCGCCCTCCCTTCTAACAGGGGACTACCCCTTCGGCTCGATCCGCATCCCCTTGGGGATGATGACGATTCCGCTCTCGGTCACCTGGAAGCGCGCCTTGTCCTCCTCGGGGTCGTACCCGATGACCGTGCCGGGGGGGATGTCGACGTGCTTGTCGATGATGGCGCGCCGGATCTTGCAGTGGCGCCCCACCGTGACGTCCTCGAAGAGGATGCAGCCCTCCACGTAGGAGTAGCTGTTGACGCGGACGCGGGGGGAGACGATGGAGCGGTGGACGTGCCCGCCCGAGACGATGCACCCCTCGGAGATGAGGGAGTCGGTGGCGTGGCCGACGCGCCGGTCCTTCTCGTTGTTGAAGACGAACTTGGCCGGCGGGTAGTTGTAACGGATGGTGAAGATGGGCCAGTCGAAGTTGTAGAGGGAGAAGACCGGGTCGACGTCCACGAGGTCCATGTTGGCCTGGTAGTAGGCGTCGAGGCTCCCCACGTCCCGCCAGTACCCGCGCTCCTTCTCGGACTGGCCGGGCACCTTGTTGGTCATGAAGTCGTAGACGAAGACCCGCTTGCGCGAGTGCATCGAGGTGACGATCGACTTGCCGAAGTCGTGGGCGCTGGCGGCGTCGCCGGCGTCGCGGACGATCTCCTGCACCAGCGCGTCGGTGCGGAAGAGGTAGTTGCCCATCGAGGCCAGGCACCGGGTGTCGTCGCCGGGCATGGTCTTCTCGGTCCCCGGCTTGGGCTTCTCCACGAACCCGATCATGCGGCCGTCGGCGGCCATCTCGATGATCCCGCACTCGGGAGCCAGGGCGCGCGGCACCGGGATGGCGGCCACGGTCAGGTCGGCCTGGTTGTCCTGGTGGTATTCCATCATCTGCCGCACGTCCATGCGGTAGACGTGGTCGGCGCCGAAGACGAAGGTGTGCTCCGGCTCCTCGTCGGTGATGATGTTCAGGTTCTGGTAGATGGCGTCGGCGGAGCCCTCGAACCACTTCGGCCCGTAGCGCATCTGGGCCGGCACGATCTCCACGTACTCGTTGAGGAGCGAGGTGAGGCGCCAGGCGCGCTGCACGTGGGTGTTGAGCGAGTCCGACTTGTACTGGACGAGCACCTTCATCCGGACCACGCCCGAGTTGGCGAAGTTGGAGAGGACGAAGTCGATGATGCGGTAGCGCCCTCCGAACGGGACGGCCGGCTTGGCGCGCTCCCGCGTCAGCGGATCGAGCCGCCTCCCCTCGCCGCCCGCCAGGATCATCGCCAGCACCGAAGTCATGTGAGCCTCCTGCCGGGGACTCTAACAGGGACCGGGGGAGCGGCAAGCGTGCGACTTCCCGGGCAGTTGGCGCACCCCGGCCAGCGGTGTTATGAGGTCGCCCCTCGTGAAGGAATCCACCGCCATCGCCAGGGAGCCGGTTCGCACCCTCCTCCCCGTGCCCGACCGCTGCGTCCTCTGCGGCGATTCCCGCCTGTCGCTCCGGTTCCCGGCGCGCGGGGAGATGGTCCCGCTCGACGCCGGCGCCTGGCGCTGCACCAGCTTCGGCCACCGGCACCACCCCCCCATCTACGGCTGCGAGGACTGCGGGCTGCTCTTCCAGTGGCCCATGCCCCCGGACGAGGCGCTCGAGGAGGCCTATTCGGGCGTGGTCGACCCGCTCTACATGGCCGAGCGGGACAACCGGATCCTCACCTTCCGCAACGTGGTCCGGTCGCTCGGGCCCGCCGGTGGTCGCCGCCTCCTCGACGTGGGGGCCTACTGCGGCTACTTCCTGGAGGTGGCGCGGGAGCGGGGCTTCCGGGCCGAGGGGCTCGAGCTCTCCCGGTGGGCCTCGGCTCTGGCGCGGTCCCAGGGGTTCACCGTGCACACCGAGCCGCTCGAGGTCCGGGCCAACTCGGCCGACCGGTACCACGTGCTCACCATGTGGGACGTGATCGAGCACCTCCCCGACCCCCGGGAGGAGCTGGCGGCGGCCCGCATGCTGCTCGTCCCCGGCGGACGCCTCCACCTCTCCACCATCGACACCGGGAGCCTGATGGCCCGCCTGCTCGGCGCCCGCTGGCCCTGGCTCATGGACATGCACCTGGTCTACTTCGACCGGCCCACCATCTCGGCCCTGCTCGAGGAGGCCGGGTTCCGGGTGCTCGACGTCGGGACCTACAGCCACACGGTCTCGGCCGGGTACCTGCTCCGGAAGATCGGGGCCAGCTTCCCGGCGCTCTCGCCGGTGACCCGCGCACTCACCCGCGTCGTGCCCACCCACTGGCCGGTCCCGGTCAACCTGGGCGACAACATGCTGGTGAGCGCCGAGCGGATCTGACCCATGGAGAGGCCGCCGCGCCGGGCACTGGCCGCGCTGGTCGCCGTCTCCCTGGGGCTCACCGCGCTCGTCCCGCTCACCAACCAGAGCCCGTACGGCGACCTGTCGGCGGGCTACACCGACCACCTCCACCACGCCCACGCCACCTGGGTCTTCCTGCACCGCGGGCTCGACGCCTACCGGCTGCCCCTGGAGCGCTCGTCCCGCGGGGTGAGCTATCCGCAGGAGACGGGGGCCTGGCCGGGGATGCCGGTGAACTACCCGCCGGGGATGTTCGCGGTCTTCCTCCCCACGGCCCTGATCGGCCGGTTCGTCCCCATGACCCAGGAGACCTTCGGCCGGGTGGGCGTCCTGTGGATGCTCGTGCTCGCCCACCTGGCGATGCTCGCCATCTTCGCGCTGCTCGCCGACCTGGCGCCCGGGGGGCGCGCCGTGGTCGGGATGATCGCCTGGCTGTACCTGGTCCGCCTCGCCCTGCAGGGCTTCTACGACCCGGTGTTCCTGGGGGCGGGCGCCATGGCGCTCCGGGCGCTGCACCGGCGGCGTCCCGGGAGTGCGCTCCTCTGGCTCGCCTGCGCGGGGATGCTCCACTACCGGGCGGTGGCGCTCCTGCCGGTGGGGGTGGTCGCGCTCTGGCAGGCGCTCCGGGAACCGCGGGAGCGGCGCCCCTGGGGAGCCATCGCCGTGATGGCGGCCGCAGGCCTCGTGGTGGTGGGGACCTTCCTGCTCCAGTGGCCGGTCACCAAGACCTACCTCGACACGCTCCATCCGTCCCTGGGGGTCATCGGCCAGGGGGCGAGGTTCTGGGCCGTGGTGGTGGCCAGCGTGGCGGCGTCCGTCGCCTCGTGGTGGTACGCGGGACCGCTCGTGGCCGGGCTCGTGCTCTCGGCGCTGGGGCTCGCGCTCACCGACATCTACGACTGGTGGCACGGAGCGGTGCTGCTCTTCGCGCCCATGGCGGTGGGGGTGATGGGCGCCCGGGCCGCCTCGACCGCGCGGGCGCTCCTGGTGGGCTGGCTGCTCCTCATGCAGCCGCTCGGCTTCGACCAGACCCCGAGCGACCTCTTCCTCGACTTCGCGAAGCACTACCGGGCCCGCGGCTAG
>JBAXVO010000125.1:0-9551 GCA_037129355.1 Deltaproteobacteria bacterium | reverse complement strand
AAATTGAACCTGAAGAAAGCAAGATGTTTGGTTCTCTCGAAGATGTCGTTGAAATGGAGAAGTCCGGCCCGTTGACGGCGTCCCTATTCCTTGTTCACGAGGATCACGAGGACGGTGGAAGCACGATGGAAGAGGAGGCGCAGCTCTGCGTTGACAGCGGCCGGGTGTCTGCGGTGGTGGGTAAGAGCAGGAAGCCGATCACGGTCCAGAGCGGCTTCGGGGACGGCATCTATCCCGTCCGAATCGGTAGAGAGGGAGGAGAGATCGTGTCGGTGGCGGTCAGTTTCATCCTCCTTGAGGACGATGAGGACTGTTCCCCATTGATATGCGCCTGACCAGCAGTACCCGGCGTCCGACGCCTCCTGGTCCTCCGTGGCCAGGGTAACCGTCCGGGAATGGGCGTCTGGCGGCAGTCGTCGGTGAGAGCGATCCTCCCCGTCCAACGAGGAGGACACACGGCCGACCGGGACAGAGAGCGGCGGACGAAGACCGTAGCGGCCTTCGAGGCGAGACGGTGCCGGTGGGCGGCGTTTCCTGAGGAGATCGAGAAGGCTGGGTCGGTGGCGACGTACCGCTGGAGGCCGCGTGCATTTTTGACTGCGTAAAATGCCGAGTGGCTGCGTGGTCAGCCCTGGCCGGAGAGGTACCGCCGCGAGCCACGTCCGTTGGTCGTCGTAAAGTTCGCTGATGCGGTCTCTGGCCCTGCTCGCCGTGCTCCTGCCCGTCTTGGCCCTCGGCGGGCCGAAGGGCTCGAGCTACTCGTCCAGCCACAGCTCATCGAAGTCGTCATCGCACTCGACGAGCACCTCGAGTCACTCGACCGGGAGCCGTTCGTCCGGGGCCTCGCACTCGAGCACGACGAAGAAGAGCTACTCCTCGTCGCCGTCGCACTCCTCGACCAAGACCTACAAGTCGTCCAGCCACTCCTCGTCGAGCAGCAAGAACCGGGATCCCAAGCAAAAGGCGGCGTTCAGAAAGAACCACCCGTGCCCGAGCACTGGCAAGACAGGCGGCGCGTGCCCGGGGTACGAGGTCGATCACCGCAACCCGCTCGCGTGCGGAGGGTCGGACTCGCCGGGCAACATGCAGTGGCTCACCAAGAGCGCGAACCGGTCCAAAGGCGCGGCGGGGTGCAAGAGGAAGTAGGGGACGGGTGGCCTTCCATTCTTCCTGTCGCGGTGCTCGATTTTCGAGCTTCTTCCTGTCGTTTTCCTGTCCTGAGCCGCCAAACGACGCCAGATGGCGCCCGGTCGGGCGCAGTGATATCAGGAAGTTGGCTACAAACGGGCATTCCGCCGCTGTTTCCTAAACCGTAGGCCACGTGTTCGAGTCACGTCGGGGCCACCATTCCGGCAGGTTCAGCGATGCGCCCCCGGACCGTCCCGGGGATCGCCGAGGACGTCCAGCTGCTCCAGCCGGAGCGCGCCGCCGTCCAGGTGGACCGCGGCGATGGCGAATCCGGCGGCGCCGCAGAGAAGCAGCACGCCCAGGAGGAAGAGGAGCCCCTCCACGACCTCGGGCACCCGGACGATCCCGTGCCCCAGGAAGAGGAGCGAGGTGAGCGCGAAGGCGAGGATGGCGCCGTAGTCGAGGAAGAGGGCCCGGGACACCGTCCGGTGGCGTTGGCCGAGGATGGCGACCTGCCGGCGGATGACCTCTCGCCGGGGCTCGGCGGTGGGCGCGGCCCGGTGCTCCCGGGTCAGCTCGCGCAGGCGACCCCCCAGGGCCTGGGAGAGGTTGATGAGCCCGAGGGCGATGAGTCCGCAGGCGGAGACCATCACCGCGGGTGTGACGGCCGAGGCGATGCGCGGCAGGGTGTCGATGGGAGGCATGCGCGGCCGGTCTATCGCGGATGGCCCGCCGAGTCTCCTCGCTTCCCGGGGCATGTCCGGATTTCCTGGCGGAACGGGGCCCGGACGGGGTCAAATGGGTCCCCATGATCGCCTCCCTGGTACTCGTCGTGCTCCTGGCGTCCCCCGCCGACCCGCCGACCCCGCAGGCACCACCGGACGCGAAGCCCACCGGCCTGTCCCACGCCGCGGCGGCCCTCGGGGGAGCGTCGCTCGAGGAGCTCGCGAAGCAGCTGCAGAACCCGCTCGCCGACCTGGTCTCGGTTCCGTTCCAGAACAACTTCAACGGAGGCGGCGCGGCCGGGCTCGGGGCCTCCTACAACCTGAACTTCCAGCCGGTGATCCCCGTCGAGCTCACGAAGGAGTGGAACCTCATCGTCCGCCCCATCGTGCCCTACTACAACGTGGTGCTCCCGAACGGCGAGCGGAGCACCGGGCTCGGCGAGATCGTCCTCGAGACCTTCTTCTCCCCCTCGGCGCCGAGCGGCTTCATCTGGGGCATCGGCCCCGCCTTCTCCTTTCCCACGGCGACGAACGACGCCGTCGCCACCGGCTGCTTCGCGGCCGGCCCGGTGGTCGCGGCGGTCTACATGGGCGGGCCGTGGGTGGTGGGCGCGCTCCTCACCCAGCTCAACGCCTTCGCCCGAATGGGGTCGGCACACCTCGACACCACGTCCCTCCAGGTCTTCCTGAACTACAACCTGCCCCAGGCCTGGTCGATCGGGACGGCGCCGACCTTCTTCGTGAACTGGAACCAGGTCGGGCAGCAGTGGACGGTGCCGGTGGGAGCGGCCATCGCCAAGACCATCTCCATCGCGAAGCAGCCGATCTCGCTCTCCTTCTCCTACTACGCCAACGTGGTCCACCCCGAGGGCGGGTCCCCCTGGCTCACCCGGTTCGTCATCACCTTCATGTTCCCGAAGTGACCGGGTCGGGAGGCGCGTCGGGCATCCGATCCATCAGCGCCCGGAACCGCAGCATCCTGCGAAGGGAAGACAGGTCCGGGTCGCGCTCCATCCACTCCCGGTTCCGGAAGCCGGCCGTCACCACCGCCTCGAGGCAGTCGAGCGCCTCCTCGTGGGCCCCCTCGACGGCGTACAGGCAGGCGACGTTGTAGCGGACGCCCGCGTCGAGCGGGTCGATGGCGAGCGCCTGGCGCGCCCAGTGGAGCCCCTCCTCCCGCCGGCCCACGCGGGCCAGGCAGACCGCCCGCATGGTCGCGGCGCGGGGGTCGTCCGGATTCATCTCCATGTGGCGCTCGACGACGTCGAGCGCGGTCCGGTAGGCGTCGTCGGCGTCGCCGGCGGCCTCGCTCGCCTGCGCGGCGAAGAAGGCGGACTGGTAGTCCTCCCGGACCGCGTTCGCCTCCCGGCAGAGCCGCGCCGCCTCCTCGTGGCGCCCCTGCTGGAGGCAGGCGCGGGCGTAGTAGTACCGGGCCTCCGGGCGGGACGGATCGGCCTGGATGGCGAGGAGGAACTCCCGCTCCGCCTCCTCCATGCGCCGGGAGAGGAAGAGGGTGAGCCCCCGGGCGGCGTGGGCCTCGGCGAGCCCCGGGTCGAGCTCGAGGGCGCGGGTGCCCGCCGCGTCGGCCACCTGGAGCTGCGCGCCGTCGGGGGACGGGTAGAGCATGTGGAGCTGGGCGGCCCCCTCGGCCAGGCCCGCGTGGGCGGGCGCATACCGCGGGTCGATCTCGATCGCGCGCCGGAACATCTCGCAGGCGAACTGGAGGTTGGCCTTGCGAGGGACCTTCAGGAACTGACGGGCCCGCAGGCAGCAGTCGTAGGCGCGGGCGTCCGCCGAGGGGAGTCGCCGCACCCGCGTCGGCGCCGCCGCGACGGCGGCCGGGGCCCGCGCGATCTCCTCCAGGGAGGTCTCGAGTTCGGGGAGGACCTCGCCGGCGTCCCGGGGCCTCCGCACCGGATCCTTCTCGAGCATCCGGGAGAGCAGCGGTCCGAGGGACGGGGCCCCGGCCACCTCGATCGAGGGGGCCGGCTCCGGCCCCAGCACGGCCCGCCCCTCGTCGTCGGGGAAGGGCAGCTCTCCGGCCAGCATCCGGTGGAGGAGCACCCCCAGCGCGAACACGTCGGTCCGCTCGTCCTCGGGGGCGCCGCGCCACTGTTCCGGGGCCATGTAGGCCGGGGTTCCGCCGCTGGCACGCCGTTGCCCGAAGGCGTGGGCGAGCCCGAAGTCGACCACCTTCACCGTGCCCCCCTCGCAGAGGAAGACGTTGGCCGGCTTGAGATCCCGGTGCACGACCCCGTTGGCGTGGGCGTGGGCGACCGCCCGGCAGGCCGAGCAGGCGATGCGCAACGCCTCGGCGGGCGGGAGCGCCCCGTAGTCGAGCCGATCGCCGAGCGTCCAGCCCCGCAGGAGCTCGAGGACGAGGTACGGCCCCCGGCTGCTCCGCCCCACGTCGAGGAGCGACACGATCCCCGGATGGGAGAGGCGCGCCGCCACCTCCGCCTCGGCGAGCAGGCGGGACTCGCGCATCCCCGACTTCCCGCCGGGGCGGACGGCCTTGAAGGCGACGTGCTGCCCGGTGCGCCGGTCGAGGGCCTCCCAGACCACGCCGAGCCCGCCCCGGCCGACCTCCCGGATGAGTTCCAGCTGGTCGACGACCTTTCCGGGCGCGAGCCAGGCCTCCCATCCCTCCCCGACGTCGGAGTCCGGCGCGTCGGCCAGTTCCTCGAGGAGGCGGGTGACGGCACCTGGGGCGGGGTGTCCGGGGTTTGTCACGCCCCGAGGATAGCAGGAGCGAGGGGGCTGGACCGCGAGGGCGATCTCGGCTTTGTCTAGTCCACGATGGCGAACCCCGCGACCAAGGGACTCCGTTCCCGCGACGTGCCCGACGCGGTCCAGGACGTGCTCCGGCGTCTCGGTGAGGCGGGGCACCGCTCCTGGCTCGTGGGCGGCGTGGTTCGCGATCTCCTCCTGCGGCGGACGCGCCACGACCCGGGCGAGTTCGACGTCGCGACCCCGGCCACCCCCGGGGAGGTCCAGGGGCTCTTCCGCAAGGTCATCCCCACCGGGATCGACCACGGCACCGTCACGGTCGTGGAAGGTGGGGCGCGTGTCGAGGTGACCACCTTCCGCGGAGACGGGGCCTACGTGGACGGCCGCCGGCCCACCCAGGTCACCTTCCACGGCGACCTCGAGGCCGATCTCGCCCGGCGGGACTTCACCGTGAACGCGATGGCCTGGGATCCGCTCGAGGACGAGCTGCGCGATCCGTTCGGTGGCCGGGCGGACCTCTCCAGGCGAACCCTCCGTGCCGTCGGGGACGCACGTGCACGCTTCGCCGAGGACGGCCTCCGCCCGCTCCGCGGAGCGCGCTTCGTCTCCCAGCTCGGGTTCCGGCTCGCCCCGGCGACGCGCGACGCCATCCCGGAGGCCCTGCCGGTCGTGGCGCTCGTCTCGCGGGAACGTGTGGCCGAGGAGCTCTCCCGCCTGCTCGTCGGGCCGCACGCCGCGGCGGGGCTCGAGACACTCCAGACCACCGGGCTCCTCGGGGTCGTGCTTCCGCGCCTCGCCGCGCTTCCGCCGGCACGCGTCCGGCACGCGCTCGCCGTGGCGTCCGAGCCCTTCCAGGCCTGCCGTGGGTCCGGTCCGGCGGGCGACCGGGAGCGCTGCCGCCTGCTCCGGATGTCGGCGCTCCTCCACGTCCTCCCTCCGGAGGAGGCCCTCCAGTCGGTCGTGGAGCTCCGTCTGCCGAACCGGCTCGCCACCGGCGTGGTCGCGCTCTCCGGCGGCCGCTGCGGACTCGATCAGGGCGGACCGCCGGGAGGGAAGGGGACCGCCGTCAACACCCGACGGTGGCTCTCGGCCGTGGGGCGGGAGCAGGCGCCGCTCTTCCTCGAACTCTGGAAGGCCGACGCGCGCCACCAGGGAGCCCGCTCGGCGTCGCGGTCCGTCGAGGTGAGCCGCTTCCGGGCGCGTGCGGCAGCCGAGCTCCGGGCCGGGGTCCCGCTCTCGGTGGCCGACCTGGCGGTGGGTGGGAAGGACGTCCTGGCGCTCCTCCAAGGGGTGGCCGGCAGGCAGGTCGGGGAGGCGCTGCGGCTCCTCCTCGACGAGGTCCTCGAGAACCCGGAGCGGAACACCCGGGCCCACCTCTCCGAGCGCCTGCGGGGCTGGTGGGCGGCCCGTCCGGCCGACCCGGAGGGCGCCGGGACGGCTTGACCCGGCGCGTCGTTTTCCGGAGCCCCCGTGGGGCCGTGGGACTATCATCCCCGCGCCGAACCCAGGCCCCCAATGCCCCAGCGAATCCTCTGCATCGAGAGCGACCTCTCCTTCCGCGCCCGGCTCCGAAAGCTGCTCGAGGCCGAGGGGTTCGCCGTGGACGAGGCCTCGTCCGGGCTCGCCGGGATCCAGCGGGCACTCATGCTCCCCCCCGACCTGGTCATCGCCGACGTCCACCTCCCGGACATCGACGGCGTGGAGATCGCGAGCCGGCTGAAGCAGGAGCGCTCGCTCGCCGCCGTCCCGTTCCTCGCCCTGGGGGCCGCCGAGGCCGAGCACGACGTGGCCCTCGCCGCCGGAGCCGACGCCTTCATCGCCCGGCCCGTGGAGGACCAGAAGCTGATGCAGGGGGTCCGGGCGGCCCTCTCCGGCGAGCGGGAGAAGCTTCCCGAGGCGGGCGAGCGGGCCGGACTCCGCGCCCTCTCCTCGGCGATGGTGAACCACCTCGAGCACGCCCTCGAGGACGCCCGGACCTGGGAGGATCGCTGCCTCGAGCGGGACCGGCTCGGGCGGATCTTCATCGGCAACCTGGCCCACGAGCTGCGCACCGCACTGACGCCCATGTCGGGCTATCTCAAGATCCTCTCCTCCGACAAGCTCGGGCCGCTCTCCGCCCAGCAGCATCGCATCCTGGAGTCGATCCAGGCGGCGACCGGCCGCCTCACCCGGGTGGTCGAGAACCTCTCCGACTTCGCGACGATGCAGGCGTCCGACGCCGCCCTCTTCCCGGCCGGGGTGGACCCCGACGTGCTCGCCGACGAGGTGGTCGCCGACCTCCGCCCGGTGATCCGCGAGGCCCGGCTCCACGTCGCCGTCCAGAAGGCGGGAGGCGGGGTGATCACCGCCGACCCCAAGAAGCTGCGCCAGGCCCTCGCCAACGTCGTCGGGAACGCCGTGAAGTTCTCGCCGCACGGCGGCGAGGTGCTCGTCGAGGTGCAGCGCGACGCCCGGTCGGTTCGCTTCGCCGTCTCCGACCAGGGGCCGGGCATCGCCCCGCAGGACCAGAAGCACGTCTTCGAGCCCTTCTTCCACGCCGCCGGGAAGGACGACCGCGCCAAGCACCCGGGGAGCGGCCTGGGGCTGCCGGTGGCGCGGCGCATCGTCGAGGCCCACGGCGGGACGATCCTCCTCGAGAGCCCGCCCCGCGCCCAGTCCGAGGGGGTGCGGCGCCAGTTCACGGGCTCCAAGTTCGTCCTCGAGATCCCCCTCCAGCTCCCGGCGGGATAGGCCGGTGAGGGTCCTCGTGGCCATGTCGGGCGGCGTCGACTCCTCGGCCGCCGCGGCCCTGCTGGTCGAGCAGGGGCACGAGGTGGTGGGCGTCTCGATGCGGGTCCACGACTTCTCCGATCGTTCACGGGGGAGGTCCTGCTGCGCCCCGGACGATCTCGACGACGCACGCGCGGTGGCGCGACGGCTCGGGATCCCGTTCTACGTGGCCAACGTGGAGGAGGCCTTCGGCCGCCGCGTGATCGAGCGGTTCGTCGACGACTACCTGGCCGGGCTCACGCCCAATCCCTGCATCGCCTGCAACGCCGAGGTGAAGTTCGACTGGCTCCTGCGCCGGGCGCGCGGGATGGGGGCGCGGCTCGCCACCGGCCACTACGCCCGCGTCGAGCGCCGCGCCGACCGGCTGGCGCTGCTCGCGGGGGTCGACCGCGCCAAGGACCAGAGCTACTTCCTCCACGGGCTCGGGCAGGCCGAGCTCGAGGACGTCCTCTTCCCGGTGGGAGGTCTCGAGAAGGGGGCGGTGCGCGCCATCGCCGCCCGCGCCGGCCTCCCCACCGCGGCCAAGGCCGAGTCGCAGGAGATCTGCTTCGTGACCGACGGTGACGCGGGGCGCTTCGTCGAGCTCCGGCGTCCCGGGGCGGTGCGCCCCGGCGAGGTGGTGGACGGCGCGGGCAGGGTCCTCGGCCGGCACGGCGGGGTGCACCGGTTCACCGTGGGTCAGCGGCGCGGGCTGGGGATCGCGGCCGGGGCGCCAGCGTACGTGGTCCGGCTCGAGCCCGGCTCGGCCCGCGTGGTGGTGGGGACGTCGGAGGAGGCCTCGGCCGACCGGTTCCGGGTGGAGGAGCTCCGCTGGGTGGCGGGCCGGCCGCCGGCCACGCCCGGCCCCTTCCTGGTCCGGGTGCGCCACCGTCACGAGGGGGAATCGGGGGAGGTGGTTCCGGGGCCGGGATGGGACGCCGAGGTCCGACTGCGCGCGCCGGTCCGGGGGGTCGCGCCCGGCCAGGCGGCCGTGTTCTACGACGGCGACGAGGTGGTGGGCGGTGGACGGATCGCGCGCGGATAGCGTGGCCCTCCTCTCGCTCGGGTGCCGGGTCGGGCGGGCCGACACGGGCTCGATCGCGGCCGGGCTGCCTCCGGGATTCCGGGAGGCAGCTCCTGGCGAGTCGCCCGCCTGGGTCGTCGTCTCCACCTGCTCGGTCACCTCCGACGCCGCGGCGAGCTCGCGCCAGGCCGTGCGCCGCGCCGGGCGGGAGCATCCCGGAGCCCGCATCCTGGTGGCCGGATGCCACGCTCCGGGCGAGGAGGCGGGCTTCGCCGCCATGCCCGGCGTCGCCGCCGTCGTCGGTCCCGGGGACCACGCCGCCCTCCCGGCGCTCCTCGAGCGGCTCCGGGCCGGTGAGGCGCCGCCGGAGGCCCTCGCCAGGGCGCGCCGCTCGGCGCCGGGCTGGGTCGCCTCGCCCCGTCCCGGGACCGGTCCGGCCCGGCCGGTCCTCAAGATCCAGGACGGGTGTGACTGCTCCTGCGCCTACTGCGCGGTGCCGCTCTTCCGGGGGGGCTCGCGTTCCCTCCCGCTCCAGGACTGCCTGGACCGGATCGCGGCGCACGGGGCCGTCCGGCCCGAGGTGGTCCTCTCCGGCGTCCACCTGGGCGGCTGGGGGCGCGATCTCACGCCGCGCCGGTCGCTCGCCGACCTCGTCCGCGCCGCGGCGGCGGCTCGGGTGGTCCACCGCCTGCGGCTCTCGTCGATCGAGCCGCTGGAACTCCCCGTCGATCTGCTCTCCGAGGAGGCGGGGGCGCTGCTCTGCGAGCACTTCCACCTCCCGATGCAGAGCGGGTCGGATCGCGTCCTCGCCTCGATGGGCCGCCCCTACCGGGCCGCCGATTTCGCCCGGGTCGTGGAGTCCGCCGTGCGTGCGCGGCCAGGCGCCGCCATCGGCGCCGACGTGATGGCCGGCTTCCCGGGGGAGACCGAGGAGGACCACCGGTCCACGATGGCGCTGCTCTCGTCGCTCCCCATCGCCTCGGTCCACGTCTTCCCCTTCTCGCCGCGCCCCGGGACGCCGGCCGCCGCGATGTCCGGGCGCCCCCCGGCCGAGGAGGTGGCGCGCCGCGCCGCCGAGCTTCGCGCCTTCTCGGCCGCGCGCCGGGCGGCCTTCCAGGCCGGGCTCCGGGGGCGGGAGCTCGAGGTGGTGGTCGAGCGGGTCCGGGGGGCGGTGGCGAGCGGCACCTCGCGTGAAC
>JBAXVO010000124.1:0-9575 GCA_037129355.1 Deltaproteobacteria bacterium | reverse complement strand
ACCTCCTGAAGCAGCGCGGTCAACGCCCCGGGTTTCACGCCCGTTCGCGGACCGCCGCTGTCCTCGTAGCCCTCGCCCACGCGTCCCCCCGTCCGAGGACATCGAGGCTATCTGATCGGACGGGGCCGGATCCAGCCGCGGCCGTAGTTTCCTGTCAGTGAAGTATGAGAGGCGACGTCGGGTCGCCCGGTCGGAGCGCTCGGCTTCCTCGGGTCGCGCTCGCGGGGGCGGGTCGCCAGGACTCACGGGTCTTCGCCAACTTTTCCCCTGGAAGCCGAGTTCTGCGGATTCCTCAGGAACGGCGAGGGGTGCCACCCCGGAACCTCGAACGCAAGGAGTGCGGGGGCCCCGCTCGCACCCGGCACCCGTGTCCCGGCCCGCAGGTGCGTCGCCGCCATACCTCCGCCGTCACTCCCCGATCCGCTTCAACCTTCACGCTCCGTCCTTCTGGCTCGCCTATTGCTCTTCTCCCGCTCCCTACTGGAGGTTGCATGCCATCAAAGCGATCGAAGCCGACCGGTTCAGGCGAGGCCGGGCTGGGCGGAATGTTCAAGAGCCTCGGCGGATTCCTCGAACTCCTGTCCGAGATCGCCGAGCGCGGCGACGGCGAGTTCACGAAGTCGGGCGAGCTCGGCGGCGACGGCAAGGACGGTAAGAAGGGGCTCAAGGCCGTCTACGGCTTCTCCGTCCGCGTGGGCGGTGGCGGCAAGCCGCTCATCGAGAACTTCGGCAACGTGAAGTCCGACCGGGACGGGTCGCCCATCGTGGAGGAGGCCCGCGAGCCGATGGTCGACGTCTTCGACGAGACCGACCACCTCCTCGTGGTGGTCGAGCTTCCCGGCGTCTCCGAGGCGGAGATCAAGTACGAGGTGAAGGGCGACATCCTCCACCTCTCCGCCGCCCACGGCGACCGGAAGTACCAGAAGGAGATGCTCCTGCCCTGCGCGGTCCACGAGAAGGGCACGACCTCGTCCTTCCGCCACGGCGTGTTCGAGCTGAAGCTCCCCAAGGTCGCGTAGGTCCAGCATGTCCCCGGGTCCGGCCAGCGACTCCGTGGTGTACCTGTACGGCGTCGTGCCGCGCGGCCAGGTGCTTCCGGATCGCGACGGTGCCGAGCCCGCGCACGTGGCGCTCGACTCGGTGGCGGCGCTCGCCGACCTCCTCCCGGCCGACTCCTTCTCCGGCGCCGCGCTGGAGACTCGCCTCCAGGACGTCGCCTGGGTCTCGGCCCAGGCCCGCCTGCACACCACCGTCCTCGGGCAGGCCATGGAGCACGGGCCGGTCATCCCGGCCCACCTTTGCACCCTCTTCAGCAGCACCGGCGCGCTCCGCGAGTTCCTCGTCCAGAACGAGGACCGGCTCCAGGGAACGCTGGAGCGGCTCCGCGGGCGGCGCGAGTGGGGCGTGAAGCTCTTCTGCGACGAGTCGCGCGTCCGGGCCACCTGCATCTCCCGCGACCCGGTCCTCTCCTCCGGGGCGGAGCCCACCGCATCGGGCGCCGCCTGGCTGCTCCGCAAGCGCCAGGACGCCCAGCTGTCGGAGCGGGTGGCCGAGCGGATCGAGCAGACGGCCCAGGCCGTCCTCGACGAGCTGGAGACGGTGGCCGCGGACCTCCGCGTGCGCCCGGTCCTGACCGAGGCGGCCAGCGGGGTGGCCGAGCCCATGACCTTGAACGCCGCCATCCTCGTGGACACCGAGGCGGAGGCGGCCCTCCACGCCACGCTGGATCGGCTGGGAAGCGCCCTCGAGGACGACGGATATCGCCTGGTGCTCTCCGGACCCTGGCCCCCGTTCAGCTTCTCCGAGGAGGAGGCTTCGTGAGGAACGTCCCCTCGCTCCTCCACGTGGCCGTGCCGGCTGCCGAGGGGACGGCCGCCACGGGTCGAGCGCTCGGCGCCCGGAGCGTGGTCTCCGGACCGCTGGCCGCCGTGGTCGGGCCGGTCCGGCGCGAGGGGGCCACCCGCGTGGCGCTGCGCCACGCACGCATCGTCGCGGGCGCGCTGGCCGCCTGCTCGTCGGTCGTGCCCTTCCGGCTGGGGATCGAGCTCGCTTCCGATCAGGAGGTGCGCGAGCTGCTCGCCGAGAACCGTGCCGAGCTCTGCGCAAGGCTCGAGGCGCTGGCCGGGTGCGTGGAGATGGGGCTCAAGGTCCGGGTCCCCGCCTCGGCGCCGGGCTCGTCGCGGCTCGAGGATGCCCTGGCCCGGGTCCGCGCGCTGGCGCCCCCGGCGCACCGCCGCGAATCGCGGAGGCCGGTCGCCGACGGGCAGGTCCTCGAGGCCTGCTACCTGCTCCCCCGCGACCGGATCGAGCCCTTCTGGGCCGAGGTGGCCTCCCTCCGCTCCTACACCGGGTTCCCCGTCCTCGGCACGGGCCCCTGGGCGCCATACACGTTCAGTGACATCTCCCTCCGGCCCGCCCCCCGCGCGACACCCGGGGATCCCATCCTCGACAGGAGACCCTCTTGATCCTCCAGGCCCCCGGCCAGCAGCGCTACACCATCCTCGTCGCCGAGGGCGACCCCCGGGCGCGCGAGGCACTTCGCACCACCCTCGGGGACGACGGCCACGTCGTGATCGTCGCCTCCACCGGAGGCCAGGCCCTGGACATGGCCCCGGGCAGCGACGCCGACCTCGTCCTGCTCGACCTCGGGGGCAGCGAGACCGACGGGCTGGCCACGCTCCGCGCGCTCCGGACGCTCGGCCAGTCGGCGCCGGTCATCCTCCTCGCCGCCGGCGCCACGCTGCAGGGCGCCCGCGAGGCCATGGGGCTCGGCGCCTACGACTTCATCGCCAAGCCCGTCGAGATGGGCTTCGTGATGTCGGTGATCCAGGAGGCGCTGGAGCGCACCCCCCGGGCGGCACGGGTCGCGGTTTGCGCTCCCTGATCTACGTCCCGATCATCCACTCCGAGGCCGACCTGGGGTCGGTCGGTGGGGTGGTGCGCGAGCGGTACCAGGAGGCCTTCGGCAAGGAGGCCTGGCAGCGCCGCTTCTCCTCGGTGGACGCGATGTGGGAGGGGCTCACCCGCAAGGTGCTCGCCCTCCCGCTCGACTGGCACCGGACCCGGCTCTACCAGGACGGCCTGCCGGTGTGTGGGCGGGAGATCGAGATCGTCCGCGACCTGGCCCGCCAGGGCAGCCGAAACCACCAGATCCTCCTGGCGGCCGTGGAACGGGGCGCCCGGCTCATGGGAACGGAGAGCGCCCCGCTCATCGTCGCCGAGTACCGACGCGTCCAGAGGCTCATCGAGGCCTCGCGCCTGATGGAGTCGGAATCGGACACGGCGGCGCTCGAACTCCGCGCCGAGGGGGATCGGCTGCTCCAGGAACGGGACGCCTACATCGCGACCCGGGTCGCGTCCACCCTCGAGGAGGGCGAGACCGCCCTGCTCTTCATCGGGCTCCTGCACCGGGTCGACGAGCTCCTCGGCGACGGGTACGAGGTCCACCACGTCATCCACAGCCTGCCCTTCGGCGCCGAGCCGGGGCGGGTCCCGGAGAATCGGGGAAGCCATGGCCACTGAGACCAAGAAGCGGGAAGCGCCGTTGGAGTCGCCGTCCTATCGGGTCACCGAGGCCCTGGGGAAGGACGTCGGGCGCGGAATCGCCCGGCTCGACCCCCGCGACCTGGCGGCGATCGGCGCCGAGGTCGGCGACATCGTCTCCATCACCGGAGAGCGGACCGCCGTGGCCAAGGCCATGCCGGCCTACGCCGACGCCCGCGGCAAGAAGCTCGTGCAGATCGACGGGATCATCCGCGGGAACGCCAAGGCGGCCGTCGACGGGCGCGTCACCATCGCCCGGCTCGAGCACTCCCCCGCGGCCCGCATCACGCTGCGGTCCGTGGGCGAGGCCCGCGTTCCCGACCGCGCCTCCGATTCGCGCTACGTCGGACGGCTCCTCGAGGGGCTCCCGGTCCAGGTCGGCGACCGCGTCCGCGCCACGCTCTTCGGGTCCCGCTTCCAGGACTTCGAGGTGGCCGCCACCACGCCGCGGGCCGGCTGCGTGGTCGTCCACCCCCAGACCCAGATCACCATCGAGGCCGATGCCCGGAAGGGGCCGGAGAAGGGCGGCATCTCCTACGAGGACGTGGGGGGGCTGAAGAAGGAGATCCGGCGCGTCCGCGAGATGATCGAGCTGCCGCTGCGCCACCCCCAGCTCTTCGAGCGGCTCGGGATCGACGCCCCCAAGGGCGTGCTGCTCCACGGCCCCCCGGGAACCGGCAAGACGCTGCTCGCCCGGGCCGTCGCCCACGAGACCGAGGCCGCCTTCATCACGGTCAGCGGTCCCGAGGTGATCCACAAGTTCTACGGCGAGAGCGAGGCCAAGCTCCGCGGGATCTTCGAGCAGGCGCGGAAGAGCGCGCCCTGCATCATCTTCATCGACGAGATCGACGCCATCGCGCCCAAGCGCGAGACCGTCCAGGGAGAGGTCGAGAAGCGGGTCGTGGCCCAGCTGCTCGCCCTCATGGACGGCCTGGCGTCTCGCGGCCAGATCATCGTCATCGCCGCGACGAACCTCCCCAACTCGCTCGACCCGGCGCTGCGCCGGCCGGGGCGGTTCGACCGGGAGATCGAGATCGGGATCCCCGACGCCGGGGCGCGGCGGGGGATCCTCGAGATCCACACCCGCGGCATGCCGCTCACCGACGACGTGAACCTGGACCGGCTCGCCGCCATCACCCACGGGTTCGTGGGCGCCGACCTGGAGGCCCTGTGCCGCGAGGCGGCCATGACCACGCTCCGCGGCGTGATGCCGGAGCTGGACCTGGCCAGCCAGGAGATCCCGTACGAGGTGCTGACGTCCCTCCAGGTGAGCATGGCCCACTTCGTCTCGGCCCTCGCCGAGATCGAGCCCTCGGCGGTTCGCGAGGTCTTCGTCGAGGTGCCGGACGTGCGCTGGGAGCAGGTCGGCGGGCTCGACGACGTGAAGCGGGAGCTCCGCGAGGCCGTGGAGTGGCCGCTCCAGCACGCGGAACTCCTCGAGAAGGCTGGGGTCTCGCCGGCGAAGGGGATCCTCCTGCACGGCCCTCCGGGGACCGGCAAGACCCTCCTCGCCAAGGCGGTCGCGTCGCAGAGCGGGGTGAACTTCATCTCGGTGAAGGGACCGGCCCTCCTCTCCAAGTTCGTGGGCGAGAGCGAGCGCGGGATCCGCGATGTGTTCAAGAAGGCCCGGCAGGCCGCCCCCTGCATCATCTTCTTCGACGAGATCGACGCGCTCGCGCCGACGCGCGGCTCGGGGGGCTCCGACTCCAACGTCTCCCAGCGGGTCATCAGCCAGCTGCTCACCGAGATGGACGGCGTCGAGGAGCTCAAGGGCGTGCTGGTGGTGGCGGCCACCAACCGGAAGGACATCCTCGACCCCGCGCTCCTCCGACCCGGGCGCTTCGACCTGATCCTGGAGGTCCCGCCTCCCGACGCGGCGGGGCGCGCCCAGATCTTCGCGGTGCACCTGGCCGGCAAGCCGCTCGCCGCCGGCGTGGACGTCCCGGCGCTGGTCCGGAGGGCCGAGGGGTTCACTGGCGCGGAGATCGAGACGACCTGCGACCGGGCGGCGCTCCTCGCGGTGCGCGAGTTCATCGGCCGCAAGGGCGGACCGGGCGACCCGGCCACGCTGCGGATCACCACCGCCCATCTCGACCTGGCGGTGGACGAGGCCGTGCACGCACGCGCGAAATGATCTGCGTCCAAGGACAGGATTCCCGGGAGATCTCCCAGGCCCTCCTCTCCGTCTCGCGACGGTGCGAGACCGGCGGCGCGCGTGTCTGCTTCGTGGGATCGGAGACCGGCCTGGAGCGGGCGCGGCTGGCCGCGCGCGATGCCGACCTGGCCGGCCTGGAGAGGCTGGACTTCCAGCCCCTGCCCTGCGCCGGCCGGGTCGTCCCCGAGGCCACCTGGGGGGAGGCCGTCGCCCAGGTGGTGCAGGCGCTCGACCAGGTCGACAGGAAGGGTCCGACGGTGGCCTGGGTGGACGCGCCCGTTCCGACCGGTTCGCCAGGGTCCGGGCTTCGCTACCTCGGGAAGGAGGTCCGGGATGCGCTCCACGACGGGCCGCGCTTCCAGGCCATCCTCTTTGCCTTCGAGCGGGAAGGGCTGGGCGAGGCGACCCGGGCATCGCTGCACGGGACGTTCGGTACCTCGGTCGACGCCGGCACGCTCCTGCCCGAATGCCCGGAGTGGTTCCTCCGGGCCGGGGCCAGCGTGCCCGGCGGACTCCTGTCCGACGTGGGAGCGGAGAAGCAGGTCGGGGTGGGGCAACTCGGGGCCGTCATCGCCCACGAACTCGGGAACCCGCTCTCCATCATCAGCTCGAGCCTCCAGTATCTCCACGAGCGGCTGGTGCGGTCCGGTGACGACGCCAGCGAGTTCGCCAGCGCCGCACTGCTCAACGTCGAGCGCATCCAGTTGCTCCTCCGCAGGATGCTCGAGGCGGGCGCGCCGTCCCGGGCGGCCTTCCAGCGCACCAGCCTGAACGAGGTCCTCCCCGACCTCCTGCGGCTCACCGCACCCGAGTTCGAGCGGAAGGGGATCGCGGTCGGCGCCTCCTTCGACGGCCGCCTTCCCCGGACCTGGCTCGACCCGCACGGGCTCAAGCAGGTGGTCCTGAACCTGCTCAAGAACGGGCTCGACGCCCTGGCGGACGGCGGCGGGTCGCTGTCGGTCCGTACCCGGCTCGCCGAAGGGGGGGACCAGATGACCCTCGAGGTCGAGAACACCGGCCCCCGGATGGATCCAGACGTCCTCCCGCTCCTCTTCCGGCCGTTCCACAGCACCAAGGCGGGCGGGACCGGCCTCGGCCTCTACCTCTCCCGGCAGATCGCGCGAGACCACGGTGGTGACCTCGTCGCCGAGAACCTTCCGACGACCGGGGTCCGGTTCACCCTCCTCCTCCCCGTCGACCGCAGGAAGAAAGGCGATCGTGGCGAAGATCCTGATCGTCGATGACGAGCGCCTGCTGGGGACCATCGTCTCGGCGCTCCTCGCCGAGCGGGGCCACGATCCCACCTGGGTCGGCTCCGGCGCGGCCGCGCTCGAGGTGGTCGCCGCGAATCGCCCCGACCTGGTCCTCCTCGACCTGAACCTCGGCTGCATGGACGGGATGGAGGTCCTCCGCCGGATGCGCCCGGCCGCGCCGGAGATGCCCGTCGTCGTGGTGACCGGCAACGGCAGCGTCCAGGTGGCCGTGGAGGCGATGAAGCGGGGCGCCACCGACTTCGTCGTGAAGCCCTTCGACAACCGAGCGCTCCTCGACACCGTGGACGCACTGCTGGCCATGCGCCGCGGCGTCGGATCGGGAGGCCCCCTCCTCCTCGGCGAGAGCCCCGCCTTCCGGGTGGCGATGGACCGCGCGCTGCGCTTCGCCGTCCCCAACATCAACGTCCTGCTCCTGGGCGAGACCGGCACCGGGAAGGAGCTCTGCGCCCGGGCCAGCCACGCGGCCAGCAAGCGGCGCGCCGGCCCCTTCGTGGCGGTGGACTGCTCGGTGATGCCCGAGGGGCTCATCGAGAGCGAGCTCTTCGGCCACGAGCGCGGGGCGTACACGGGCGCCACCAGCTCCCGCCAGGGGCACCTGGAAGCGGCGCAAGGAGGCACCCTCTTCCTCGACGAGATCGGGAACTGGCCCCTCGACGTGCAGGCCAAGCTGCTCCGCGTCCTCCAGGCGCGGAAGATGGAACGGGTGGGAGGCCGGGAGACGGTTGCCCTCGACGTCCGGGTGGTCTCGGCCACGAACGTGGACCTCACCGAGGCCATCCGCGTCGGACGCTTCCGCCAGGATCTCTACTACCGGCTCCAGGAGATCACCATCGCGCTGCCTCCCCTGCGGGACCGGGAAGGGGACGTGCGCCGCATCGCCCGCCACTTCGTCGCCACCTACGCCGCCGCATTCGGCCTCCCCGTCACGGGCATCACCGAGGAGGCGCTCCTGCTGCTCGAGGCCCACGACTGGCCGGGGAACGTCCGGGAGCTCGAGAACGTCGTGAAGGGGGCGGTGGTCCTGGCCAGGGACGTCGTGGAGGCCGAGCACCTTCCTCCGGAGCTTCGGCGGCCCGGACCGGCGCCGGCCGCGCGCCAGGTGACGGTCCAGGTGGAGATGGGCATCCGCGCCGCCCGCATCGACCTCAAGGCCATGGGCGCGGAGGCCGCGGAGAAGGCGGAGCGGAGCCTGCTCGTGACCCTGCTCCACGACCAGCGCATGAGCCGCACCCGGATGGCGAAGGTCCTGGGCGTGGACCCCAAGACGCTGCGCAGCAAGCTCCGACGCTACGGGCTCGAGGAGCCGCTTGAACTCGACGACTGACATGGCCCAGCCCGGACGGATCCTGGTCGTGGACGACCAGGAGAATCTCTGCTGGGTGCTCTCCCGGGTCCTCTCGGAGCGTGGCCACGTGGTCCGGACCGCGCAGACCAGCGCCCAGGCGCTGCGGCTGGCCTCGGTGTTCCCCTGCCACGTCGCCATCGTGGACTACAGGCTCCCCGACGGCAGCGGCATCGCCCTCATCGGGCGGCTCCGGGCCGAGGTCCCCGGGATCCGCGCCATCCTGATGACCTCCTACGGGAGCCTGGCACTCCACGAGGAGATCCGGACCCTGGCGCTCCACGCCTTCTTCGACAAGCCCTTCGTGAACGGCCAGATGGTCGACTCCGTCGAGGCGGCGCTCCTCGGGCGGGAATCGCCATGAGGGCCCCCGTTCGCACGTCCCTCGGGGACCCGACGGGGAACCCATTCCCTGCCGCCCGTCAGGGACCGGGGGAAGGCGTTCCCTCCCGTCCCGTGCTCCTCCTTCCGGCGGTCGCGCCGCCCGAGGAAACCCCTGTGGATCCAGGGGTCGTCCTGCCCCCGGCGGCCACGGAGGGCTCGCCTGCGGGTGGCACACCCGATGCTCTAGTCCCAGGGAGAGTTCGCAATCGAGCGACTCGAACAGGCAGCTGGAGGTCTTATGGCGAAGGTCATGAAGTCGACGGACTCGTCGAGCCTCGCGGAAGTGGTGGACCGGATCCTCGACAAGGGCATCGTGATCGACGCCTGGGCGAAGGTCTCGCTGGTCGGCATCGAGCTGCTCTCGATCGAGGCCCGCGTCGTCATCGCCTCCGTCGAGACCTACCTCAAGTACGCCGAGGCGATCGGCCTCACCGCCACTGCCGCCGCGCCCGCCGCCTAGGCGAACTGAAGATCGGCTCCGCTCCCCGGGCTCGCTCGCAGCGTGCCCGGGGGGTGTCGCCAATTCTGCCACCCATCAGGAAGGAACGGGAGAGCTCGCCATGAAGACCCAGTTCACCGGTTTCACCCCGGAGGCCATGAGGGCCCTCGGCAACGAGATCGCGGCGAGCTTCCAGAACTGCGCGGCCAGCATCAAGAGCTGCAACGAGTTCACCGAGGGCATCCGGGCCGAGACGGCTGCCATGCTCGGCAAGCTCCAGGAGGAGCGGCGCGCCCGCGCGGCCGACGAGGCCGACGCTCGCAAGGTGTTCGCGAGCGAGCTCCGCTCGGCCGTCCGGGCGATGCTCGACCGGGCCGAGTCGACCCGGGAGACGCTGGCATCGGACATCCACGCGGCCAGCGAGGCGTTCCGGAAGTC
>JBAXVO010000123.1:0-9645 GCA_037129355.1 Deltaproteobacteria bacterium | reverse complement strand
ATCCCCGACCGGCGCGCACCGGGCCAGGAGCCCGTCGATGCTCCGGCGACCGCACACGCCGCAGGCCGAGGAGGTGGTGGACCAGCGCCGCCCCTCCAGCACCCGCTCGGGGTCGATCCGGTGGCCGCCGGCGGAGTGGACGTCGATGACGTTGCCGTACCCCTCCTCGCCCGGCCTGCCGCAGTGGGCCACCGACCCGACGTCGGCGGCCCCGGTGATCATCCCCTCGGCGAGGAGGAAGCCGAGCGCCAGGTCTCCGTCGGTCCCCGGCGTGCGCATGGTGACGGCCACGGTCTCCCCGTCGACGCGGACCTCGAGCGGCTCCTCGACGGCGACGGCATCCGGCCTCCGCTCCGCCGTCCCGCCGACGACGCACACCACCTCGATCTCGATGGTCGTCCCGGCGCGGGGATGGCGGGGGGTGACGTCGTCCATGACCTATCCCAGGAACGGGGCGGCCGCTTCGACGACCCGGGCGCTCACCCGCGCGTTCTCCCGCTTCCACTCCGAGTGAGCATCGGGGCCGACCCGGTTGGCGACGCCCAGGACCGCCCCGGCGGGCACCTTTGTCGCCGCGCAGGCGGCCAGGACGCCGGTCAGTTCCAGGTGCTCGACCGGCGCGACGCGGGCGAGCGCCCTCGCCCCCTCGGCCGTGAGGGTGATGGCCGGCGGGACCGCCACGTCGTGGGTGGGGAGCGGCAGGGGCCAGGTGGCCCGCCACCGGGTGGTCTCCGCCGCCGGCCGGTAGGCGTGACCGAGGGCCTCCTCGACCGAGGTGGCGATGGCCCAGGCGGCCGCGATCACGTCGCCGACGACGAGCCGGTCGTCGTAGGCCCCGCAGGTCCCGACGAAGAGCACCTTCCGGGGGCGGTGCTCGTGAAGGAGCCGCGCCGTCTCCACCGCCGCGCTGACCGCTCCGATCCCGACGGGGGCCACGACCCAGCCCGAGGGCGGCCGCCGGTCGAGCCCGGCGAGCTCCGGGGCGAACGCCGAGAGCAGGAGGGACGGGGAGTGCATCCTGGGACGGGCTCATCCCACGGGGCCGGCGGGCTTGCAAGCCCGGGCGCCGGACGGGCGCTACAGGATGGCGTCGCCGCGCTCGCCGGTCCGGACCCGGATGGCCTCCTCCACGGGGACGACGAACACCTTTCCGTCGCCGATGCGCCCCGTCCCCACGGCCCGCTGGAGGACGTCGAGGAGCCGGGGGACGAGCGAGGTGGGAACCACGGCTTCCACCTTCAGCTTCGGGCGGAAGTCGATGGCGTACTCGGCGCCGCGGTAGACCTCCCCGTGGCCGCGCTGGCGCCCGTAACCCTTCACCTCGGTCACGGTGAGCCCCTCGACTCCCCAGACGGCGAACGCGTTCTTCAGGGTCTCCAGCCGCGACGGCTGGATCACGGCCTCGATCTTGGTCAACCCGTACCTCCGGGCGATCTCCCGGTGCAAGGCCCGCGCCGCCGAAACGGGCAGCCGGGTGCGCGAAGGGAGGGCGCCCCGGGAATGACCTGCCCGAATGACGGGCAGCCGATGCCGGGATCCGGGCAGCGGTGCGCCGCTCTCAGGCGCCGTCGAGGACCTGCCGGACCTTGGCGAGGAGGGACGAGGGCGTGAAGGGCTTGGCCAGGAAGAACTCGGCGGGCGCGAGCACCCCGTGGGGTCCGATGACGTCCACGGCGTGCCCCGAGAGGAAGAGGACCCGGAGCCCCGGCCGCTCCCGGCGCAACCGGTCGGCCAGCGTCCGGCCGGTGGTGCCGGGCATGATCACGTCGGTCACGAGGACGTCGGGGGGGTGCTCCTCCCCCCGCATCGCCTCGACGGCGCCCTCGGCTCCGTCCGCCGGCAACACCCGGTATCCGGCGGAGCGCAGCGCACGGGAGGTCGCCAGGCGCACCGCCGCGTCGTCCTCGACGAGCAGCACGGTCTCGGTGCCCCGCGGGGCGTCGGTGGGTTCCGGGGCGGGCACGCTCGCCTCGGCCGACGGGACGCGCGGGAGCAGGACGTCGAAGGTGGTCCCGGTCCCCGGATCGCTCTCGACGCGGACGTGCCCCCCCGCCTGCCGGACGATGCCGTAGACGGTGGCCAGCCCGAGCCCGGTCCCGTGGCCGGAGGCCTTGGTGGTGAAGAAGGGCTCGAAGAGGTGGTCTTTCACTTCCCGTGACATCCCGCTGCCGGAATCCCGGACCCGCAGCCGGACCTGCTCCCCCTCCGGATGGTCCGCGCCGCCGGTGCCCCCGGGGACGTTGGCCACGGCGATCTCGAGGATCCCGCCGGCGGGCATGGCGTCCCGGGCGTTCACGGCGAGATTCAGGAGGACCTGCTCCACCTGCGCCGGATCGCACCGGACCGGCCAGAGGTCGGACTGCGTGGAGGTCTCGAGCCGGATCGACTCGCCGAGGAGCCGGCGGAGGAGGGGCTCGGTCCGGGCCAGCATCGCTCCCAGGTCGACGGTGGTGGGCGCGATCACCTGGCGCCGGGCGAAGGCCAGCAGGTGCCGGGTGAGCTCGCGCGCCCGCTCCCCGGCCTGCCGGATCTGCTCGATGTCCTCGCGGTCGACCGGCCGTCCCGCGTCGAGCGCCTCCCCCTCGGACGCCGCGCCGCAGAGGATGACGGTGAGCAGGTTGTTGAAGTCGTGGGCGATGCCCCCGGCCAGCCGCCCGATGCTGTCGAGCTTCTGCGACTGGAAGAGCATCTCCTCGGTGCGGACCTGCTCGGTGACGTCGCGGGCGTTCAGCACGACGGCGCCGATGTCCGGGTCCCCGCGCAGGTCGCGGGCCACTCCGTCGACCACCCGGAATCCGCCGTCCCGGTGCCGGAGCCGGGTCCGGTGCTTCGCCTGGCCACCGCCCGGAGCGAGCACCGCCCGGAAGGCGTGCGCGGCATCGGCCCGGTCCTCGGGGTGGACGAGGTCGATGGCCGCGGTTCCCTCCACCTCCCCTGCCTTCCATCCCAGCGCCTCGGACGCGGCCGGGCTCCAGAAGCGGATGCACCCGTCGCCGCCGACGAGCAGGAGCATGTCGCTCGAGTGCTCGATGAGGGACCGGAACCGGCGCTCGCTGGCGCGCAGCGCCTCCTCGGCCCGCTTGCGCAGCGTGATGTCGCGGGCGATGCCGACGAGCCCGATCACCTGCCCCGACGAGTCGAGCCAGGGGGTCTTCGTCGAGAGGAAGACCCGGAGCCCTCCGGGAGACGGGACGCTCTCCTCGACCACCTCCGCCACGCCCTGTTCCATGATCCGGCGGTCGTTCTCCTCGATGGCGAGCCCGAGCGCCTGGTCGGCGAAGAGCGCGCGGTCGCTGCGCCCCACCACCTCCTCGGCCGGCCTCCCGATCACCCCGAGCGTGGCGGGGTTGGCGAAGAGGATCTGCGACTCCCGGTTCTTCACGAAGACCGGGTCGGGCGAGGTCTCGATGACCGTCCGCAGGAGCTGCCCGCGACGGGACAGGTCCTCCTCGGCCCGGCGCCGCTCCGTCACGTCGAGGAGCACCCCCGCGGCGCGGCCCACCCGGCCGCCGGGTTCCTGCGGGAGCGGGGCGGCACTGACGACGAGGACGCGCCAGTCGCCGTTGGAGCGGCGGAGGTGAAGCTCCCGCTCCCGGATCGGGATCCCGGTGCGGGCCGCCTTCGGCGCCGGCCAGTCCTCCGGCGGGACCTGCGTCATGCGATCGGGCAGGTAGAGGCTGAAGGGCAACTCGTGGAACGGGGTGGCGGCGTGGGCCTTCACCCCCACGATGCGCGCGTAGGCGGCGTTGTGGGAGACGATGACCGGGACGCCGCCCTCCTCGCACTCCGCGAAGACCACGCCGATCGGCAACGCGTCCATCGCGGCCCGCACCCCCTCGAGTTCGGGGAACGTCCCGTGCTCCCAGAGGGCCACGCCGGGCTGGCGGGCTGGCCCGGCCTTGGGAGCGGACTTCGGCTTGCGCCGGCGCGTGATGGGCGTGTCGGAGGACAAGATCGGTGGCCCACTCTGACCCGTCCGGAAAAGGCGCGACAGGCCATGGACAACCGACGCGGAAGCGAGGAGCACGCCCCGGGAGGGGCGTAAACGCGAGCAGGCCGCTCAACCCCCGCCCTGGAGCGGCTACTTCTTCTCCGGATGCTCGTGGTTCTCGGGCTGGCCGTGGGCCGGCTTCTCCTCGCCGTGCTCGACGAGGAGCGTGGCCTGGAGGGTGCCCGGCGGAAGCCCCGAGATCCGATCCGTCCGGCGAACGCGGTCGTCGTCGCCGGCCGACTGGTCCTTCAGCGAGTCGGCGAGCGCCAGCACCGGCAGCGGCTCACGGCTGCACACCGCGTAGATGCGCTCGGGCCCCTCGTCTCCGGGGAGCACGGCTTCGCCCGGCAGGACCTCGCTCCCGGTCACGAGCCGGGCGTCCTCGCCCGCCGGCGGGTGGAGGACCGACACGCGCCCCTCGCAATCCACGGCCATCACCCGCACGCGGCACGGGACGGAGCTCTTCACCAGGAACTTGAGGGGAGCCTTCTCGGCGACGAGTTCCCCGTTGGTGAGCTGGCGCCCGCCTTCGGGCGACTGGGCGAAGACCTGGAGCGACAGCACCTCTCCTTGCGAGGCCAGGAAGCCCTCCGGGGGCACCGGCGTCACGAAGAAGAGGAGACCGGCGGCGCATGCCGCGGCCACGGGGAGGAAGACGGCGAACCAGCCCGGGGAGGGACGCGGCGCCGCCGCGGCGACGACGGCGTCCACCGTGGCCGGGAAGACGAACTTCCGGAAGTCCTCGGCCTCGACGGCCATCTGCTCGAGACGCACCCGGCAGGCCGGGCACGCATCGACGTGCGGCCCGATCCCCGACTTCTCGGCGTCGAGCAGGTAGGCCTCGAGCCGGAGCTCCGAAGGACAGCGCGTGGTCACGATGTGGCCCTCCCCATGAATCGCCTCGAGCTCGACAGGAACTTCTCGAGCCGCCTCGACACCGTTCGCTTCGAGATCCCGAGCGCCGTCGCGACCTCTTCCCGTTCCATCCCGTCCACGTAGACCCCGACCACGACGGCCTGGGTGTCGGCGTCGAACCTCCCCAGGAGTTCCTGCGCCAGGCGCCGGTCGGGCAACGCCTCGGCAGCCGATCGCTCGTCGGCCTCGAGATCGACGGGCAGCTCGTCCTTCCCGTGCCGGCCGGAGTTGCGCAGGACGTTCAGGCAGTGGTTGGTGGTCACCCGGTAGATCCAGGGGAGCGTGTCTCCACGTCCCTCCAGTCGGATCATGTTTCGCACCAAGCGCACGAAGACCTCCTGCGTCGCATCCTGCGCCTCCTCCCGATCGCGGAGGAGCCGCAGGCAACGTCTGTACACCGCGGGGCCGTAGTCCCGGTATAGCCGGGCCGCCGCCGAGCGGTGATCCACGGTTTCGATACCCCCTGCTGTCTAGAACACCGGAGCATCCGTTTGATGGTCATGTATTTTTCGTTTGCATAAGCCCGACCGGCGAGGCGTGCACCGGGGACGGAAGTAAACTTCGGCTTTCATGGCCCTTTTCGTCTCTCCGGGGTGTGGGAACTGGTGCCGGAATCCACTTCCTCCGGAACGGGAGGCCACATGTCGTCTCGATCGCTGCTCGGAGCGTACGTCCTCGTCGCTGCCTCGCTGCTCGTGTCGGGCTGCGGGGACTCGGCCTCGTCGGCAGCCAGCACGCTGCCGCCGGGCTACTACATCTCCATCTCCGGAATGTCGTTCTCGCCCCTCAACCTGGAGGCCCCCCCGGGCGCGACGATCACCGTCCTCAACCGCGACAGCATGGCCCACTCGGTCACCCAGCAGACCGCGGCGGGCGCCTTCGTCCCCGGAGCGCCGGCGGGAACGACGCCGTTCGACACCGGGCTCTTCACCGGGTCGAAGAGCTTCGCCCTCCCCGCCGGACTCGCGGACGGCACGGTCCTTCACTACTACTGCACGAGCCACACCTCGCTCATGACCACGCCGAACGGCACGATCACCATCCGGGCCTCGGCGCCGCCGGTCTCCGGCGGGCCGTACGACCCGGGCGGCACCGGCTACTGAATCAGCCGATCTCGAGCCACTTGAACCACATGGGGTGGCTCGCCTTGTACCACTCGAGCACCCGGCGGATGGCGGCCTGCTTGTCGCGGGGCATGATCTTCTCGTCCACCCGGTCGAAGTGGACGCGGATCACGTCCCCGTCGTGCTCGAGGGCCTGGGAGAACATGGTCTGCAGCTCGTTGCGGATGCGCCCCGAGTCCGAGATCTTCACCGCGCGCTTGGTGTGGTCCACGCCGGAGAGGAAGCGGACCAGGAGCGGGCTGAAGACGTGGCGCTGCTGCTCGAACGATTCCATGAGACGGAACGTGAAGGTGATGTAGGACGAGGCGTTGCGGGTGGCCAGGCGGGTGGTGACGTTGTAGACCCCCTCGGCCACCTTCTCGACCCCCTTCGTCCCCGTGTACGGGTCGTCGCACATGTACCCGATGGCCGCGAGCACGCCCCAGTTCTTCTCGGGGAGGAAGCTGTCGGCCCGGAGCACGGGCTTCCCCATGGGCACGTTGCAGGCCCGGGCGTCGCGGATGGCGGCGGCGTAGCCGGCCACGTCCGCCTCCGAGACCTCCCGCCCCACGGCGATGGCCCGGATCCGCGCCGTGAAGTCGGGCGCGTCGGGGTCGAGCTGCATCAGCTTCGCCTCCTGGTCGCAGGGCAGGTCGAAGGTGGGCGAGAAGACCGCCATGCTGGTCGAGACCTCGAGGACCTCGTCGAGGCTGGACGCCTGCATGGCCTCGGCGCTGGCGGCGTAGCCGTCGCACAGGAAGACATGCGGGGCGCCCGACTCGTCCTTCCAGCTTCCGACCAGGAAGGACGGGGCGTAGGTGCCGGAGTCGGTGAAGACGCCGAGGCCCGACGGGGCCTTCCACCCGTCGTCGACCAGGTGCGCGCCGGCCACCGTCCACTCGTCCCAGAGCTTCCCGAGCCGCTTCAGGCGGCTCTTCCCGCGAAGCGTCCAGACGTGGACGTGATCGGGACGGATCCCGGGGTAGGTCGCCTGGATGACCTCCATCACCTTGGCCCGGGGCGTCCGGTAGTCGAGCAGGACCGCGAGTTCCTCGGCCCGCCGGGCCACCGGTCGGGGCACGGTGAGGCAGCCCATGTACGACTCGTAGGGGCGGGAGATGGTGAGCGGGGAGTCGAAGAGGTGGAAGACCACCATCGGCCCGGTGGACTTGCCCTCGGCGAAGCGCGAGGTGTTCTCGAGGGTGTCGACGGCGGCGCCCCAGATGGTGATCCCGCGGCTCTTCAGCCAGCCGTGGAACTGCTCGAAGGTGTGCCCCCGCTCGTTGAGCAGGCGCCGGACCCGGCGGTCCACCGTGATGGCCACCTCGGGGCGGGCGTAGACGCGCCCGAAGCCCAGCAGTGGATTGGCGCCCATCTCCGGCGTCTCCCCCGCCTTGGGCATGAGTCCCTCGCCGAGGCTCACCATCATGGCGTGGTTCTCGGGAAGCGTGCGGGTGAGGTACCAGAGCCCCTCGCTCATCACGTAGGCGCTGATGGCATCGGCGGCCTTCTTCACCTGGTTGTAGGCGTACTTGTCCTTCCCCGCCCCCTCGCCGTAGCCGCCGTAGAGCTTGGTGCCGAGCGCGGTGGCCGCGGCGGTGACCGCCAGGTTCCGGGCGATTCCACGGGGAGTGAATGTGTGGGAGGACACCGGCTCGGCCTGCGACCGGTGGACGTGCACGTCGTCGAGCCACAGGTGGAAGCGTCCCAGGACGGGACGGCAGTCGAAGGCCCACTGCGCGATGACGTTCCGCTTTTCGAGGTCGGACATGGGGCACCAGTCTAGACCAACTTTTCGTGGTAGAGGCGGGTGTGGTGTCCGACTTCCATCGCGGGGCCTTGCGGGTGATGGCGGCTGCGGCTGCGGCGGCTTGGCTCGCCGCGTCACCGGCCAGCGCTCAGGAGCCTTCCGCCGACCTTTCCACTCCCGCTCCGCCGGCCGACCCTCGCCAGGACGGGCTGCCGGAACTCACCGACGTCACCTTCGCGTCGGTGGCGCTGACCGCGGCGGGGTTCGTCACCGCCTTCGTCGTCCACGAGGCCTGCCACGGGGTCGCCAACCTGGCCATGGGGAACGTCCCCACCATCGAACCGGTCCAGTTCCTGGGGTTCTTCCCGTTCTTCGCGGTGTCGCCCAACGTGTCCTGCCGCGATGGCTCCTGCGTCCGCCGGAACGGCGAGCCGTTCCTCCCCGGGCCGCGCGGCCTCTCCTTCATCGTCTCCTCCGGCATCCTCTGCCAGGAGATCACCGACGAGATCATCCTCACCGAGCGCCCCCGCATCCGCTACGAGACGGCGCCGTTCCTGAAGGGGATGCTGCTCTTCAACACCGCGGCCTCGGTGGCCTACGGCATCGCCAACCTTGCCGGCATCGAGCCGCCCGAGGGCGACCTTCGCGGCCTCGATCGTTCGAGCGGCGTCCCCCACGGCGTCTTCGCGGCGCTCGTCCTCTCCACCGCCGCGCTCGACGTGGCGCGCTACTTCCTGCCCGACGTCACCTGGATCCCCTGGGTCAGCCGCGGATCGAAGGTGGTGATGGTCGGCCTGGTGGTGGCCTTCTGATCGGGGAGGTCCCCCCGGGTCAGGGGATGACGAACCCCAGCACCGCGAGCATCGTCCCCCCCTGGAGGGCGAGCATGGCCACCGAGAGGAGGAGCGCCCCCTTGCGCTCCGGCCCGAGGAAGCCCGCCGCGGAGAGGACGAAGGGCACCGCGAGGAAGATCCAGAGGCGGGTCACCTCGCCCCGGTTCCGCCCCAGCAGGTCCACCGCGAGCACCGACGCGAACCCGGCGAGCGCCATCCAGGCCGCCGGCGTGGAGAGGGGCCGGCGCCTCCAGAGCCCCCAGGCGATCACCACCAGGATCGGGGCGCCGAGCGTCAGGAAGAACTCGACCGGGTTGGCCACGAGCCAGATGCCGTAGGGACGGCGCGCCCAGGCGTTGAACCGATCGGCCTCGGCGGCGACGCGGACGACCTGCCGGACGGCGTCGAATCCCGTGACCGCGCGGAAGGCGAGGTGGGCGGCGACGAGCGCTCCCCCGGCGAGCGCCGCACCGGCGACCACCCTCCCCGTCCCCACCCGGCCGGCCAGGCGATCGGCGAGCGCCACCCCGACGAAGAGGAGCCCCAGCCCGAGCGGCGTGGGGTCGAAGAGGATCGCGGCGAAGAGGGAGACCCCGGTGACCAGCGCCATCCACGGACCCCGCCCCCTCAGGAACCGAATCCACAGGTAGAGCGCCAGGACCACCGGAAGAGGACCCACGCCGTTCAGGATCGGCGCGAAGACCATCCGGGATGGGAGGAAGAGGTAGAGCCCGAGCGCGGCGGTCGCGGCCGACCGGTCGGAGAAGAGTTCCAGCGCCACCAGGAACACCAGGACGCCCACCAGGTTTCCGAGGAGCAGGATCGCGACCGCCATGGCGTCGGGCGAGCCCGTGAACGCGTGCATGGCCCGGAAGAGGAGAAGCTTCCCGGGCATGTTCCCGACCGCGTGGAGCGGGAGCGCCCTCGCGAGGTTCTCGTGATCCCGGAGCAACACCGCCGGGTCGTGGCGCAGCGCCGCCGAGAAGTAGGAGGTGGCGTTGTCGCTCCGGACGATGGCCCCGGGAGTGAACGGGTAGTTGCTCCAGAGGAGGA
>JBAXVO010000122.1:0-9681 GCA_037129355.1 Deltaproteobacteria bacterium | reverse complement strand
AGGCGCGGCTGCATCTCGGTGATGTCGTACCCCACCTCGGCGCAGGCGGCGGTGAGCCGTTCCCTGCGGACGGCCGGCGACAGGCAGTGGGCCGACTCGCCGATGGAGGAGAGCAGTCCGGCGCCGTAGAGGCGCGGCCGCTCCGGAGTGCCCACGAGCCCGTACTCGGCCGTCCACCAGTAGAGGCGGCTGGCCCGGGTGCTCTCGGAGGCCCGTCGCCGGCTGGCCGTGGCCGCGGCGAGCCGCTCCCCGGCCAGGATCACCTCCTCCGGCGTGGCGCCCGGATCCTCCTTCGCGATGGAGAGCTGCCGGATCGCCCGGAAGACCGCGTCGTCCGCCGCGCTGGCGATGGCCTTCGTGCCCACCTCCCCGCAGCGACGGAGGTACTCGGAGTAGCGGCCGTCCACCAGGATGGGCGCGTGGCCGGCGCTCTCGTGGATGATGTCGGGCGCCGGGGTGTAGGCGATGTGGGCGTGGGAGCGGATGTCGGCGGCGATGGCGAGCACCCGGCGGCTCTGCAACTCGGTGAAGACGGCCGGCGGGATGAATCCCCTCACCGCCACCGCCGACCACCCGGAGCGGGAGAGCTTCTCGTTCATCTCGTCGAGGCGGGGGATCCGCTCGGTGCCGATCCCGGTCGCCTCGAGCCCCCGCAGGTAGCTCCCGTGGGCCCGGTCGCGGAGATGGGCGACCAGGCGGCGCAGGACGTGGCGCCACACCGCGTGGTCGCGCGGCGTGTACGCGTCCCAATCCTGATCCACCACGAACCGCCGCAGGTGCGCCGGAAGCGCATCCGCGGCCCGCTCCGTCGGCGTCACCGGGCGCCCCCTTCTCCCACCGCGCGGGAGTCCTAGCGCGCGAGCGCCCGGGGCGCCACGGTCAGCGGCCGTCGTCGACGCTGCCGAGGAACCGCTGCAGGGACTGGTCCGGCCCCCGGAGGTGCTCGTCGCTCCAGTGACGGAGCGCGGCGTGGACCGATCGGGCCGCCGCGAGGTCGCCCCGCGCATGGCAGGCGAGGAACTGCTCCCGCTGGGCCTGGAGGGACCGGTGCCCCTCGGCGTGGGCGGCGCGGTCCGGGTCCCGGTGGAGCTCCATCAGCAACTCCTCGAAGTCCTCGTGGACGCGGGAGCAGTCGTGGAGGAGCCGCACGGTGGCTGCCGCCTCCGCGTAGGCGCGCCCATCGACCAGGGCGCTCGTGACCTCGCGCCCGAGCATCGCGAGCAGGCCGTGGTCGAAGGCGAGCATCTCGAGGTCGGCGCCGGCGGTGTCGCCCCACTCCCCGCTGGAGACCCAGCCGCGCGCGGCGGTGAGGTCGACCGGGGAGGAGGCCTTGCCCGACAGGGCGTTCCGGGTGAGCTCCCGGCGGGCCGACCTGAGCCAGGCCCGGTAGAAGGGGTCGCACGCCGGTCGTCCCCGCTCCCCGGCGACCGGGCCGTCGCCGTCGGGCCCGAGAACGAGCGCCCGGTGAACCTTTTCGATGTCGTGGCAACCCAGCATGTCTCCCTCCCAGGAGTTCGCCCTCTACAGGGTGGACAGCGGGGTTCCGGAGAACTGACATGGTCCTCTTTTCGGGAGATGAATCCGGACCGCCATTCTCCTGTATTTCCACGCATTTTTTGCAGTCCAACCCCCCGCTGCCGCAACTTCGTCGGGGTGCCGGATCGCCAAATCGGCGGGAACAGGGCTGATCGCGGGGGGGATCTCCATGGCGCGAGACGTGCAGGGTGCGGCACCCAACGGACGCTTTCCCCCTTCCCAACCCGAGACCCGGAGAACCAGATGGCCAACAAGATCGTCGTCGATGACTGCACCAGCTGCGGCGCCTGCGAGCCCGAGTGCCCCAACACCGCCATCGCCTCCGGCGACGACGCCTACGTGATCGACGCCGAGAAGTGCGACGAGTGCGCCGCCCAGGGCGGCGAGATGGCCTGCATCGCCGTCTGCCCGACCGACTGCATCGTCAAGGTCTAGCGGAACGCGCAGATCACGAGCGGCTCCGGCCGCCGGTTGCCAGGCCCCGCCTTCCGGCGGGGCTTCGCAATTCCGGGGGGCAGGTCGCCGTCAGTTCGCCGGCCCGGTCCACCGCCCGAGCCATCCGAGCACGGTCTCGTGCCACTGGATGCTGTTGGCGGGCTTCAACACCCAGTGGTTCTCGTCCGGGAAGTAGAGGAACTCGCTCGGGACGCCCATCCGCTGGGCCGCGGTGAAGGAGGAGAGCCCCTGCGTGTCCACCACGCGGTAGTCGCGCCCGCCGTGGATGACCAGGATCGGGGTCTTCCAGTTCTTCACGAGATTCACCGGGTTGTGCTTCTGGTAGGCCTCGGGGACCTGCCAGGGCGTGCCGCCGTGCTCCCGCTCCGGGAACCAGAGTTCCTCGGTGTCGAAGTAGGCGTGGAACTCGTCGAGGTTGCCGTCGTGGTTGACGAGGCAGCGGAAGCGATCCGGCCAGGCCCCGGCGATCCAGTCGATCATGTAGCCGCCGTAGGAGGCGCCGAGCGCCGCCACGCGACCGCCGTCGAGCCAGGGGAAGCGGGCGAGCGCCGCGGCGAGCCCCTTCTGGAGATCCTCGAGCGGCTTGCCGCCCCAGTCGCCGCCGATCGAGTCGGTGAACTTCCGGCCGTACCCGGTGGAGCCGTGGAAGTCGATCATCACCGCCGCGTAGCCGGCGGCGGCGTAGATCTGCGGGTTCCACCGGTAGTGGAACTGGTCGCCGAAGGACCCCTGGGGGCCGCCGTGGATGAGGAAGGCCACCGGGTAGCGCTTGGCGGGATCGAACCCGACCGGCTTCACCACCCAGCCGTACACGGTCTCGCCGTTCCATCCCTGGAAGGTGAACTGCTCCCGCTCGCCGAACGCGATCCCGGAGAGGGCGGCGGCGTTGACCCGGGTGACGGGGGCGGCGCCCTTGCCGTCGGCGCGGACGGTCCAGACGTCGGCCGGGCCGCCCAGGTCGTCGCGGGTGAACACCACGAGCCCGCCGGCCACGGCCGGGGAGTGGATGCTGCCGCCCGGGACGAGCACCCGCTCCTTCCCGGTGGCCACGTCGATGGCGAAGAGGGAGTGGGTGCCCAGGTGATCCGCCGTGGCGAAGAGCGTCCGCCCGTCGGCCGACCAGGCGATCTCCCCGGGGGACCGATCCCATCCCGGCGCCACCTCGCGGGCCGGGCCGTCCGGCCAGCCGCGGACCATGATCCGGTGCCGGTCGGCCTCGTAGCCGGGGACCTCCATCGCCAGCCAGGCGAGCTTCTTCCCGTCGGGCGAGAAGACCGGCCCACCGTCCCAGGCCGCGTTGTCGGAGGTCAGGTTCCGGGGGGGCGCCGAGCCGTCGGCGGGGACGAGCCAGAGGTCGACGTTGGTGGACCAGGCCTCGGTGCGACCGACGTCCTTGGCCGCGAAGACGACGCCCTTCCCGTCCGGGGTGAAGACGAAGTCGGAGGCGCCGCCGAAGGGGCGGCCCGGGGAGTCGGCGTCCATGCCCTTCATGAGATCCACGGGAGCTCCGCCGTCGAGCGTCACGAGGAAGAGGTGGTTGCGCCGTCCGTCGAGCCACTCGTCCCAGTGGCGGACCGGGAGCCGGGAGTAGAGCCGACCGGTGGAGCGGGTCCGGCTCCTCTCCTCGAGCCGCCTGGCGGTGCAGGAGAGCGCCCCGCCGGGGGCACCGGCGCAGTCCGGGAAGACGCTGGCCGAGACGAGCGCCCGGGTGCCGTCGGGGGAGAGTCGGAAGCTGGTCGCGTCGAGGGGGAGCGAGGTGATCCGCTCCGCCTCGCCGCCGTCGAGCCGCAGCCGCCAGACTTGCTGGGGACCACCGCGGGCCGAGAGGAAGTAGATCGACTTGCCGTCGGGGGCCCACCGGGGGCTCGACTCGTTCTCCGGGCTGGTGGTGAGCCGCCGCGCCCCCTTCCCGTCGATCCCGACCATCCAGAGGTCGGTCCGCCCCCGGTTGGCCTCGAGGTCGGTGGAGCGGAGCACGTAGGCGATCCACCTGCCGTCCGGCGACGGTTGCGGATCGGACACCCGCTGCAGGGTCACGAGGTCCTGCACCGAGAACGGGCGGGGGCCGGCCGCCGGGGCAGGCGCGGCGAGGACCGGGAAGATCACGGCGGCGAGCGAGAGGGCCAGGGGGAACGGTCGCATGGCGCCGGAGGAAAGCACGTCCCGTCCCGCCTGTCGACGCGCGGATCGACCTCCCCGGACCGGTCCCCGGAGGCGCCGGGGGCGCCGGTTCTGGTACTCTTCGCGCGATGCGCCGGCCCGCACCGCTCGTGTTCCTCGCCGTGCTCGCGGCCTGCACGGTCACGACGACCGGGGCACCCTGCACCTCCGACCTGAACTGCCCGTCGGACCAGGGATGCGGCAGCGACCGGGTCTGCAGCGTGGCCGCCCTCTCCTGCCCGGGACACGGAACGGACGGCGAGTGCAAGCCGGGGACGTCCTGCTCCGCGGGCCAGGTCGCGACCTGCACCGCCACGTCGGGCGTCTGCTCCACCTCTCAGCTGACGCCCTGCACCGATCCCGGCACCTCCTGCGCCGCGTCGGGCGGCGGCGCGGCGTGCGCCTGCCCCACCACGAACGCCTGCACGCAGCTCGACGCGACACAGTGCAGCCCCGCCGGTGACGCGGTCCGCCGCTGCCTCCCGGTGGTGGCCGGATCGTCCTGCCTCACCTGGCAGGTCGAGACGAGCTGCGCGGGATCGGGGCTCGTCTGCAGCGCGAGCGCCTGCGTCTGTCCGGCCAACCCCGGGACGGCCCAGTACGCCGATCCGCTCCACGGGACGACCGCCGGGGCGCCGCTCCACGCCACCGGGGTGCAGTCCCCGGCCGCCTGCCGGTTCTCGACGCTCACCGAGGCCCTGGCCGCGGCCGCTAGCCGGGGCGCGGGCGCGTCGGTGGTGGCCTCGGGCTGGACGGCCGCGGTCCCCGGCGGCGTCGTGCTCTTCACCGAGCCCGGTGCGCTCACCGTGGCTGCCGGGGTGACCCTCACGACCGACGACCCCACCCCGACCACGACCCACTATGCGATCACGACGCCGGCCGCCCTCGCCGTTCCGCTCGTGGCCATCGGGCCCGGCGGCGCGATGACCGGATTCGAGCTGCGCAACGCCGCCTCGACCGGGGACGGCATCCGGGCCGCCTGCCCCGACGCCGCGGCGGTCACGCTCTCGACCCTCCGGGTCGCGGCCGCGTCGGGCGGTACCCCCGCCGTTCGCCTGACCAGCGGCATCCACGTCACCGGGAACTGCGCGGTGGCCATGTCCGGGGTCACCGTGGAGGGGGCGGCCACCGGCCTCCTCGTCGAGGCCGCTTCACCGGGGGTAGAGAGCACCGCATCCGCCATCCGGCTCACCGGGTCCACCGCGGCGGGGGCGGCGCTCGTGGAGGGACGGCTCACCTTCACGGGGGGTACGGTCGACCAGAACGCCAACGGCGTCCTCGTCGGGACCTCGGGGACCGGAGCGCCCACCTTCTCGGCCACCGGGACGACCTTCAGCGGCAACGCCGGCGACGCAGTGTCGGTGGTGCGCGGCACGCTCGTGAGCGACGCCTGCCCTTACACCGGGAACGGGACGCACGTGCACGCGCAGCCTGCCGCGGGCGCGTCGATCCACGTCACCGCCCAGGACAGCACGGGCGCGGCGAAGATGACGGGGGCGACCAACTCCGCGTTCCGTCTGCTGGCCATGGGGGCGGGCTCCACGCTCACCCTCCGGAGGAACTCCGTGACCGGAAACGATGCGACCCAGTCCTACAACGTCGGCTCCGGGCCGAGGCGTGGCGGTGGCGTCGTCCTGACGGCACCGTTCCCCGGAACGGCGGAGTTCAGCGGCAACCGCTTCTACGGAAACCGGTGGGACCAGGTGCTCGTGGCGGCCAGCGGACCCGACGCCATCAGCCTGGCTGGGGTCTTCGACTGCGGGGGAACGGCGAACACCTTCGCCTGCTACGACACGGCCAACGCGGGCGTGGGCATCTACTCGAACGGGGCCGCCGTCGATGCCTCGTGGAACCACTGGACCCGCCAGCCGGCGGTCTATTCGATCGACGTTCTCGGCACGGGGATCTCGGGCTTCGACACCAGCGCCTGCTTCGTCTCGACCCTCGTCTGCCCCTGACCCCAAGGGCCCGGTCCGCCGGCGGAATCTCCACTTACGCCGCACCGCGCCATCCCATGCCGCGGTGCGTTCGCTCCCCGTGACATGGGCGTGACACGTCCCGTGTACGTTGCCGGCTTTCCTTCCGCGCCCTCCGTCCGGAGCGTCCATGTCGATGTCGATCGAGAACCTCGAAACGTCCCGCCCCTCCACGTCCCGCGTCGAGGCGCCCAAGCTCGACCGGACCACCATCGCCGCCATCCTGGCGTCGGGGAAGCGGCTGCTCGTCCAGGGCGGCATGGGCATCCACGCCTCCGACGGCCTGGCCGGCAAGGTCGCCGCGGTCCGTTCCCGCCGCTTCGTCGGCGTCGGAACCGTATCGGCGGTGATCAAGACGCCGGAGCACCTGCGCGCCGAGATCCAGCGGGCCAAGGCCGCCGCCCCGGGCGGATTCGTGGGCATCAACCTCATGGCGGCCATCAACAAGGGCGACTTCGAGCTCTCCGCCCGCACCGCCCTCGACGAGGGGGTCTCCTTCATCGTGCAGGGCGCCGGCATCTCCCGCGACATCATCCGCTGGTGCCGCGACGCCGGCACCCCGTTCGCCGGCATCGTCTCCTCGGGGCGACTCGCCGCCATGTACGAGAAGTGGGGGGCCGAGTGGGTGGTGGCCGAGGGCGCGGAGGCCGGCGGCCACATCGGCGACATCGATCACCCGCTGCCCACCCTCGTCGAGGAGGTCTGCGCCGCCACCTCGCTGCCGGTGGTCGCGGCCGGCGGCGTCCACGCCTCCGACGTGGGGCGCTACTTCGCCCAGGGCGCCTCCGGCGTCCAGCTCGCCACCCGGTTCATCGCCTCCAGCGACGGCGACGCCCACCCCACCTTCAAGCAGGTCCACCTCGGCAAGAACGAGGAGGACGTCGCCATCATCACGAGCTGCGTGAAGGGCATGAAGGCCCGCGCGGTCCGCAGCGCCTTCACCGATGGTCTCGCGGCCGGCAAGAGCTACCCGCCCCGGTCCAAGGCCTGGTACTTCGGCCCCTCCGGCTACATGGGGCGGAAGAAGGCCTGCATCGAGTGCCTCGCCGAGGGGCTCTGCAAGTGCCGGGCGAGCAACTTCCAGGAGAGCTTCTGCATCACCGACGCGCTGCTCCGCGCGGTGGCCACCGGCGACGAGGTGCTCGGCCTGTACTACACCGGGCAGAGCCTGGTCCGGCTGCCCGAGGCGCGCGTGGGGGAGCTCAAGTCGGTCCAGGCCATCGTCGACGACATGGACGACGCCCTCGACGCGTTCGAGGGCGCCGCGCAGTCGGCCCAGGTGGCCCAGCGCCCGTAGGAGCGCCGGGCCCCGCCCCGTCACTGCAGCTTCACGATGGTCGCCACCTGGGCGATCCCGTTGTCGGGCGTGAGGACGATGTCCCAGCAGCCCTTCGACGCCTTGGACGTGTCCCAGGTGAGCTTGTACTGGTTCGCCGCGGTGTCGTAGGCGAAGGTGCTGCCCGCCGCGACCCCGGCCACCGGGTCGAAGAGCGGGATCCGCTTCGCGGTGGAGGAGGGCTTGCCGTTGCAGGTGGCGTCGGCCACGGCCTCGAGCTTCTTCACCGCGCTGGTCCGGCTCACGTAGACCCCGGTGGGCTTCTTGAAGCGCCACTTCACGGCGACCTTTGTCCCGAAGGTGAAGCTGCCCGAGTTGGTCGGGGCCGAGAGCGACCCCGCCGAGCGGAGCGGCGTGTCGTAGGCGCTGCAGGCGTAGTTCTCGAGCACCTTCAGCGACACCGCCGCCGACGTGCTGCCGGCCAGGCTGCCGCTCCCGGAGTAGGACGCGGTGATGGCGTGCGTCCCCTCGGTCATCGAGGTCTTCGTCAGGGAGCCCTTCCCGCCCACGAGGGTGACCGTCCCGAGCAGCTTCGTCCCGTCGTAGAAGGAGACCGTTCCCGCCGGGACCACGCCGGTGGCGCTCACCGTGGCGGTGAAGGTGACCGGCTTGTCGTCGAGGACCGGGTTGGGCGAGACGGCGAGCGTGGTGGTCGACACCACCGGCAGGACGTCCTGGTACACGCTGATGGCCGAGCCCACCGGCGCGAAGTTGGCCGAGCCCTCGAACCAGGCCGTGACCGCGTGACGCCCCACCGACAGGCTGGCGAGGGTCACCGAGGCGGTGGCCTTGCCGGTGACGGTGGAGACCGCGAGAGGGACCGTCCCGAGCGAGACCGTCCCGTCGTAGAAGGTCACCGAGCCGGTCGGGATCCCGGCGGCCGAGGTCACCGTGGCCGTGAAGGTGACACTCGTCCCGGCGTCCGACGGACTCGGGCTGCTCACCAGGTCGACGGAAGGGGTCGCCTTCCCGATGGAGAGGGCGACCTGCTGCTGCCCCACGGGCGCGTAGTTGACGTCGCCCGCGTAGGAGGCCGCCACCGCGAGGGGGCCGGCGTCGGGCTGGAAGGGCTGCGACACGGCCACGCCCGACTGGAGCCCGAGCGACGGAAGCGCCACCCCCTGCGCGAGGAAGGAGACGTCTCCCGTGGGCTGCGGCGCGCCCGAGGGAACCGGGGCCAGGGACGCCACGAGGGACACCGACCCGCCGAAGGAGAGCGGGTGCAGGGCGTCGATGACGGGATCGGTGGAGAGCTGGAGGGTCGTCCGCACGGTGACGCGCAGCGGAGCGGCCGGAGAGGCGGAGGCGGCCCAGCCGCCGTCCCCCCCGTAGGTGGCGGAGAAGGAGTGCAGCCCCACCCCGAGCGTGCCGGCCGGGAGCGTGAGGGTCGCCGTCCCGCCGGAGGCGACGGGCGCCGAGCCGAGGACCGTGGCGCCGTCCAGGAAGGTGACCGATCCGGCGGGTCCGCCCGACGGCGTGACCGTGGCGGTGAGCGTGACGACGTCCCCGTAGAAAGCCCCCCCTGCCGGCAAGTCGAGGGAGGTGGAGGACGTGCCCTTCTGGATGGCGAGGACGAGGTCCTTCTGGGTGACGTTCACGGGCGACGCGCCGTCCCTCGCCTCGACGGTGAACGGGAAGGTACCGGCCACGGTCGGGGACCCGGCGATGACCCCCGCACCGAGCGTGAGGCCGGGGGGCAACGCAGACCCGGCCGGGATCGACCAGGTGACGGCGCCGGCGCCGCCCCGGGCCTTCAAGGTGAGGGCGTAGGGATCGCCGACCCGGGCGACGGGAAGCGCCGGCAGGGTGTCGACCACGAGGGCCGTGGACGCGCCGGCCGGGTTGCCCTGCGGCGTGATCACCGGGGCGATCTGCGTCCCGAGCGTGCGCGCCTCGGCCACCGTGCCCAGGCTGCGCAGCGTCACCTGGATGGTCTCCCCGGGGGCCAGGGCGAAGGTGGCGAGTGGCGCCTGGGCGGCCAGGGAGGCCACGTCGACCGGGTTCACGATCCCGGCGTTGACGACGAGCCGGTTGTCCGGCTGCTCCACCAGGTCGCACCCCTGGGCGATGGGCTTCGTGTACCCACGCGAGACCAGGAGCTGCACGGGCTGGGTGGTCCCGACCGTGAGGAGCCGGACGTCGAAGGCCTGGGTGGTGTTGCCGGTGTTCGTCACCGAGTAGTCGAGGTCGGTGATCGACGCGTTGGAGAGATTCGCG
>JBAXVO010000121.1:0-9882 GCA_037129355.1 Deltaproteobacteria bacterium | reverse complement strand
GGATCCTCCAGCGCGGCGAGGGCCGAGGCGGCGCTGGGGCGCCACTCGTCGTCGGTCCCCACGGCGGTGGTCTCGGCGGGCGGCGGCGGGACGGGGGGCGTCTCCTCCGGCAGGTCGGCCGCGGGAGGCGCGGCGGCCGGTGCCCTCGGCTCCGGATCCTCCAGCGCGGCGAGGGCCGAGGCGGCGCTGGGGCGCCACTCGTCGTCGGGAACCGGTGGCGGCGGCGGAGGCGGCGGCAGGAGCTCCCCGGAGGGCAGAGGGTGCTTCTCCCCGCTCAGGTGGCCGTGCAGCTCGGGGACCGAGGCGAGGGGGGTCCACTCGGCGAGCCCGGAGAACCAGACCAGGCTCTCCGGGCCGATCTCGCCCAGGTCCCAGTGGCGCTGGACCACCTCGATGCCCACCGGCCCCACGGGCTGCTCGTCGATGGCGACCCACCATTCGACCGAGGGCGTCGCGCCGTGCGCGGCGGGGGCGGCGTGCACGGCGGCGGCCTCCGGATCGGCGCGGCGGACGTGCGTGACGTGTCCGCACTTCTTGCAGCGAACCTTCACGCCGCCCGGTCCGACCTTGTCGTCGGAGATCATGTACTTCGCGCTGCAGCCGTCACAGCTGAACCGCATGGCCCGCCTCCGTCACTTCGCCGCCACCGAGAGCCCGAGGGCGTCGCGCAGGACCGCCCAGTCCTCGGAGAGGCAGAACTGCACCAGGTCCCGCACCTTCGCCTCGTCCTGGAGCTTCGACACCTGCGCCTTTTCCTCCAAGACGAGCCTGCGCGCAACCTGGAGATCGCCCGCGAGGAGCGCCCCGGCCCGGTTGGAGGTGAGCTCGACCGCATCCATATGGGCCCGGACGTCACCCGGCCGGGCAGTGGCAGCGTACTCCTCGGCGAGGCGGGTCAGGACGGAAAGCGCGCCGCGCTCCTTCAGGGTGCGCTCGATCGGGCCCCGCATCTTCTGGACCGTGCGGGCGTCGGCGGTGGGCAGGAAGCCCGGCGCGCCCACGCAGCAGGCCGCCTGGAAGACCGCCTGAAGCTGGTCGTGGGGCATGAGCCGCGCCAGGCGGAGCTCGGGCCGGTAGAAGGAGACGGCCCGGGCCGCCACGTACCAGAGCTCGCGCCGGGGACGATCCTGGTAGGTCTCCTCACCCGCCACCAGCGAGGGGGGGTCGGTGTTGGCGAACCCGAGCCGCATCGGGCTCCCCGGCACGCGGAAGAGGCGCACCGACTCGATGCCGAGCGAGCGCGCGGCGTACTTGATCCCGTTCGCCAGGACGAGCCCGGACGTCGCGAGGTCCACCTCGTCGCGGGACGTGTTCAACCCCAGGTCCTTGGGGGCCTGGACGAAGAGCGAGGAGGCCTCCCGGGCGAGCAGCGCCAGGATGCCCGGGACCGGCCCGTCGCGGAGCCGTTCGTGGAGGAGCCGCTGCCAGAGCACGTCGTCGAGCGACCGGGTGGCGAACTCCCGGGCCAGCCGGCGCAGCCGGTCGACCGTCTCGAGCTCGTCGGCGCTGGCCGTCCGCAGGAGGTGGGCGAGCACGTCGGCGGCGGCGTAGGCGCGGTCGAGGTCCTTGCGGGCGAGCTGGACCGCGAGGAGGCGCGAGACGGTCCGCGAGGGGTCCTTCTGCCGGAGCGCGATCGACCTCAGCGCCTCGGCCGCGGCCCCCTCCTGCCCGGGAACCGAGGCCGCGAGGTCGGCGAAGGACTGGAGCGCGTCGAGATCCTCCGGGCTCGCCCGCACCACGCGCTCGTACGAGGTCCGCGCCGCGGTCAGGTCGCCGAGCGCCCGGTGCTGGAGGGCCCCGAGCTCCTTCCAGAGGGCGGTGCGCGCCTTCTCGGTGTCGGGCGCGTCGGGGAGCCGCGCGATCATCCGCTCGATGGCCCTGGCCAGGTCGCGCCAGCGCCGCTTCGCCGCCAGCACCTGCTCGATCGCGGCGAAGGCCTTCACCAGCCGGACGTCGGCGTCGAGGGCCAGCTCGAGGTGGTGGAGGGCCAGCTCCTCGTCCCCGACCCGCTCCCGCAGGAGGTCGCCGAGCTGGAAATGGAGACGGGCGGCGCCGGCGTGGTCGGCCTGGACCTCCGGGACGCGGAGCAGCCGCTCCAGCATCCCGGCGGCACGCGGCCAGTCCTCCCGCGCCACCAGCGTGCGCACCATGCCCCGCAGCGACGCCACGTGGGTGGGATCGGCGTCGAGGGCCCGCTCGTAGCTCTCCGACGCCCTCCAGGTCTCCCCCTTCTTCTCCAGGATCTGACCGGCCCATCCGCTCGTGACGGCGATCTCGGCGGCGGAGAGGGCGCTCCCGTGATGGGCCAGGATCGCATCCAGCACCGGGAGTGCCTCCTGGGAGTCGCCGCGCGGCCCGAGGATGGCCGCGAGCCCCTTCAGCGCCGGGAGCGAGGTCGGGTCGAGCTCCCGGGCGCGCCGGTAGGCCTCGAGCGCCCCGGTGGAGTCGCCGACGTGGTCCCGGGCCTGGCCGAGCCTGCAGAGGTGGCGGAGCAGTTCCTTCGGCTCGGCGTCGCCCAGCCGGGCCACCGCGGCGTCGAGCAGGCGCGCCACGCCGGCGTGGTCGCCGCGGGCCTCGAGCACCTCGGAGAGGGCCAGGGTGGCGCGGAGGTGATCCGGCACCCGAGCCAGCGCCTCCTCGAGGAGCCCGGCCGTCTCGTCGCGGGAACGCCCCTCCAGCTCGAGGAGCCGCACCGCCTCGACGAGGGCGTCGGCCGCTCGCCGTCCGTCGTCGACGTGGCGGGCCTCGGCCACGAGCAGCTCCGCGAGCCCGGCGCGGTCCCCGGCCCGGCCGCGGAGCGCGGCGAGCGCGCGGATGGCCTCGAGGTTGCCGGGCTCGAGCGCCAGCACCCGCTCGTAGTCGGTGCGCGCCTCCTCCGGGTCGCCGGCCTCCTGGGCGCGCATCCGGGCCAGCCGGAGGTGGAGCGCCGCCGCCCGCTCGGGCTCGACGCCGGCGGCGAGCGCGTCCCGGTAGACGGCCTCGGCCTCGGCGGTGCGGTGGAAGGTCTCGTCGAGGAGCTCGCCCAGCTCGATCAGGATCCCGGCCTTCGCGCCCGGCTCGGCGGCGACGGAGGCCCGGACGCGGAGGAGCTCGACGAGCCGCTCCTTGTTCCCGCCCTCCCGGTAGCAGCGCTCCAGCGACAGGGCGACGTCGGCGTCCTCCGGTGCGAGCCGGTGGGCCGCCTCGAGCAGGGCGAGCGCCCTGCCCGGATCGGTGGGGTCGACCGCAGCCGCCCCCCAGGCGAGCAGGCGCGCCCGGATGGCCCAGGGCAAGGCCTCGTCCCCCGACGACAGGGGCTCGAGGCAGGCGGGGTCGGCCTCGAGAGCGCGGCGAACCGCGGCGGCCCCGGCGGCCACGTCTCCCCGATGGATTCCGCGCTCGACGGCGAGGCGGAGCAGGAGGCGCCCCTGCCGCTCGCCGGTCGCGCCCTCGGCGGCCTGCCCGAGGAAGTTGACGAGCTCCGCGGGATCTCCGTGGTCCGGCGCGAGCCGCGTCAGCGCCGCGAGCGCGCGCTCCGAGGACGGGGCCTCGCGGAAGGCGCGCCGCCAGGCGTTCCAGGCCCCGGCCGGATGGTCGGCGCGGCTCTCGAGCACCTCGGCGAGCTCCTCGAGCAGCGTGGCCCGGCTCGCGGCGTCGTCGACGCGCGGCACGAAGAGCTCGGTGACCCGGGCCCACGCGCCCCAGTCGCCGGTGTCGGCGTGGAGCGAGCGGAGCGCGTCGAAGGTGGTGCGGCTGCCCGGGTCGCAGGCGAAGGCCTCGCCGAGCGCCGCGCCGGCTTCCAGGGTGCGACCCTGGGACAGCCAGGCCTCCGCGGCAGCGCGCCAGGCCTCGGCGGCGGCGCTGCCCGTGCCGATGCGCCGGGCGCGCGCCTCGACCACCCGGGTGACGTCCTCCTCGGCCCCGACGGCCCGGAAGATGGCGGCCATCCGATCGAGCTCCGCGTCGCTGGCCGGGCCGAGAGCCATCGCCCGGCGCGCCTCCTCCACCACGGCTCCGGCGTCGCCGGCGGCGATGAGCGCCTCGGCGATCCCGAGCCGGAGCTCCCGCTCGGACCCCGGCTCGAAGGGCAGGAGCCTGCGCAGGGTGTCCGCGAGTCCGACCAGGTCGCCGTGCGCGGACTGCAGCCTTTGCAGGGCCTCGAGCGGGCGCCGGTCCGTCGCGTCCGACCGGGCGAGCCGCTCCCAGATCTCCAGCGAGAGTTCCGGTTCCGTGCCCTCGGCCTCCTCGGCGATGCGCGCGAGCGCCCGCAGGGAGGCCGGGTGGCCGGGCAGCGACTCGAGGATGCGTTCGTAGGCCTTCGCGGCCCGCCCCGGCGCCGCCAGCCGTTCCTCGCAGAGCTGGGCGAGGACGAAGAGGAGCCCGGTGTGCCCCTCGGCGCGGGTCTCGGCCTCGGCGAGCGCCTCGAGCACCGTCGCGAGGTCCTCCCACCGCTCCAGCCGCCGGTAGAGCCGCTCCAGCGCCGGCAGCGCCCGCGGCGCGAGCGACGGATCGAGCCGGCGCGCCTCCTCGTAGAAGTGCGGCGCCTCGGCGGGACGTTCCAGCGGGCCCTCGAGGAGCGCGCCCACGCGCAGGGCGACGGCGCCTCCGGCCTCGCCCAGGCGCGGCAGCCGCTCGGCGAGCAACGCCGCGAGCGGCTCGTTCCGCCCGGTGGCGGCATAGGCCTTCTCGAGGATGGCGCCGGCCCGGTCCGGGTCGCGGGACATGGCCCGCTCCACCCTTCCGAGCGCCTCGGCGTGATCCGGGTGGCTCGCCAGGAGCGGCTCGAGCAGCGAGAGCGCGCCGGCCAGGTCGTCGAGCTGCTCCTCGTGGAGCGCGGCGAGCGTCGACCGGAGGACGGCGCCCTCCCCCGACCGCCCCTCGCCCTCGGCGGCGGCGAGCGCCCGCGCCAGGACCTCGGCGAAGAACGGGGCATCGGCGGCGAGCAGTTCCGGATCGCGCGACAGCTCCTCCGCCGCCGTGAGCGCCCCGGCGTGGTCCGGGACCGCCGCGAGCGCGGCGCGCAGCGAGGCGACCGCGCCCCGTCCGTCGCCCAGGCGATCCCTGCGGATCCGGCCAGCCCGCGCGTGCAGCTCGGCGCAGTCGACGGCGCCTCCGGGGCGGGAGGCGGCCTCCTCGCCCTCCTGATCGAGCAGCGCGGCCACCTCTCCCCAGGCCTCGCGCGCCCGGTCGGGGTCCCCGAGCCGGTCGCCGGCCACCTCGGCGATCTCCTGCCAGAGCTCGCGGCGGAGCCGGAAGTCGCGCACCAGCCCGACCCGGGAACGCAGGGCGCGGACGAGCGGCTCCCATGCCTGGCGGGTCCGGTGGATCTGCGCCACCACCGCGCCGGCCTCCTCCGCGGCGTCGTCGGGAAGCCCGTCCGCGATGGCGTGGGAGAGGATTCCGGCCAGCCGCTCGTCGTTCCCGGCCAGGTCGGCGAGCCGGCAGAGCTCGGCGCGGAGCGCCGGCTCGGCAGCAGGGTCACCCCGCTGCAGGGCGTACTGGCGGACCCGCGCCTCGAAGGCGGCATCCGGCTTCCCGGACGCCTCGCGCAGACCGGACAGCTCGGCGAGGGCCGCTGCGCGCTCGTCGTCGGGCAACTCCCCGAGCCGGAGCTCGAGCAGGTCGGCGAGCTGATCCTTGTCGCCGCTGGCCCGGTGGACCTTCTCGAGCAGCCGCGCCGCGGCGGCCCGGGAGCCCGGTCGCGCCAGCGCGCGCGCCAGACCTGCGAGGGCCGCTCCCTCCTGCGGGAACTCGTCCAGGATCGCGGAGAAGGCGGCGACGGCCGCCTCGGGGTCCTCCGACCCCTCGAGGAGCACCGCGCGCCGGAGCAGGACCTCGAGCCGCCGCCCCGGATCGCTCCGGCGGGACACCGCCAGGTCGGCGAGCACCTGCACGAGCTCGTCGGTGCGACGCTCCCGGGAGAGGATCCGGTCGAGCGCCTCCAGGGCCTCGACGTCGCCGGGGACCTCCTCGCAGAGCCTCCGCCAGGCGACCACCTGGGCGCCCAGGTCGTCGGTCCGTTCCCAGGTGCGGGCCGACAGCCGGAGGAAGTCCGCGGCGGCCTCCCCGGTCATCGAGTCGGCGGCGGCCAGGTACACGTCGGCCAGCACCGGGAGCCTCCCCGACTTCTCGGCGAGGCGCGGGATGTCGGCGAGGGCCTCCTCGCGCTCCCGTCCCCCGGACGCGAAGGCGCCACGGGCGGCGTCGAGCGCGCGGGACGGATCGGCGAGGTCCACCTCGAGGAGGGTCCGGATCTCCCCCTGGAGGTGCGCCCGCTCGGCGAGGTCCTGCTCGACCGCGAGCCGGTCCTCCCGGACGGTGAGCCGGGTCTCCACGTCCCGCGGGGAGGTCAGCACCTGGTCGACCAGCGCGAGCGCCTCCCGCCCCAGCGTCCCCGGCTCCCGGGCGAACTGCAGCACCGACTGGCGCAGGCCCGGGTGCTCCGGGTCGTGGGCGGCCAGCTCGTGAAGCAGCCGCAGCGCGCCCTCGGGGTCGCCCAGCCGGAGGCGTCGCAGCTCGGCGATCCGGAAGGCGACCTCCGAGTCGAAGAGCGCGGCGGTCAGCCGCTGCTCGAGCGCCCAGGCCAGGTCGGAGGGACTGTCGAGGTCCTGGGCGAGCTGCTCCATCTCGGCCGCGGCCGCCACGTCGTGCGGGTCGCGCGCGAGACGCGCCCGGGCGTCGGCGAGCCGCTCCGCCGGATCGACCGGAGGCGGCAGCACCGGGACGTCGAGGCCGGGCGGGACGTTGGGGTGGCGCGAGAGCTCGTCGAGGACCGCGGCGAGCCCCTCCCGGTCGTGGGCTCCCTCGAGCGCGCGCGCCGTCCGGGCGAGCAGTCGGGCCGAGTGTTCCTCGGGGACGAGCGCGAGCGCGCTCCGGTAGGCGGCGACCGCCGCGGCCGGGTCGCCCAGCCGCTCGAGCAGGAGGTCGCCGAGCTGGGTCGCGAGCGCGGCCCGTTCCTCGTTCGACGAGGCGAATCCTTCCCGCTCCCCGAGGAGGTCGCGGGCCTCGCCCCAGCGCTCCCCGGCCAGCGCGAGCCGGGTGAGGGCCGCGAGCGGCTCCGGATCGGACGGGTCGATCTCGCGCACGCGACGCAGCTGCGCCGTGGCCTGCTCCTGCGAACCGAGCTCCTCCTCGGCCAGCTGGGCGGCCCGCATCCGCAGGGCCCGCTCCTCCGCCCCCTGCCCCCGGAGCGCGTCGGCCGCCTCCGCGAGCAGCGCGTGGAGCTCGGCCCAGGCGCGGGCCCGGGTGGCGAGGTCCTCGACCCGGCGGAGCGCCTCGGGGTGGGCGGGCGCCTCGCGCAGCGCGGCAGCCGCCGCGTCCAGCGCGCCGCGAGCGTCCTCGAGCCGGTCCTGCCGGATGGCCGAGACGTCGAGCCACATGCGCGCCCGGTCCGCCGGCGAGGCCGCCGGGTCGCGGGCGATGAGCTCGAGCATCTGGACGTGGCGGGCGGTGTCGCCGGCCGCGGCGTGGACGGGAACGAGCGCGCGGGCGATGCGCACCGGCTCGATGCCGCTGCCGATGAGCCCCTCGAGCGCGCGGACCGCCTGCATGGCCTGCAGCGGCGCGAGGCCGCCCGCCTCCAGGAGGGCGAGCCAGGCGTCGGCCGAGTCGAGCGGCCGCGCCAGCGGGTGGAGGAGCAGCGAGGCCCGCTCGGCCTCGAGCTCGGCGGCGTCCGGCGCCCCCTGCGCCGCCAGCCGGGCGAGCACCTGGCAGAGCTCGGCGGCCGCCATCTCGGACCCGTCGACGCGGAGCGCGGTGGCGAGCCCCCGCAAGGACTCCGGATCGGTCCCGTCGAGCGCGAGGAGCTCGCGCCAGGCCGACTCGCTCCGCGGGGCGTCGCCGGCCTCGAGGTGGAGCCGGGCGATCTTCTTCGAGAGCTCGCGTCGGTCTGCGTCCGAGGCGCCCGCGAGCCGGCCGGTCAGGTCGTCGATGAGCTCCGCGTGCCGTCCGGCCCGGGAGAGCGCGGCCTCGTAGGCGCTGGCGGCGCCGCGGTCGCCCGGGTCGAGGTCGGCGAGGATGCGCCACACCCGGGCCGCCTCCTCGGCGTGCCCGAGGTCGTGGTCCTCGATCTCGGCCACCCGGCGCAGGAGCGCCTTGCGGGTCCCCAGGTCGGTCCCGGACACCGCCGCGCCGGCGCGGAAGGCCCGGGAGAGCTCGGTGAAGTCCCCGTTGCGCGCCGCCACCGCCTCGAGCGCGCGCCGCGTCGCCATCCGGGCCGGCTCGGCGAGCAGCGCCCAGGAGAGGATGCGCATCGCCTCGGCGGGGTCGCCGATCGAGTCGAGGGTCAGCTCCGCCGCGCGCAGGAGCAGCGTGGCCCGCGCGGCCGGATCCCGCTCGGACGACGCGACCGACTGGAGGGTCTCCACGAGCTGCGGCCAGTCCCCCGCCGCGTCGAGCAGGGGAAGGAGCGCTCGGGCCGCGGGGACGAAGCCGGGGGCCTCGCGCAGGGCGGCCTCGAGGAGGTGGCGGGCCCGGGCCGGCTGGCCGGCGGCGATGGCCATCTCCGCTCCCCGGAGGCGGAGCGGCGCGTGCTCGGGACGGCGGGGCCCCGCGGCCAGGTGGCGCTCGAGGGCCGAGAGGGCCTCGGTCGTGTGCCCGGCGTCGACGTGGGCCTCGAAGAGGTGGAGCGCCGCCTCCTCGTTGGCGGGGTCGAGGTCGAGGGCCCGGTCGAGCGCGTCGACCGCCCCCTCGGCGTCGCCGAAGCGGACGAGCAGGAGCTGCGAGAGCCGGAGGTTGGCCGCCACCGCCGCGGCGAGGTCCCGGGAGCTGCGGGCGAGCCGGGTGAGCTCCTCGCGGAGCGCCGTCCAGTCGCCCCGCTCCCCGTGCCAGCGCTCGAGCAGGTCGAGGGCGCGCGGGTTTCCGGGCGAGGCGAGCCAGGCGCGGTCGAAGGCCTCCCGGGCCATGGCCGCTCCGTCGGGATCGTAGGCCACGTGCAGCGCGGCGAGGCGCAGCCAGATGCGGGAGGCCTCCCGCCGGTCCCGCTCCACCGCGGCTCGCGCCTCCAGCGCGCCGGCCTGGTCGCGCCAGGTTCGGGGCGTGGAGCGGAGCCGCTCCAGCGTCTCCGCAGCGCCGGGCACCGACCGGTCGAGCAGCATCGCCTCGACCGTCGCCTCGAGGGCGAGCCCGTGCTCGAGCGGCTCGTCGACGAGCAGCGTTCCCAGGTGGGCGTAGGCCTTCGCGAGCTCGGCGCGATCCCCGCCGGCGTCGCGCCAGGAGTCGAGGAGCTTTCGCGCGTGGGCGTGGCGGCCGAGCACCTCGGCACAGGCCACCGCGCGGCGGCGCCCCTCCGAGAGGTCCGGCGCGAGCCGCACGGCCCGGCCGTAGAAGAGCGCGGCCCGGTCCCTCCGGCCGATCCGGTCCTCCCACCAGCGGGCCACGGCCATGTACCGGGCGGCGGCCTCGGCGGGGTTCGAGGTCCGGTCCGCCTCCTCCTCGAGGACCGCCGCGACGCCGGCCAGGTCCCCGGCCTCCTCCCAGACGCACGTCTGGTTGCCGCGGCTGTCGAGCAGGTAAATGCGGCTCTTCTGGCCGCCCTCCCCGCCATAGGAAACCAGGTACTCGTGTTCGTTGAGCGGGTGGGGATCCATGTAGCCGGTCTGAAATGCGCCATCGAAGTAGGTCGGGTACTCCGGGGTGAGAAAGCGGTAGCCGTCGCCACGCGGTGCTTCGACACCCAGGCCGTTCCAGAGCAGACCGACGACACCATAAGGGCCGGCATGGTGTCCGCCGAACGTGGAGATGACTTCCGGCCGACCCGGGACCGGGACGCATTGCCAGAAGGCGTTGGGGTCCAGCACCGTGTTGCCGAAGAACAGCCGCAGGCGACTGCCGTCGGGGGCCATGGTCCAGACGCCATGACGCTGGAAGACGCCCTTGTCCACCCCGTAATCCCAGCGCGTGAAC
>JBAXVO010000120.1:0-9986 GCA_037129355.1 Deltaproteobacteria bacterium | reverse complement strand
CCGCAACCCGCTGAACGGAGAACCGACATGAGCGAGAAGGACGATCGGAACCAGGCTCCCAAGAACGAGACCCCCACCCCGGCAGGCATCTCCCGCCGCGGCTTCCTCGCGACCGGTGCATCCATCGGCGTGGGGCTGGCGCTGGCGGGCGGCCCCTCCGCGGCGGACGCCCAGGCCACGCCGGCCAAGAAGCCGGCGGCCGGCGTCGGCAGCAAGCGCCCCAGGACGATGCTGGTGAAGAACGCCACCGTCGTGGTGACGATGGACGGCGGTCGCCGGGAGATCAAGGATGGCGGCCTCTACATCGAGGACGGCATCATCAAGCAGGTGGGGCCGACGAGCAGCCTGCCCAGGACCGCGGAGGAGGTGCTCGACCTCAAGGGGCACGTCCTGCTGCCCGGCCTGGTCAACACGCACCAGCACCTCTACCAGCACCTCACCCGCGTCGTCCCCGCCGCCCAGGACGGCAACGTCTGGAACTGGCTCAAGGTCCTGTATCCCATGTGGGCCCGCATGCAGCCGGAGGACGTCAAGCTGGCCATCAAGACGGGGCTCTCCGAGATGGCGCTGACCGGGTGCACGACCGCCTTCGACCACCAGTACGTGTTCCCGAACGGCTGCAAGATCGACGACTCCATCCAGGCCGCCGCCGAGGTCGGGATGCGGTTCCACGCCTCCCGCGGCAGCATGTCGCTCGGCGTCTCGAAGGGCGGCCTCCCACCCGACAGCTGCGTCGAGGAGGAGCCGGCGATCCTGAAGGACTGCGAGCGGGTCATCAAGGCCTACCACGACCCCAAGCACGGGGCGATGACCCGCATCGTGCTCGCTCCCTGCTCGCCCTTCTCGGTCACCGAGGGGCTCATGGTCGATTCGGCCAAGCTGGCCCGGCAGCACAAGGTGAAGCTCCACACCCACCTGGCCGAGTCGCTCGACGAGGAGCGGTACACCCTGAAGACGTACGGCCTGCGACCGGTCGGCCTGATGGAGAAGTTCGGCTGGGTCGGCGACGACGTCTGGTTCGCCCACTCGGTGCACGTCAACGACGCGGAGATCGCGCTCTACGCCAAGACGGGCTGCGGCGTCGCGCACTGTCCGTGCTCGAACATGCGCCTCGCCTCCGGCATCGCGCCGGTCAAGAAGTACCGCGACGCCGGCGTGAAGGTCGGTCTCGGCGTGGACGGTTCCTCCAGCAACGACGGCTCCCACATGCTCGGGGAGGCCCGGCAGGCCATGCTGCTGGCCCGGCTCAATCTGAGCCTGAACCCCGGTGGGCCGCCGGAGGCGAAGAAGGAATGGCTGAGCGCCCGGGACGCCCTGGAGATCGCCACCATCGGCGGGGCTGCCGTCCTCGGCCGGGACGACATCGGCTCGCTCGAGCCCGGCAAGTGCGCCGACTTCTTCGCCGTCAATCTCGAGCAGGTCGGCTTCGCCGGCGGGAGCATGATCGACCCGGTGGCGTCGCTGCTCTTCTGCGCCTCCGCCCCCGCCGCCTACACGGTCGTCAACGGGCGCTACATCGTCAAGGAAGGGCGCATGACCACGCTGGACCTCCCCAAGGTCATCGCCCAGACCAACAAGGCGGCCATGAGGGTCGTCAACGGCTAGCGCCAGCCCCCTCGAACATCAAGGTGGCCTGGACGCTTCGCCCAGCGGGATCGTCCAGGCCACCCTCGTTCCTCCGCCGGGCCCGGCCTCCGCCGAGATGGAGCCACCGTGCGCTTCGATGATGCTGCGGGCGATGGGAAGCCCCATTCCCATCCCCTCCTTCTTCGTCGTGAAGAAGGCTTCGAACACCCGCCCGGCGTTCTCGGGCGCGATGCCGGGCCCCTCGTCGTCCACCCCCATCTCCAGCCCGCGAGCGACAGGGCGGGCCCACAGGCGCACGCGCCGCAGCCCCGGCGTCGACTCCATCGCGTCCATGGCGTTCACCAGCGAGATGATGATCACCTGGACGAGCTGGACACGGTCGCCGGTGACCTCCGGGGCATCCGGGGACACGTCGATGCTCAGGGTGACGCCCCGCTTCGCGGCCGCGTGCTCGACGAGCGCGAGGGCATCACGCCCCAGCTCGACCGGGGAGACCATCTCGCGCCGGACCTCTCCCCGGCGGAGGTAGTCGCGAAGCCGCTGGATGATCTCGGAGGCCTTCTGCAGGCCCGCCTCCACGCCTTCGAGCGAGGTCCGGAGGCCCGTCAGCCCCGGCGGCTCCTGATCCAGATAGCCGCCGCCCGCGTGGGCGCAGTTCCGTGCAGCCGTCAGGGGCTGGCTGAGCTCGTGGGCGATCGCGACCGCCAGCGAACCGATCCCGCCCGCGCGCTGGACCTGGATGAGCTGCGACTGGATCTCGGTCACCCGGGCGTCCGCGAGTTGCCGCTGGGAGGCCACGAGCGCCCGGCTCGCTTCCTCGCTGGCCAGGACCGCGGCCCATCGGGCGCGTCGGCTCCGGTTGGAGAGGATCGAGGCCGCGGCGCCGATGCCGTTGGCGAGCAGGAACTCCAGCGTCACGCGGACCACCTCCACGGGGTGGTAGGGACGGGACTTGAAGAGGAGCGTCGTGACGGCCCCTGCCGTGACCATCGCGGCCGAGAGCGCCTGCAGGCGCGCCGGCAGCGGGAGGAGCACCCAGCAGCTGACGGTGCCGACGACGTTCAGGGCGAAGAGCGGCGAGAGGCTCTCCGGGCGCGTGTAGTTCACGTAGAGCCCGCCTGCCACGGAGACGAAGGTCGCGAGCACCTGGACCGCATCGCGAAGCGCAGGATCCCGGCTTCGCCGGATGGTCCAGATGGCGGCCAGCAGCGAGCCGATGATCGCGACGCGTACCGCGACGAGCGCGGCAAGCGTCCGGCCCTCGTGGAGGAGGAAGTCGTTCCGGGCGAAGGCCGCGAAGACGACGACCCAGGTGCCCAGGATGGCCGTTCCAAGGCGGGTCTCCTCCGGGAAGGAGTCGATCCGGAAGCGGCGCTCGACCTCCGCGTCGGCGAAGCAGATCCTCAGTCGGTTCATCCGCATCCGGTGCCATTATGCGGTCCCGGTGCCATTCCGGGGAGCCTTTCCAGGAGCACGCGATGAATGTCCCCATTCCCCGCCGGCAGGTCCACGTCGTCGACGACGACGTCGCCGTCCGCCGCTCGATCTCCCTCCTGCTCGACCCTCGCGGGATCGGCGCCGTGGAGTGGGCTTGCCCGTGGGCCTTTCTCCGCTCCGCCCGGCTCGTTCCCCCCACCTGCGTGATCCTCGACGTGCGCATGCCCGGGATGACCGGGCCAGAGGTCCAGGACGAACTGCGCCGCCGCAAGAACCCGGTACCGATCGTGTTCCTCACCGCGCACGCCGACGTGCCCACGACCGTCCGGGCCATGCAGGGAGGGGCGGCGGACTTCCTCCTGAAGCCCGTCGACCCGGCGGCCCTTCTCGACGTGGTCCAGCGTGCGCTCCTGAGGAGCGCGGCGGAGGCCGCCGCGACCCACCGGGCGAGGGCGCTCCGGCGCCGCTTCGCCGGGCTCACGCCTCGGGAGCGAGAGGTGTTCGATCAGGTCGTACGGGGGGCTTCCAACAAGGTGAGCGCGGGCGCCCTGGGGATCACCGAGAACACCCTGAAGGTCCACCGGTCCCGCGTGATGGAAAAGATGGGGTCCACCACGCTCGCCGACCTCGTCCGGATGGCCGTGGCGCTCGGGGTCCTGCCGGCCGACACGGCGGAGTAGGGCGAGGGCGCGCCGGGGCGCCCGGGCCGAGGCGTGGGGGGCCAGCGGAGGGTCCGCCGACCCCTCCTGCGAAAAACGAAAAGGCCCGGGGTTACCGGGCCTTCCGTTCATCCGAGACTGGAGCGGGAAACCGGATTCGAACCGGCGACCCTCAGCTTGGGAAGCTGATGCTCTACCAACTGAGCTATTCCCGCGTGTCGGCTCGCAGATCTGCCCGAGACTTGGGCCGCCGTCAAGGCGAAGGTCGAACGGCCCGCCTCACCAGATGCGGCAGACGTTCTCCCGGACCATCGGCTGGCCGGCCTTGCAGGAGAAGGCCCTGGCGAACTCGGGGACGTTCGGCATGAGCCCGTTCACGCGCCAGGCGGGCGGGGAGTGGGGGTCGGTCATGGCCCGGACGCGCATGTCCTCGGGGCGCTCGTTGGCGCAGACCCACTGGGCGTTGCCCACGAAGAAGCGCTGCTCGGGGGTCAGCCCGTCGCGCGGCTCGAGCCTCTGCCCGGCGGTGGCGAGCTTCCAGGCGTCCCAGGCGAGCAGGATCCCGGCCAGGTCGGCGATGTCCTCGCCGAGGGTGAGCTTCGAGTTGATCTTGATGTCGTCCACCACCGTGTACTGGGCGTACTGGTCGGCGACGCAGGCGGCCCGCTTCTCGAACTCCTTCCCGTCGGCCTCGGTCCACCAGTCGCGCAGGTTGCCCCGGGCGTCGAACTGCCGCCCCTCGTCGTCGAAGCCGTGGATGAGCTCGTGCCCCACCGTTCCGCCGGTGTTCCCGTAGCCGGGCGCGAGGTCCATCCTCGGATCCCACAGCGGCGGCAGCAGCACCCCGGCCGGGAAGTTCATGTCGTTCATGGAGGGGTTGTAGTAGGCATTCACCGTGGGTGGCGTCATGCCCCACTCGCTCCGGTCGACGGGCTTGCCGATCTTGGCGAGCTGGCGCCGGGTCTCGAAGGCGCTGGCCCGGGCCACGTTCCCGGCGAAGTCGTCCCGCTTCACCACCACCGACGAGTAGTCGCGCCACCGCTCCGGGTAGCCGACCTTGTTCCGCATGGCCGCCAGCTTCTCGTGGGCCGCCTTCTTCGTCTCCGGCGTCATCCAGTCGAGCGCGTCGATGCGCTTCGACATGGCCGCCTGGACGAACTTCACCATGGCGTCGGCGTCCCCCTTCACCGAGGGGGGGAAGACCTTGGCGACGAAGACCTGGCCCAGCGCCTCGCCCAGGTCGGCGTCGGTCCAGCGCACGCAGCGCTTCCACCGGGGCGCCAGCTCCTTCGCCCCTCGCAGGGTGGCCGAATAGAAGCCGAAGCTGGCCTTCTGGAACGGCGTGGAGAGGTAGGGCGACGCGGCCCGGACCCGGTGCCAGCGCAGGTAGGTCTTCCAGTCGGAGAGCGGCCGGGCGGCCAGCTGCCGGTCCAGCTCGGCGAGGAAGGCGGGCTCGGTGACGTTCACCCAGGGAGACGCCGGCGCGCCGGAACCGGACAGGTAGTCGGCCCACCGGAAGCTCTTCGAGCCCTGGACCAGGTCGGCGGTCGGCGTGCGGTGCCAGATCTTCTTGGGGTCGCGCTTCTCCACCTTGGTGAGCGAGGCCTTGGCGAGCGCGGTCTCGATGGCCATCACCGTCCGCGCCTGCTCCGCGGCCTTCTTCGCCGGCACGCCGGAGAGGCGCAGCGTCTCGGCCACGTGGGCCAGGTACTTCTCGCGGATCTCCTTCGAGCGGGCGTCGTCGTTCAGGTAGTAGTCGCGGTCGGGGAGCCCCAGGCCACCGGCCATGACCCAGGCCACGACCTCCTCGGAGTTGTCGAACGACTGCTCGCTCCCGAAACCAAACAACATCCCGCCGCCGACGGTCAGGTGGAACCGGGCCACCAGCTTCGCGATGTCGGCCCTGGACTTCAGGCCGTCGATGGCGGCGAGGTCGGCCGCGATGGGCTTCGCCCCGGCCGCGTCGATGGTCTTCTCGTCCATGCAGGCCTGGAAGAAGTCCCCCACCTGGCGCTCGACCGGGGTCCGCTCCGCGTCCGGCTTCGCCGCCGCCGTCTCCAGCAGCCCCCAGAGGAACTGGAAGTTCTCCGTCGCGGTCTTCCCGTAGACGCTCCAGGAGGACTGGTCGGCGGGGATGGGGTTCCGCTTCTGCCAGCCCCCGCAGGAGAAGGCGTAGAAGTCGACGCACGGGTCGACCGAGCGGTCCATGGCCGCCGGGTCGAGCCCCGGCGTGTAGGGAAGCTCGGTGAAGGGGCGGTCGGCGGCGACGAGGGAGAGGGCGAGGAGGGCGGCGGTGGCGTGCATGGGCGGGCATCTTAAACCCGGATCCGCCCCTACGCCGCCACCGCGTGCGCCTTCCGGTACCGGGAGAGCTCGCGCACCGAACGGATGGGCTCCCCGAGCAGCGTCGAGAGGTTGGCCAGGATGGCCCGCACCACCCCCTGCTCGCACTCCGCGTCGAAGCGGATCTGCTCGTCGAGCCAGCGGTCGAGCCAGCCCGGATCGGGGAGGCGGCCCTGGACCGTGTCGTCCGGGAAGAGCGCCCGGTTCACGTGGAGGTTGGTGGGGTGAAGGGGCTTCCCGGCCCTTCCCCCGCTCGCCATGAGCACGCCCACGCGGGAGAAGGCCCGTCTCGCCTCGTCGCCGTCCCGATCGACGGCACGTCGCATGTACTGGAGGTAGGCGCCGCCATGGCGCGCCTCGTCCCGGGCGATGAGGCCGTAGATCTCCCGGAGCACCGGCTCGTCGTGCCACGCCGCCGCCCGCCGGTACCACTGGGTGAGGCGCAGCTCCCCGCAGAAGTGGAGCATGAGCGTCTCCAGCGGCGGCGCCGGGTCGAACGGGAAGCGGACCGCCTGCAGCTCCTCCTCGGTGGGAAGGAGCGCCGGCCGGAAGCGGCGCAGGTACTCCATGAGCACGAGCGCGTGCTTCTGCTCCTCGTAGAACCAGATCGACATGAATGCCGAGAAGTCGGCGTCCCCGGCGTTGTCGCGCAGGAACATCTCGGTGGCGGGCAGGGCCGACCACTCCGTGATGGCGTTCATCTTCACCGTGAGTGCCTGCTCGTCGGTGAGGAACGCCGGGTCGAAGCTGGCCCAGGGGACGTCGGTGGAGAGGCTCCAGCGGCCCTCCTCCAGGGAACGGAACAGTTCGGGGTAGAGCATGCACTCCTGGCTAATCCCGGCGTGTCTCCGTCCTGTCACGGACCGGGTAAAGGAGTTTTCCGGCGCCGGTGGACCGTCGCGCCTCCTTGTGGAAGGCTAGGTGGATGCCGCGCTCGCCGATCCGTTCCCGGACACTGCTCGCCTGCCTCCTCGCGCTCGCCGCGACCTCCCCGTCGACCGGACGCTCCGCCGACCCGGCGCCGCCGACCGCGGCCACGCCGGCCGCGACGACGCCGGAGCCCGTCGGCCGCACCACCGGCATGGTCTTCGGCACGGGGCACCTCTTCACCGTCGAGGCCCCGCGCGGCTGGATGATCCAGGGGAAGGGCGAGGGGAGCAACGGCCTCGCCACCGTCTTCTTCCCGATGGGATCGACCTTCGCGGAGGCGTCCGCGGTGCTGTACGTGAACACCGCCGCGCGCGAGAAGGGGCAGCGGCTCGAGGACTTCATCGCCCGGGACGTCGAGGGCATGAGGAAGGACTCGCCCGGCGTGAAGGTCGAGAAGGGGCGCGCCCTCGAGACCGCCGACAAGAGGCGGGCCGAGGTCCGCACCTTCACCGGCGACAAGTGGGGCAACCGGGAGTCGATCGCCTTCCTCGCCGAGGACTCCATCTTCGTGACGTTCGTGCTCACCGCCCGGACGGCCGAGAGCTACAAGGCCGCGCTCCCCGCCTTCGCCGACCTGGTGGGGAGCTACAAGTTCGTCACCAAGGACGTGAAGGTCAACAAGTAGGGGGCCTTCAGTCCCCCGGGTAGAGCAGGTCGAGGTCGTGGTCGGCGAGCCGCTCGTCCCCGGCGGCCGCGCCCTCCCACTCCACCATCCCGGGCAGCGCCAGCAGGGCGGCCAGGTAGTCCCCGGCGGCCCCCGACGGCTGGACCCCGTAGGTCCGGAACCGGAAGGCGACCGGCGCGTAGAAGGCGTCGGCGATGGTGAAGGTCCCGAAGAGCAGGTCGCCGCGGGCGCCGAAGCGGGTCCGGGTGTCCGTCCAGATCCGCTCCACCCGGGCGATGTCCCGGAAGAGGCCGTCGGTGCGGCGCCGCTGCGGCCGCCGCGCCCGCACGTCCATGGACATCTCCTTCCGGAGGTCCATGAACCCGGAGTGCATCTCGGCCACGATGCAGCGCGCCCAGGCGCGGGCCACGGGGTCGGCCGGCCAGAGCCCGGGGTGGCGCTCGGCCAGGTATTCCGAGATGGCCAGCGAGTCCCAGACCAGGACCTCGCCGTGGGCCAGCACCGGGACCCGCCCGGCCGGGAGCCGGCCGAAGCGCGCGCCCTTGCCCGGGTCGTCCTGCAGCGAGACCAGCTCCTCCTGGAAGGGGATCCCGCCCTGGCGAAGCACGAGCCAGGGGCGCAGCGACCAGGAGGAGTAGTTCTTGTTCCCGATGAAGAGCGTGTAGGCCATGGGGACGGTCTAGTACGATGGAGCCGACGATGCACGGAACCGCCACCGTCTTCCTGGCCCGCCACGGCGAGACCGACTGGAACGCCGAGGGGCGCTGGCAGGGGCAGACCGACGTGCCGCTCAACCCGCGCGGGCGGGAGCAGGCCCGGGAGGTCGCCCGGCGGCTGCGGGGCGAGGGCATCCGGGCGGTCGCCTCGAGCGACCTCCTGCGGGCGCGCGACACCGCCGCCATCGTGGCCGCCGAGCTGGGTCTCGAGGTGAACCACGTCGACGCCGCGCTGCGCGAGCGCCGGTTCGGCAGCTTCGAGGGGCTCACGCGGGAGGAGGCGGCGGATCGCTTCCCCGAGGCCTGGACGCGCTACCTCGCCGACCCCGGACCGGCGCCTCCCGGGGGGGAGTCGCGCGACGAGCTGCTCGGCCGCCTGCTCCCCGCCGTTTCCGCCGCGGTCGCCCGGCTCCCGGGGCCGCTCCTCGTCGTCATGCACGGCGGGTCGATGCGGGCGCTCCTCGCCGAACACCTCGGCTCCATGCCCCGTCCGTCCTCCTCGACCTGGCCGCTCCACGGCATCCAGAACGGCCACGTCTACCGCGTGGTTCTGGCCGGGGAGCGCATCGCCGGCGCCGCGCTCCTCTAGGCGGACGGGACGCCCCGCAGGGGTACGTCGCCCTCCCGGTCACAAACGGTCCCCGGCCCCGGTCGAGGAGGTGAGGGGGCAATCCCGCCCCGTACCGGGAGAGAAGCCATGAGGGGAACCATCGTCGCCATCGCCGTGCTCGTCGCCGCCTGCGGGACGGAGTCGCCGTATTCGCCGGGGGGGACGTCGTCGACCGCGAGCGCCACCGGGGCCGTGCGCCACGGTTCACCAACCGTAAAAGTGATGACCCGCAACCTGTACCTCGGCGCCGACATCCTGAAGATCGCGGCGGCGCCGGGCCCGGCGGAGGTGCTGCAGGCCTCGAACGAGATGTGGGCGACCGTGCAGGCCTCCCGCTTCCCCGCCCGGGCGGCGGCCATCGCCCTCGAGGTCGCCGAGGCGCGCCCGGACGTGCTGGCCCTCCAGGAGGTCACCACCTGGCGCCTCGGCCCCCCGCTCGCCTGCCTGGCCGGCGCCCCGGTCGCCCCCGTGGCCGAGGAGGTGGCCATCGACTTCCTCCCGACCCTGCTGCGGGCGCTCGACCGCCAGGGCGCGCACTACGAGGTCGCCGCCCAGGTGACCTCCATGGACGCCGAGCTCTGCATCGGCGACCCCTCGGACCCCGCCACCCTGCGCGACCTCCGCTACACCGATCACGAGGTGATCCTGGTCCGCAAGGACGTTCACTGGCGCGATCCGACGCTGCCCTCGGTCCCGGCGATGCCCGGCCTCGTGCCGGCGCCGGTCCCGCCCGCGCCGGGCGACCGGAACGGAGCCCTCTTCGCCGTCGCCCTGGAGAACGGGGCACCCGCCACCGCCTTCTTCACGGTGGGCGGAAGCCCCGATCCGATCTTCAGCTGGCGCGGCTGGACCGCGGTCGAGGTGGAGCGGGGCGGGCACTGGGTGCGGATCTTCAGCACCCACGTCGAGGACACGCTCTCCGCCCTCGCCGACCTCGGACTGCCTCCCTGGTTCTTCCAGGCCCTCCAGGACGCCCAGCTCGTCGCCATCGTCGACGCCGTCTACCTCGACCCCTCGACCTCGCTGCCCACCATCGTCCTCGGCGACTTCAACGCCTACGTCGAGCCGGCCGACCCCAG
>JBAXVO010000012.1:0-27611 GCA_037129355.1 Deltaproteobacteria bacterium | reverse complement strand
GACCCCTACCGTGTCAAGGTAGTGCTCTACCACTGAGCTACGGGCCTTCGAATCGTCGGAAGCGGGCCGTTTCTACCCGCTGATGGCGAGGGTGTCAACGGCCGCCGGTGTCGTGGGCGCGGCGTCCCAGCCGCGCGCTGGAGAGGAAGGACGAGGCGTACTGGACCGCGCTCGCGATGACCAGCACGCAGGCCACGATTCCCAGCGCGGCCACCCAGGTGGAGGTCCGGGCCGCCGGGGCGTCGTGGTAGTCGGCCACGAGCACCACGACCACGATCAGCGCCACGAGCGCCATGGCGTACTTCCCGATCCGGGTGGGCCGGACCGGCAGGGGGGCCCGGGTGGCGAGCAGGAAGATCGACCCCGCGGCGAGGAGCACGTCGCGACCCACCACCACGCCGGTCAGCCACCAGGGCACCTGCCCCCTCACCGCCAGTGCGATGAGGGCGCAGGCCACCAGGAACTTGTCGGCCGCGGCGTCGAGGAGGGCGCCCAGGCGGGTCTGCTGTCCGAGGAGCCGGGCCATGAGCCCGTCGAGTCCGTCGGTGAGCGCGGCCACGGCGAAGGCGATGAGGGCCCCGTCCTCGTCCCCGACGAGGTACCGCCAAAGGAAGACCGGGGCGAGGACGATCCTCGTCGCGGTCAGAACGTTGGGAACGTTGATCCAGCCGGGCACGGCCCACACCTCCGGTGGACCGGATCCTAGCAGGCCCGGAGGCGCCCCGGCATCACCAGCCGTCCCGGAGCCGGCGGAGCGCGACGAAGGGCTCGTCCCCCCCCGCCCGGAGGAAGGGATTCACGAGGCGCTCCTCGCCGAGCTCGGTCGCCTCCGGCTCCACCCCGGCCTCCCGGGCCGCCCGGACCGCGGAGAGGCGCCCCGCCGCCGCCTGGTTGGCCGGCTCCCGGTCGAGGACGAAGGGCAGGTTCGCCTCGGCGTAGTCGTGGCCGGGGTGGACCTCGAGGCGAGGGTCGAGCCCCGGCATCACGGTGCGAAAGGTCGCGGCGAGGACGGCCGGGTCGCCACCGAGGCGGCAATGCCCGCAGCCCGACCAGAAGAGCGTGTCTCCGGTCAGGAGCCGCCCCTGCCACTCGAGCAGCACCGACCCCGGGGTGTGACCCGGGGCAAGGTGAACCCGGATGCGGAGACGTCCGAGCTCGAGGAACGGCGTGCCGGAGAGGTCGCGGTCCGGCGCGAACCATGCCGCGTCGCCGTGGTGGCCGATCACCTCCGCCCCGAGCTCCTCCCGGAGCCGGGCGCTCCCGCCCGAATGGTCGGCGTGGGCGTGGGTGTGCACGATCCACCTCGGCCGGACCCCGGCCCGCCGGGCGGCATCGAGCGCCACTTCGGGGTCCGCGGGGTCGACGAGCGCGGCATCCTCCCCTTCGGCGAGCAGGTAGAGGTAGTTGTCCCTCCCGAAGCGGCGGCGGACGAAGGTCACTCCTCCTCCGGCCAGTGGGAGAGGGCGACGCGGTTTCCCTCCGGGTCACGGAAGAACAGCGAGAAGGGTGTTCGCCTGGCCAGCCGGACACCCGCGGCGGCCAGCCGCTCCTCCCAGCCCCGCCGGCCGGCACGGGGGATGGAGAGCGCCACCACCTGCCACCCGGCCGGGGTGTCCTCGAACGGGGCCTCCTCCGACGGACGGGATGCCCGCTCCAGCGCCAGGAACCCGGCCCCGGTGGAGAGCCACACGCTCCTGTCCCCTCCCCCCTCGTCGGGCCAGCGGCGCAGGACCGGAAGCCCCAGCACCTCCCGGTAGAAGGCCTCGCATCGCCCCAGATCCGCGCAGCGCAGCGCCACGTGGTGCAGCCCCTGCACCTGCTCCATCACGACCTCCCCGGATCGGCCAAGGGCTCTTTCCCCTTGCCGGTTCGACGCAGCGCGTATATGAACCCGCCCGCCTCCCCCCCCTCCCATGATCGCCAGAGACAAGATTCGCAACGTGGCCATCGTTGCCCACGTCGACCACGGCAAGACCACGCTCGTGGACTTCATGCTGCGCCAGGCGGGCATCTTCCGCACCAACGAGACCCTGGTCGAGCGGGTGATGGACTCGAACGACCTGGAGCGCGAGAAGGGCATCACCATCCTCGCGAAGAACACCGCGGTCACCTGGAGTGGGATCAAGATCAACATCGTCGACACCCCCGGCCACGCCGACTTCGGGGGAGAGGTCGAGCGGGCGCTGCGACTCGTCGACGGGGTGCTGCTCCTCGTCGACGCCGCCGAGGGCCCCCTCCCCCAGACCCGCTTCGTGCTCTCCAAGGCGCTGGCGCTGGGTCTGCCGTCGGTGCTCGTCATCAACAAGGTGGACCGGCAGGACGCGCGGGCGAAGGAGGTCCTCGACCTCGTCTACTCGCTCTACATCGACCTCGGCGCCAACGAGCACCAGATCGACTTCCCGGTCATCTACACCATCGCCCGCGAGGGGCGAGCCGCCCACACCGTGGCCGGCGCCTTCGAGTCGGACACGCTCAAGCCCCTCTTCGACGCCATCCTCACCCACATCCCGATGCCCCCCGAGGAGGAGCATCCGACGTTGCAGATGCTCGTCGACAACCTCGACTACGACGACTACGTCGGGCGTCTCGCCATCGGCCGGATCGCCTCGGGCGTGGCCCGCGAGGGCGCGGTCATCTCGGTCATCCGCGAGGAAGGCAAGATCGTCCCCGCCAAGATCGTGCGGCTCTACGTCTACGACGGCCTGAAGCGCGTCGAGGTGAAGGACGCCGGCCCGGGCGAGATCGTCTGCATCGCCGGGGCCGAGCACATCGGCATCGGCGACACCCTCTGCGACCCCTCCGCCCCGGTGGCCCTCCCCCGCATCAGCGTGGAGGAGCCCACCATGTCGATGGTGTTCCGGGTGAACGAGGGGCCCTTCGCAGGGCGCGAGGGCAAGTACGTCACCAGCCGGAACATCCGCGAGCGTCTCCACCGCGAGGCCTACAAGAACGTCTCCATCCGCGTCGAGGACACCGAGACCCCCGACGCCTTCAAGGTGGTGGGGCGCGGCGAGCTGCAGCTCGCGGTGATCGTCGAGAACATGCGCCGCGAGGGGTTCGAGCTCACCGTGTCCAACCCGGAGCCGGTGCTGAAGAACATCGCCGGCGAGGTCCACGAGCCCATGGAGTTGCTCGTGTGCGACCTGCCCGCCGACGGCGTGGGCCCGGTCACCAGCGCGCTCGGACCGCGCAAGGGGCGCATGGTCGACATGCAGCCGCTCGGGTCGGGGCGCACCCGGCTCCAGTTCCGGGTCCCGGCCCGCGGCCTCATCGGCTTCCGCTCCGACTTCCTCACCCTCACCCGCGGCGAGGGCATCCTCTCCTCCCAGTTCGACGGCTACGAGCCCTGGCAGGGGCGGATCGACAAGCGCCAGGCCGGCGCCATCGTCTCCGACCGCGAGGGCGAGACGGTCGCCTACGCCTGCTTCTCCGGCCAGGAGCGCGGCAAGCTCTTCGTGAAGCCGGGCGACAAGGTCTACAGCGGCATGATCGTGGGCGAGCACTCCCACGACAACGACATCGAGTACAACATCTGCCGGGAGAAGAAGCTCACCAACATCCGCGCCGCCGGCCGGGACGAGAACATCCTCCTGGTCCCGCCTCGCGACATGAACCTCGAGAAGTCGCTCGAGTGGATCGCCGAGGACGAGCTCGTCGAGGTGACGCCGCAGTCCATCCGCCTCCGGAAGAAGTCCCTCGACCCGAACGTGCGGTACCGGATGGAGCGGGACCGGAAGCGTGGCGGCTCGGGCGGGCCTCCGGAAGTCCAGTAGCGCCGGCTCCAGCCGGCGCAAGAGCGGGTCCTCGGGACCGCACCGGATGCAAGAAGGGCTGGCGATCACTCGCCAGCCCTTTCGCAATTCGGAGCTCCGTACTTCGGAGCCGTTCCGTGAGTGGTTCTTGCGGCGGCTGAAGCCGCCGCTGCTACACCTTCGCCTTGGCCCGGACGCGGACCTCCTGCTTGACCTTGGGGCGCGGCTGACCCTTGGATGCCGTGTCGACGTAGACGAGCCCGTCGGCGTGTCCCGCCACGGCGCCCTTCACGAGGAGGAGGTTTCCCTCGGCCTCGATGCCGGCCACGATGAGGTTCTGGGTGGTGATGTTGTCCACGCCGTAGTGGCCGGGGAGGTGCTTGCCCTTCCACACCTTGCCGGGCGTCTTGCGCTGTCCGATGGCGCCCGGGTGCCGGTGGTGCTCGTGGGCCGTGGAGGAGTCGCGGGCCGCGCCCTTCATCCCCCAGCGCTTGAAGACGCCGGCGAAGCCGCGCCCCTTGCTGGTGCCGGTGACGTCGACGCGCTGGTCGAGCTTGAAGACCTGGTCGACCTTGAGGACGTCGCCGGTCTTGAGCTCGCCGAGGAGCTTCGGGTCCCGGGGGCGGACCTCCTTCAGGTGGCGGAACACGGCCGTCCCGGCCTTCTTGAAGACGCCGACCTCGGCCTTGGTGAGCCGCTTCTCCTTCTTCTCGGGAACCTCGACGAAGCCGAGGACGACGGCGTCGTACCCGTCCTTCTCCGCGGTCTTGCGGCGGATGACGGTGCAGGGGCCCATCTGGAGAACGGTGACGGGAACGCAGTCGCCGTCGGCGGTGAAGATGTGGGTCATGCCGACCTTGCGACCCAGGAGACCAGTAGCCATGTTCGACCTCGCATTGGTCCGCCCCGCGACGACCGGCCGGGGAGGACTTGCAGAAAACGTTTAGGGAGCGCGGACTTGTAGCGGAGGGGGGTTGCCCTGTCAAGGCTTCCGGCGGGGGCCCTACCCCTGGCGCCGGGGGGACTCCGGCGCCGGCAACTCGAGGACCCAGGCGCCGCCGTCCACCCCGACCGAACCCCCGAGCAGCGCGCAGGCCCGCCGGGCGACCGGAAGTGCCAGCGCCGACCCGCGGGTGTCCCCGCTGTCGCCGCGCTGGGGGTCCGCGAGCTCCTCGGGGCTGGCCGGCGCCCCCTCGATGCGGAAGCGGGCCACCCTGCCCTTGCGCGTACCGGTGACCCGGACGTCGGCGCCGCCGCGGGCGGCGGCGAGCAGGATTCCCTCGACGACCCGGCGAGCCAGCGAGGGGTCTCCCACCACGGAAAGTCCCGACTCCAGCTCGAGCTCGAGAGACCCGGCGCCGACGGCGATGGCGCCCGGGAACATCTCCCGCGCGGGGACCTCCTCCAGCTCGAGGGGGATGCCTCCCACGTCGAGCCGGGCGATGAGCAGGTGATCCTCGACCAGCCGGCGAAGCCGCGTGAGGGCGCGCAGGGACATGCGGGAGAGCTTCTCGCCCCTCGCGCCGCCCCGTTCCTCGGGGGACATGCGGGCGAGCAACTCCACGCTCCAGAGCGCCGTGGAGAGGGGGTTGCGGATCTCGTGCGCGACGAAGGCCAGCTGGCTGGCCTTCTCTTCGGTGACGGGACGGGATTCGGCGGTGGAAGGGTTCGGACGGAGTTCGCTCATGGCCGATGCGGTAGGTCCACGATGCGATCCCTGGAGACTCTTATGCAAGGGTTCGCATCGACCCAGATGGGTCAGAACCCTGACCGCAGCCCTTTTGGGTATGTATGCGTCGGATGCCCCACGAGGGGCGTTTTCAGGGACCGGATCGGTAAAAAGGTAACCATCGACACCCCCGATCGTGTCCCGCGATACGGGGAACCCTCCTACCAACAGGGTGATTTGCCCCCCTCCCGGGATGGCACTCCTGTTGCTCTGTGCTCTTCACATGCGCGAGACCGTCTCCGCCTACCTCGAGGACGTGAGCCGCTACCCGCTGCTCTCGGTGGACGAGGAGCAGTCCCTGGCACGCGCCTTCCGCGACCACGGTGACGGGCGCGCCGCACACCGGCTCGTCACCTCGAACCTCCGCTTCGTCGTGAAGGTCGCGGCCGGCTACAGGGGCTACGGGCTCCGCCTCGCCGACCTCATCCAGGAGGGGAACCTGGGGCTCCTGCGCGCGGTGACCAAGTTCGACCCCGACCAGGGCATCCGCCTCGTCACCTACGCCTCCTGGTGGATCCGGGCCTACATCCAGAGCTTCGTGCTGCAGTCCTGGTCGCTCGTGAAGGTCGGAACCACGCAGACGCAGCGCCGGCTCTTCTTCTCCCTGTCGCGGACCCGCCGCGAGCTCTCCCGGGCCGGCACCGAGGAGGACCTCGACGAGCGCGTGGCCCGGAAGCTCCGGGTGAGCACGGACGACGTCCGTGAGGCCTCCCGCCGCATGGAACTGCGCGACCAGTCGCTCGAGACTCCCGTCTTCGACGGTGGGCCCTCCACGCTGGAGCGCTGCGCCTCGGGCGAGGATCTGCAGGACGAGCGGCTCTCCCGGGCCCGCGAGTCGGCCCGCGTGAACCGGGGCGTCGCCGACGCGCTCGCCCTCCTCGACGACCGGGAGCGGACCATCGTCGAGCAGCGCTTCATGTCCGACGAGCCGGTCTCGCTGCAGGCGCTCGGCGACCAGTTCGGCTTCTCCCGCGAACGGGCCCGGCAGCTCGAGATCCGCGCCCGCGGCAAGCTCCGGGCCGCGCTCGAACCGCTCGCCGCCGCCGGGTAGGCCTTCCCGGCCGGACCGCGGGCCGGGCCCTAGCCCATCCCGTGCTTCTTCAGGCGGTAGCGGAGCGTGTCCCGGCTGATCCCGAGCAGGCGCGCCGCCCGCGACTGGTTCCCGCTGGAGCGCTCGAGCGCCTCCTGGATGAGCTTTCGCTCGACGTCCTCGAGCACGAGCCCGTCGGGAGGAACGGCGCCCGGCTTGTCGGGCCGGCGGGCCGCCGCGGCCGCCGCCGCACCCCGCAGCTCCGGCGTGAGGTGCTCGGGGCGCAGCTCCTCCACCCCGGCGTGGAGGATGAAGGCCCGCTCCACCGCGTTGCGGAGCTCCCGCACGTTGCCCGGCCAGCGATGCGCCTGCAGCAGTTGCATCGCAGCGGGGCTCACCCCCTTCACCCGACCGTTCATCTCCTCGTTGAAGCGGGCGATGAAGTGGATGCAGAGGGCCGGCACGTCCTCGGGGTGCTCCCGGAGCGGCGGCAGGACGATGCGCACCACGTTGAGCCGGAAGAACAGGTCGGCCCGGAAACGCCCCTCCGAGACCCGCTCCTCCAGGTTGACGTTGGTGGCGGCGAGCACCCGCACGTCGGCGCGGAGCTCGGAGACGCCGCCCACGCGCCGGAAGGTCTTGTTCTCGAGCAGGCGCAGGAGCTTCGCCTGCCCGCCGGCGTGGAGATCGCCGATCTCGTCGAGCATCACCGTGCCGCCCTCGGCGCTCTCGAAGAGCCCGCGCTTCTGGGCGTGGGCGTCGGTGAAGGCGCCCCGCTCGTGGCCGAAGAGCTCGCTCTCGAGCAGGTGCTCCGGGAGGGCCGCGCAGTTCACCTGGAGGAAGGGGCGCTCGGCGCGTCCGCTGGAGAAGTGGACGGCCCGCGCCACCACCTCCTTGCCCGACCCGCTCTCGCCCTCGATCAGGACGGTGGTGGCGTCGCTCCCGGAGAGGCGGGAGACCATGGCGCGGACCTGTTCCACCCCGGGCGAGTGGCCCACCAGCGCGGAGAGCGCCTCCCCGCCGCCGCGCCGCTCCTGGGTGAGCACCTCGATCTGCCGGCGGGTCCGGGCCGCGGTGAGCGCGCGCTCCACCGCGGCGTCGAGCGCCTGGAAGGGGAACGGCTTCACCAGGAAGTCGATCGCCCCGTGCTTCATCGCCTCCACGGCGATGTCGACCGTGCTGTGGGCCGACATCATGATCACGGCGAGCTCCGGGGCGTGGACGAGCGCCCGCTGCAGCGTGACCAGCCCGTCGATGCCCGGGAGGCGGACGTCGAGCAGCATGAGGTCGGGGGCGCGGGCGGCGACGAGCTCGAGGGCCTCCTCCCCCGACTCGGCCGAGACCACCTCGTAGCCTCCGCGCTGGAGCCGCTCCCCGACCGACCATCGGATGAGCTTCTCGTCGTCGACGACCAGGATCCGGGCGGGCGAGGCGGTCATGCGGTCATCTCCTGGGAGCGCTCCGGGACGGTCCTCGCCGGCTGGAGGGTGATCGTGAAGATCGCGCCCCCCGCGGTCGGACACCGGTAGCCGATGTTTCCACCGTGCTCGGCCACGATGCGCGCCGAGATGGCGAGCCCGAGCCCGTTCCCCTCGCGCTTGGTGGTGAAGAACGGCTTGAAGAGGTTGGGGCGGACGTGCTCCGGGATTCCCGGGCCCGTGTCCTCGACGTCCACGACGACCCGCCCCTCGGTCATCCGGGACCGCACGACGATCCGCCCCCCGGCCTGACCCATCGCCTGGCAGGCGTTGAGGCAGAGGTTCAGGAAGACCTGCTCCAGCTGGTCGGGATCGGCCCGCACCTGCGGGACCTCCCCCAGGTCGGCCTCGACGTGGATGGAGGCCAGCCGTCGCTGCTGCCGGACCAGGAAGAGGACCTTCTCGATCGTGGCGTTGAGGTCGGTGTCCCGCAGCTGGGCCTTGGGGGGGCGCGCGAAGGAGAGCAGGCTCTCCATGGTGTGGGTGAGCCGGGAGACCTGGTGCCGCATCTCGCCCACCACCTCGGCCTGACGGGGGTTGCCGCCCAGGTCCTCGGCGAGCAGTTCGAGGGCGCCGGAGAGCCCCGCGAGCGGGTTCTTGATCTCGTGGGCCAGCCCGGTGGCCATCTCGCCCACGGTGGCGAACCGGTCGGCCCGGACCATCCGCTCCCGGTAGAAGGACTCGAGCTCCGCCTGGCTGCGCCGGAGCGCCGCCAGCGTGGCGTCGAAACCGCGCGCGGCGGTGCCGAGCTCGTCGGGCCTGCCCTCGTCGGCGCGGACGGTGAGGTCTCCCGACTCGGCACGAGCCATCGCGGTCACCAGCCGATGGAGCGGCGCGACCGCCTCCCGCCCGATGAGCCACCAGGCGATGGCGAGGAGGAGCAGGAGGGCCACGCCGGTGCTCACCGACAGGGTCCGGGCCAGCTCCCCCTGGGCGGCGACGGCCGGGGCGCGCGTGAAGCGGAGGTCCACCCAGCCGTTGATGCGCGTTCCCGGACCGTGGCAGTTGGCGCACCGCTCGCTGTTGGCGAGCGGGCGGATGACCGCGTAGTGGTACCTGGCGCCGTCCGGCTCGGAGACGACCCGGGGCTGCGAGAACGCCTGCACGTCCTTCCACGGCACGCTGCCGATGAGCTTGTGGTCGGTGGAATAGGCCACCTCCCCGCTCGGACGGAGCAGGCTGATCGACTCGAGGTCGGCCCGGTGGCTCCGGGCCAGTTCGAGCAGGTCCGGGATCTGGGCGGGCTGCCCTTCCAGCATGCTCTGGGTGACACCGGAAGCGACGTTGGCGGCGAAGATCTCGGCCCGCTCCCGCTGGACCTTCTCGATGTCGGCACCGTAGGCCCGCACCGCCGAGTAGACCATCGCGCCGAGCACGACCGCGAAGAGCACCGCGGTGGGGAGGAGGATCCGGGCGCGAATGCTCCGGGCGAGCCTCTTCCAGATCTCGGTCAGCGCGTCCATGGGGTCCGATCGCTCCGATCAGCCCTGAATGGGTCGCAAGGACCGCGCCATTTCACCCAGTGACATGGAAGCACCTGGAAACATGCGCGATTTGCCCCAGATCCGGGGTCGCTGGAGCGGTCGACATGGAAAAAACGGAACTTCGATTCGCGGGTTATGCGCCCGGAAGGGGCGTGTGCGCAACGTTTGCCGTGGGAGCACGGGACACGGTCAGGCGATGGGCGCCGGGCCGACTCCGCCCTGGACGTCGAAGATCCGGGCGGCGGCGGCCATGAGCTGGTCCCCCCCCTCGACGTCCTGCCCGGCCATGCGCAGCCGGACGCTCGGCTGGTGCAGGAGCTTCGACACGATGGCACCGGCCAGCGCGTCGAGCCGCTGCTCCAGTTCGGGATCTCCGCCGAGGCGCCGCACGGTGCGTTCGACCTCCTCGCGGGCGATCTCCGACGCCCGGTGGCGGACGGCCGCGATGATGGGCGCCGCCCTCCGCTCGGCCAGCGCACGCGCGAAACGCTGGACCTCGTCATCGATGATCCGCTCGGCGTCGCGCACCGCTCCGGAGCGCGCCTCCTGGGCCTGGCGCTGGATGCGCGCCAGGTCGTCGACGTCGCACACGTAGATGCCGTCCACGTCGCCGAGCGCCGCCGGAACCGCGCGGGGAACGGCGAGGTCGATGAGCAAGAGCGGCCGGTGACGGCGCTGCTTCATGAGCGCGCGCCCGCCACTGGGCTCGAGCGCCTCGAGAGCGACCGGGGCGGCGACCACCGCCACGTCGGCCCGGACCAGTTCCCCAGCCAGGGCGTCGATCGGGAGCGCCTCGCCGTCGACCTCCCGGGCCAGGGCCTCGGCGTTCGCGAGCGTGCGGTTCACCACCGCGAGGGTCATCCCCTGCTCGTGGAGGTGCTGCGCGGAGAGGCGGGCCATCTCGCCTGCGCCGACCACCACCGCATGGCGCCCGTCGAGCGGGCCGAGCACCTTCTCGGCCAGGTCGGCCGACGCGTGCCCCCAGGAGATTCCCGCCCGCCCGATCGCCGTCTCGCTGCGGACCCGCTTCGCGACCTGGAGGACGCGGGCGATGACCGAGGAGAGCTCCTTGCCGACCGTGCCGGCCTCGGCGGAACGTCCGAAGGCCTCCTTCACCTGCCCGAGCACCTGCGGCTCGCCGACGACGCCCGACTCCAGGCTGGCGGCGACGCGGACGAGGTGGCGGAACGCCTCCGGGCCACGGAGGTCGAGGAGGGGGAGCTCGGGGTCGGAGGCCTTCTGCCGCAGGGCACAGGAGAGGCTGGCGGCGGCCGCGGACGGGCAGGCGGACGCGGCGTAGATCTCGACGCGGTAGCACGTGGAGAGGACGAACAGCTCGTCCACACCGTCGAGGGCGGCGTACGAGCGCACCAGGGACGCAAGGTCCTCCCCGGCGGCCGCGAGCCTCTCGCGGGATGCAACGGAAGCCCTCTTCCTGTCGACTCCGATGGCGACGAGCATCGACCCCTCCGGGGCAACCCATTTAGCAACCTCTGTGCCTTTCAAACTATCAGTGATTTCAGCTATTTATGCCGCGTACGGAACGCATGGATTGCGTCCGCTCCGCCCCTGGCGGGGTCACCGCGAAAGGCTTGCGGCCGCCGTACCAGGGACGGGTCAGTGGCGCGGCAGGCGGGGCGGGAGGTCGCTCTCGCCCGGCTCGTCGGCGGGGAGTTCGCTCACCGGTTCGGCCGCAGGCGCCGTCCCCGGGGAGTGCACCTCCCACGGGCCGACGCGACGCACCACGACGGGCAGGCTCCGGGTCGAGGTCGCCCGCTCGAAGGTCCGCCGGCAGCGCTCCGCGGCGGCGGACACCTCGGCGAGTTCCATGGCGAGGGGTTTCAGCACCGGCTCGACCTGGTTGTAGCGCCGGTAGTCCCGGGTGATCACGTGCTGGCTCCAGCTCCGCCAGGCGGGCGTGTACGGGAGGGGCGTGACGAGCGGGAACCTGGCCGTGTCGGGTTCCCAGGCGAGGGCCCGGGCCAGGGTCCCCTCGACGGTCGCGGGCGTCTCGTCGGGGAAGCCGATCCAGAACGAGGTCTCCGACGTGATGCCCGCGGCGCGCAGCGCCTGGACGGCGCGGCGGCCGTCGGCCAGCGCGCGGTCCCTCGCGTCGCCCTCGAGCCTGTCCGCCGACGTCCCGCGGCAGATCCCGACGTGGATCACCCCGGCCTCCCGCCAGGCCGGGAGCAGCGCCTCGTCCCGGAGGACGTCCTCGACGCAGGACTGGATCACGAGCTCGAGCCCCAGGTCGAGCTCGACGAGCCGGCTCGTGAGCGAGGTGAACCGCGCCCCGTCGGCCGTGGGCGCCGGGTCCTGGAAGCTGACCACGCCCACCCCGTGCTCGCGCCGGAGCGTCGCGAGCTCGTAGGCCACCGAGTCGACCGAGCGCCTGCGCCAGGAGCCTTCGTACTGGACCGAGTCGCTGCACGAGGTGCACCGGCGAGGGCATCCCCGGGAGCTCGTGATGGCGCCCAGCTTGGCGCCGGGCCTGCCGGGCCAGCCGTAGGGACGGGGGTCGAGAAGGTCCCAGGCCTTGGGCAGGGGATCGAGCGACCCCATGCGCGGACGGGGCGCGGTGCGGATCACGCGCCCCCCGAGGGCGAAGGCGATCCCGGCCACCCGTGCCGGGTCGGACCCCGACGCGAGGCAGCGGAGCAACTCCGGAAGGGTCTCCTCCCCCTCCCCCACCACCGCGAAGTCGATCCCCCCCTCGGGGAGGAACTCCGGATACATGAACGAGGCGTGGATCCCGCCGACGACGGTGGTCCGTCCCGGGGCGCGGACCTTCCGGCAGAACTCCTGCGCCGCGGGGAACCCGGGCGTCGTGGCCGACACGCAGACCACGTCCGGGCCCCTGTCCTGGACGAGCTTGTGGAGCTCGTCGATGCCGAGACCGGTGGCGAGCGCATCGACGATGGAGCCGTCGTGACCCGCGGCGCGCGCCGCGCCCGCCAGGTGAACCAGGGCCAGGGGGAGCCAGGCGCCGGTGGATTCGACCACCGGTCCCGGCTCAGGCGCGCTCGTGAACATGACCTTCAGACGCGCTCTCCCCGCCCCGGCCCTGATCGCTCCCCTCCCGGGGCGACCAAGGCGGTCGAAAGAAGAGCAAGGACCGGGCCGGCGGTCAGGCTCCGCGTTGCCTACAGGATCCAGGGGGTTGCGCGGCACGCCCCTCGCGGTGCTGGGGCTCACGCCCCATGCGCGGCTGCGTTCGGGGGATTTGGCGCAGGTGAGGCGGGCGACGCGGTCAGGTGTCGACGCGGATGACGCCCCGCCGGATGGCAAAGCGGACGAGTTCGGTGCGGTTGTGGAGGCCGAGCTTCTCCATGACCTTCTCGCGGTGGGACATCGCGGTCTTCACGCTGATGCCGAGGACGTCGGCGACTTCCTTGTTGGCGAGCCCCTCGGCGACCAGCTTGAGCACCTGCTTCTCCCGGTCGGTGAGGGTCTCGTAGGGGTCCCCGGACCCCGCCGCGGCCGGACCGCCGTCCTCCATGGCGGTGCGCGCGACCTCCGGGTCGAGGACCAGCCCCCCGCGGTGCACCGCCCGGATGGCGTTCGGCAACTCGGCGCCCGCCGACTTCTTGAGCAGGTAGCCGGAGACGCCGGCCTTGAGCAGGCGGCGCACGTACTCCCGATCCTCGTACTGCGAAAGGACCAGGATGCGGGCGCGCAGCCCCTCCTTCTTGATCTCGATGGTCGCCTCGAGCCCGCCGAGGCCGGGCATGGCGATGTCCATGATCACGACGTCCGGGTCGAGCTTCCGGGTGGCCTCGATGGCCCCCTGCCCGTCCACGGCCTCGCCCACCACCTCGATGTCGTCGCACAGCCCGAGCAGCGCCTTCACCCCCTCGCGGAGGATGGCGTGATCGTCGGCGAGCAGGACCCGGATCCGCGACATCGCCTACGCCTCCCTGGGGAGCGGGACCGCGAGGCGGATGCGCGTCCCCTGCCCCGGTGCCGAATCGATCACCACCTTGCCTCCCAGGATCTCCACCCGCTCCTCGATTCCCATGAGCCCGAAGTGGCGTCGCTCGGCGTGCGAGACGTTGTCGGGCTCGAAGCCGCGCCCATCATCCTCGATCTCGATGCGGATCTCACCCTCCCCCTCCGAGAGCTGGACGAGAACGCTCTCGGCGTGGGCGTGGCGCGCGATGTTGCTCATGGCCTCCTGGCACACCCGGAAGAGCGCGGTCTCGAAGGCGGCCGGGAAGCGCCGGTCGGGCGCGTCGAACTCGCAGCGGACCGAGACCCCGCGCCCGGTCAGGTGGCGCTCCGCGTACCAGCGGATGGCCGACTGGAGCCCCAGGTCGTCGAGGACCGAGGGGCGCAGGTCGAGGATCATCCGGTGGACCTCCTCGATGGTCCGGACCGCGAGGGCCTTGGCCTCCTCGAGCCGGGGCGTGAGCCCCGCCTTGAGCGCCGCCAGCGACCCGTCGATGGCCATCACGAGCGCGGCCAGGCTCTGGCTGGTGTCGTCGTGCAGCTCCCGGGCGATGCGCTTGCGCTCGTCCTCCTGGGCCGACACCACCTTCTCGTAGAGCCGCGCCAGGGCGATCTCGCGCTCCCGGAGTTGCTCGTTCGCCTCCCCGAGCTGGGCGGTCCGCTCGACCACCCGCGCCTCCAGCCGGGTGTTGGCCTCGGCCACCACGCCGATGAGGTCGACGAGGGACCGGCGCATCTTCTCGAGCGCCTGGGCCAGGCGCCCCACCTCGTCCTCCCCGAGCGGCGGGATCGGCCCGGTGAGGTCGCCGGCGGCGATGGTCTCGGCGGCCCGGGTGAGCGCCACCACCGGCAGGGCCACGCTGCGCGCGGCCCCCCAGGCCAGGAGGGCGCCGCAGGCGAGCGCCACGAAGATCATCCCGCCCAGCCAGGCCGGGAACTCGCCGGTGGCCCCCATCACCTCGGAGGCCGGAACGCGGGCCAGGATCACCCAGGGTGCATTGTGGACCGCGGCCGTGGTCACCGCGGCCCGCCCCCGGGCATCCTGCGAGCGCCCGGAATGGCAATCGCTGCAGAGCCGGGAGACCCCCTTGCCCTCGGCGACGAGCTGCCGGACCCCGGAACAGGCGGACGTGCTGGCCGGCCGCCCCGGCTCGGTGGTGGCGAGGATGCGGCCGGAATGATCGACGATCTCCGCCGAGCCCTCGGTCCCCTGCCGGAGGTAGCGGAGCATGACGAGGAGGTGGTGCTGCGAGGTGTCGATGACGCCGCCGGTGAGACCGGTGACGCGCCCCTCCCAGTTCCTCACCGGAACCAGCTCGTAGACGTGCTCGCCGGACCTGCCCGCCACGAAGGGCGTGACCACCGGCCGGCCGGTGGCGATGGCGGTCGTCACCGCGGGGAGATCCGGGAGGGGCGCGATGGACCTCGACCCCCGGTCGGGCTCCTCGGCCACCACCTCGCCGGCCGTGTCGAGGAAGAAGGCTCCGCCCGGGAACTGCAGGCTCACCCGCGGATCCCGGAGGGCCGCGCGCTCTGCGGCCGGGTCGCGATCCTCGAGGTTCACGTGGGATGCGGTGGCGGCCCGCTGCAGGACCTCGAACCCCTGGTTGAGTTCCTCCTCGACCTGGCCGGCCACGGTCTTGGCGGACCACTCCCGCGCGGCGACGAGCTGCTGGTCGAGGCGCGACACCCGGACCCCGAAGGCCCAGGCGAGCATCCCCACCGGGATCACGGCGCTCACCGCGAGCAGCATGTAGACGCGGGTCTGCAGCGATCCCCTCAGCCGCTCCCGGAGCCTGGCGCTTCTCATCGGCTCTCCCCGTGGATGCTGCGGGCCATCCGGATGAGATCCTCGAGCGACCCGCGACCCCGCAGGAGGAAGCGGCGCCCGCCCCGGCTCCAGTTGAGCTGGCTCCACAGCGTGCCGTCCTCGGCCACCACCCGCGCCAGGACGGCGTCGTCGCCCAGCGGGGCGCTCTGCTGCTGGATCACCGCGAGCCGTCCCTGCAGCCCGTCCGGGATGGCCCCGTCGCCGCCGACGGTCTGGACGAGCAGGAGCGCGGGGGAGCCGTCCTTCCCCAGGAAGTCGAGCGCGACGGAGCCCCCGTCCTCGCGGACGAACCGGACGGTGGAGGGGGGCCAGCGGAGGGTGTCGGGGAAGTAGGACGGGACGAGGACCCGGGCCTGCAGGCGACGCTCGGCCTCCTCCACCGTCGCCGCGCGGCGCACGCCGCGAGGCTGGCCGTGCATCCAGGTGGGCATCGCATCGAGCGTCGCGAGCGCAGCGGCAGTTCCCCCGAGGACGAGGGTCAAGGTCAAGAGGGCACGCGCACCCTCGCTCACCGTGCTTCCCATGGCCGCGCCCCTGGCGGCGGTCATACCACGAAGAACAGCAGGAATCCGAGCCCGAGCGCGACCGCGGCGAGGCGCATCCGCGCGAGCGGCACCGGCTCCGGCGGGGCTTCCATCAGGGCCCGGCAGCGCAGCTCGATGTCGTGGGCCCGCGCCCGCGCGATGGGCTCGGCGAGCGCCGCCGAGAGCGGGTGTGCGCCCACGGTGCGGGCCGGGGCCCTCCCCTCGGTGGCGCGGAAGAGCTTGAGGAGCCCGCTCGCCAGCGCGAGCCGGTCCCGGCAGGCGGTGCCCGCCCGCTCGTCGGCGACGCGCTCGGCGTCGCGGGCGATGGCCCGCACCAGGACCTGCACGCCCGGGTTGAACCACATGAGGGCCCGCGCCCCCATGAGCGCCCACGAGAGCGTCGGGTCGCGCCGTTCCAGGTGGGCGAGCTCGTGGGCCAGCGCGCCGGTGAGCTCGTCCGGGTCGAGCAGGTCGACCGCGGCCTTCGAGATGACGACGGTCGGCTGCCGGGTCCCGGTGCAGAACAGGACGGGGGGACCGTCGGCCACCCAGGCGAGCGGCGGCGTCTCGATGCCGAGCGCCGCGGCCGCCCGGGAGAGCGCCTCCTCGGCCGGCCGGGCCCCGGGCGCCCCGGCGATCCAGGGCGGGGACTGGGCGTTCCGGGCACGGAACCAGGGGACGAGGTCGAGGAGGAAGAGGCCGAGACCGCAGGCCGCCAGCCCCGCGATCCACCAGACGTAGAGCCCGATCCCCAGGAAGGCGAGGTCGTCCCAGTGGCGCCCGGCGAAGAGGGCGCGCGCGTCGCGGAAGGTCTCCTCCTCCCGCCCCGGGAAGGCCAGGAACAGCGCCGGGACGACGATGAGCGGCCAGCCCAGGGCCAGCAGCCGGAAGCCGGTCCGCTGCTCCGGCTGCCGGACCCGCCAGAGCCGGACGAGCGCCTCCACCACCAGGGCCGCGACCAGGGTGTGGAAGATCGCCTGGCCGGCGAAGTCCATCCACCTCGGGCCGGTCATGTGTCGGCCTCGGCCCGGGGCGCCCTAATGCCCGTGCCCGTGCGCGTGGTCGTCCGGCTCTCGCCCCTCGAGGCGCGCCAGCTCGCGCGGGTGCTCGTGCGCCATCCGCTCCCGGCTGATGCTCCCCGTGAAGATGGACGCATCGAAGGGGAAGACGTCGGGGTGCAGGTGGGCGTTGAAGACGTGCCAGATGGTGATGACGAGGAAGGCCATGAGCCCCTCGTTCGAGTGGGCCACCTTGGCCGCCGGGATGATCTCCCCGGGACCGAAGCGGGCCACCACCGCCGGGTACATGAGGGTGAGGCCGGAGAGGATCATGATCACGTTGCCGATCATGAGGCTCCAGTACTCCCACTTCTGCTTGTAGTCGTAGCGGTCGAAGGCGGCCGGGTGATCCTCGAGCCCCAGGTAGTAGCGGAGCGTCTTCACCGCGTCGGTGAAGTCGCGCTTGTTCACCGCCATGCTGAAGCCGACCTTGCGCGACAGGATGGCCCGCAGGGCGCCCGCCGCGTGCCAGAGCACCGCGACGATGAGCACGATCCCGAAGAAGCGGTGGATCCAGCGGACGCGGTCGATCCCGCCCAGGTTGCCGATGATCCACTGGGCCCAGGTGGCCGTGTAGAACTTCTGGGGAAGGCCGGTCAGCACCAGGCCGACGAAGTCGACCATGGTCACGAAGTGCTCGACCCGCTGGGCCGGCGTGAAGCGGACCAGGTAGCCCGCCTCCGACTTCACCGCCTCGTCGCTCATCGTGCCGCTCCTCGCTCCGGTCCCGGAGACGCCTGCCGTGTCGCCGCTCATCGGTTCACCACCACCCGCCACAGGTGCAGCGCGATCTGGATGACCAGGCTGAGCAGGATGAAGGGGATGAGCACGTAGTAGAAGAGCTGGACGCTCCAGACCAGGGGCGACTTCTTCAGGCTGGGCTCGTAGTGGGACATCCAGGCCTTGGGGAAGTCGGCGGTGGCGCCCACGTGGCACTTGCCGCAGGTCTTCACGAGATTGGCCTGCATGACCGACGACTTGGGGTCGTTGGGACGCTGGATGTCGTGCACTCCGTGGCAGTCGGTGCAGCCGGCCGCCAGCCGGTCGCCCTTCCCCTTCTTGCCCTTCTGCAGCGTCGCAGCCATGCCGTGGAAGTCGGACAGGTAGGTCTCGACCACCTTGGTGGAGAGGCCGTAGCGCTTCATCAGCTTGGGGTCGGTGTGGCAGCGGCCGCAGATCTCGGCGGTGCGCAGCGAGAGGGCCCCGGCTCGGGGATCGGCCACGTCGTGGGCGCGGTGGCAGTCGGTGCAGACCGGGACGTCGGCGTTGCCCTGGGTGACCGCCTTGCCGTGGACGCTGCCCTTGTAGACGTCGAAGACCTTCTTGTGGCAGTTCGAGCAGGTCTCGGAGACGCGGGTGCGCGGCTCGCCCGGACGGCCGATGGCGTGGGAACCGTGGCAGTCGACGCAGAGCGCGGCCTGCCGGTTGCCCTTCTCGGCGAGCTGGAAGTGAACGCCGTCGAGGGTCTTGGTGTAGTTCGCGAAGTGGCACTTCTTGCACTGCTCGTAGTACGCGACGGTCACGTCCCGACGGGTCTTGAAGGGCTTCGACTCGTGGGGGTAGTCGGACTTGTCGGTGTGGCAGTCGGTGCAGCGGAGCATGTCCCCGTGGACCGACTTCCCGAAGGCGGCCTGGTCGACGTGGAGGGGGAGCTTCTCGCCGCCCGGCAGGTCCATCGACATGGACGGGTCGCTGCCGTGACACCCCAGGCAGCTGTCCTGCTCCGCCGGGATCTCGGCGCGCACCGGGGCGGCGAGGAGCGCCACCGCCAGCGCCAGCATGAACCTCTTCGGCATGTGCACTCCTCGTCTCTGTCAGGGGGACCCGGAAGTTGACTGGGGGTCCACGATCCGGACCCGTCGCGTGTAGCAGATCCACGCATGCCCCGCCAGTGAAACGATGTTTGAGTTCCATGTATTTCCCGGGAATTTTCGGGTTTTGTCATCGACCTGACAGGGCGACTTGGGCCACCTCACCCAGGACGCATGATGCGCGCGCCCGGGGTCCCATTCGGGCCGGGCGCGCGCAAGGATTTCGCCGGATCTAGGTCCGGATCAGGTCCCGGCTAGCGGTGGCAGAGGTCGCAGGAGTCGAAGCCGAAGGCGCCCTTCCCGTGGCAGGTGCCGCACTGCCCGCCCTTCTCCATCACGGCGTGCCGGATGGGGGCGCCGTCCGCGGTCGCGCCCTTCTCGAGCGTCTTGAAGAGCTTCGGGTGGCAGGTGGTGCATCCCGGCTTCTTCACGTCCACGTGGCTCTGGTGGCTGAAGGTCACCTTGCCGGGGCTGCCGTCGCCCGGCGGGAAGGTGAAGTCGGGCGGCAGCTTGTCGAGCCCGCCGGCGAGCGCGGTGCCGGCGAGCGCGACGGCGGCGAGGACGGCGAGGCGGCGGAGGGTCTTTCCGATCTGGATCATGGCTTCCCCTGGTTTTCCTGCGTGCGGAGGAACTCGCGGGCGACGTCGTCCCAGTGCTCCGGGTCGATCTCCCGCGCGATGCCGTGGACTGGCGCGCCGCCGTCCTGGAGCACCGGCTGCGGCTCCGGGGAGAGGCGTGCCGCGAGCCTTCGCCCCTCGTCCTCGAGCCACTCGCGGGCGGCCGCGCCCTCGAGCAGCTGGGCCCGGCTGCGCTTCCAGGCGTCCGGCTGGACCCGGAAGAGCCACCCGCGCCCGTAGGGATCGAGGTGGGCATCGGGCGCGGCGTTGTAGGCGATCACCTCGCCGTCGACCGGGGAGACCACCTTCACGCTGCGTCCGCCGGCGGAGAGCGTCACCGCGGGTGCGCCCTGCTCGACCCGGTCCCCGCGATCCGGGAGGTCGATCCGGTCGAGGTCGCCGACCAGGCGGTGGCCCAGGTCGTCGAGGCCGACCGCGACCGATCCGTCCGCCTCCAGGCGCGCCCAGCTGTGGCCGGGGTGGAGGGCCACGCTCTCGGGAACGGTGAACCAGCCGGTGTGGACCGGCTCGGCCCCGGCCTGCGCGGCCGCCTCGGCCGCCGGGCGCGCTCCCTGCAGGTAACGCCAGAAGCCCACGAAGAGCAGCAGGTAGCCGACGGCGAGGCCGTACTCGACCAGCTTCGCGGAGTAGCCGACCAGGAACTCGTTGCCGTGCATGGCGCCCTCCTCAGTGCCCACCGGCCTGGGACTTCATGGGGCGGAGCACCGGCATCCGGTTCACGATCCAGCGGAACGCCAGGACGCCGATGACCACCAGCGCCAGGGAGACGGAGATCTCCATCCAGCTCGGCCAGTAGCGGACGGGCTGGTTGTAGTTGTAGGCGATGAGCGAGACGGTGAGCCGGTTCAGCACGATGCCGCTGACGCCCAGGATGGCGGCCACGCGCACCACGGTCACGTGCCGGTTGCGGGCGCCCCAGGCGAACATGAGCGAGGGAAGGAGCACGAAGCCCAGCATCTCGAGCAGGAACCACTTGCCGTAGAAGCCCACCCCGATGAGCCCGAGGGCGTGGTTGTCGATGACCCCCTGCATCTTGAGGAAGAAGTAGGCGAACATCACCACCGCGCCGGCCTTGGCGAGCCCGAGCGTCAGCTTGTCGACGTCGACATGGTGCCCCTCGAACTGCTCGGAGAAGAGCCGGTGCGAGAGCGTGCTCTCCACGATGACCATGCAGATTCCGGCGATGACCGCGCTGATGAAGAAGAAGAGGAAGATCTGGCTGGAGTACCAGAGCGGGTGGAGCTTGCCCGGGGCGATGATGAAGAGGGAGCCCAGCGCCGACTGGTGCATGGTCGAGAACATCACCGAGAGCACGGTGAGGCCGAGCAGCGCCTTCTTGAGCGGGCGGTGGAAGCGCTCCCACCCGAGCCACTCGAACAGGGGGACGGAGAACTCGAGGAAGAGCACGGTGGTGTAGCAGGCCACGCACCAGGCGACCTCGAAGAGCACCGACTGGGTGCCGTTGTTGGAGAAGATGCCGACCATGTTCCAGGGCTTGCCCAGGTCGGCCATGAGGCCGATGACGGCCATCATGTAGCCGAGGAAGCCGGTGAGGATGGCCGGCCGCTCGATGGGGTGGTACTCGTCGAGGCCGAAGATCTCCACCGTCGCGCCGATGGTGAACCCGCCCGCGGCCAGCGCGATGCCGGTCATCATGTCGAAGCCGATCCACAGCCCCCAGGGCTGGGTCTGCGACAGGTTGGTGGTGGCGCCCAGGCCGGCGGCGAACCGGTACACGAGCATCGGGATCCCGACGGCGAGGATGGCCGCGCAGATCACGTTGAACGGGGTCCAGAGGGACCGGAGGTACTCCGGGAAGGTCTTGCCGAGGAAGATGCGCTCCTGCACCCAGGAGCCCTGCTGGCCCGGTGCGGTGACGACGCTAGCCATGGTTGCCTCCGTCGGCCTTGCCGGCCTCGTGATCGGTTCCGTGCGGCTTGTTCTTTCCATCCCGGTGGGAGAAGGCCCAGAGCCCCATCAGGAGCGGCGGCCAGAGGGTCATGACCACCGGCGGCACGCCCAGCGCCCCCCGGACCAGCCTGGGGTAGGAGTTGTCGTTGACCGCGACCTCGAAGCCCAGCGTCGCGAACGAGAGGTCGCTGATGTACATCCAGTTGGTCCCGCCGGCCTCGTGCTCGCCGTAGATGTGGGGCAGGTACCTGTCGGGGTTGCCGTACACGCGGCGTCGCGCCTCCTCGACCAGCTGGCCGCGCGTCCCGTAGGCGAGCGCGCCGCTCGGGCAGACGCCCACGCAGGCCGGCTGCTTCCCCTCGGCCTGGCGCCCCGCACAGAAGGTGCACTTGCGGACCAGCGGGATGGCCCGGTCGTACTGGTACTTGGGGACCGAGAACGGGCAGGCGACCATGCAGTAGCGGCAGCCCATGCACTTCGAGCCGTCGTAGGACACCGGGCCGGTGGCCTGCTTGTCGAGCGCCCGGACGGGGCAGGCCGACGCGCAGGCCGGCTCCACGCAGTGCATGCACTGGCGCTTCACGAACCGCGTGCTGCCGTCCCCCTTCGGGGTCGGGTTCACCACGGTGAAGCACTCCGGACCGGTGGTCCGGGTCCCGGCGAAGGCCTTCTCGTCGCTGGGCGGGTCGGGGAGCTTGTTGGCCTCGGCGCAGGCGGCCTCGCAGCCGCGGCAGCCGATGCACTTCGTGGTGTCGACGAGGACGGAGCTCTCGTCGGCGCCGGCGGCGTGGACGTCGGGCGCCGCGAGCGAGCGGGACGGGATCGAGGCGAGCGCCGCGGTTCCGGTCGCGCCGGCGATCTGGAGGAAGGTTCGTCTGCCGAGCTTCATGGTGGGCTCTCCGGTCTGCGCGGGTCAGGGGATGCGGTTCAGGAATCCGATCACGACGAGTGCGACGACGGCGAGGGCAGTGGCGGCGATCACGACTGCGCTCCCTTCTTCCCGTGGGCGTCCTTGAGCTCGGTCTCGAGCTCCTCGATGGTGTGGAGGGCCCGTGCCAGGGCCTCCCGGTAGAGGGCGCACCCGTTGAAGCCGTCCCCCTCGCAGGCCGAGGCGGTGCTGATCCGGTCGCTCGGGATGAGCTTCTTCTGGGGGGAGGCCCCGCAGAACACCATGGTCACTTCGGTCAGGTAGGGGCAGGTCATGACGTTCTCGTCCTCCACCCGTCCCCTGTTTCAAGGGGTGGGCCAGAGTGGGCCTCCCTCGACTCATGGTGAAATGCGTCCTGTTCACGGATGGTTGCACCAGCAGCCCCTCCCGGGGCCCGGCCACGACCGGGGGCCCGGCGATGAGTTCCTCAACGGGCCCGTGGGGCGTGGAGCCGTGCAACGTGGCGAGATCCGACGGCTTTGGCTCGATCTTCCCGGGGCGTCGAGAAACTCACCGGGCGTAAAGATTCCCGCCACCCTCGCGGGACGCGGCTAGCTCCCGGAAGGGTCGGAATCCTCGCCGTCGCGCCGGAGCTGGAACTTGCGGATCTTGTTGTAGAGCGTGACCCGGTCGATGCCGAGGAGCCGGGCCGCCTGGCTGACGTTGCCGGCGGTGTGGCCGAGCACCTCGGAGATGTGCCGCTTCTCGACCTCCTCCAGGGACACCGGCTCTCCGGGGGCGTTCGCCCCGGGCGCCCGGGCGGGGGCCGGCGCGATGCCCAGGTCGGACGGCTTCACCACGTCCCCCTGCGCCACCACCGCCCCCCGTTCGAGGACGTTCCGGAGCTCCCGGACGTTCCCCGGCCAGTCGTGGGCCAGGAGCGCCCCCATGGCCTCCGGGGAGACCTTCACCCGCCGCTTCATCTCGGCCTCGAGCCGGTCGAGGAAGTGCTCGACCAGGAGCGGGATGTCCTCCTTGCGCTCCCGCAAGGGGGGCAGGGTCACGGGGATGACGTTCAGGCGGTAGAAGAGGTCCTCCCGGAAGCTGCCGTCGGCCACCGCCTTCTGGAGGTCCTTGTTGGTGGCGGCGATGATCCGGACGTCCACGTCGATGGACTCGTTGCCCCCGACCCGCTGGAACTTCCGCTCCTCGAGGACCCGCAGGAGGTCGAGCTGGAGCTTGGGCGAGATGTCGCCGATCTCGTCGAGGAAGAGCGTCCCGCCGGCGGCGGCCTCGAACTTCCCCTTCCGTCGCGCGTTGGCGCCCGTGAAGGACCCCTTCTCGTGGCCGAAGAGCTCGCTCTCCAGCAGGGTCTCGGTGAGGGCCGCGCAGCTCATGGCCACGAAGGCACCCTCGGCGCGCGGGCTCTCCTCGTGGATGGTCCGGGCGAGCACCTCCTTGCCGCTGCCGCTCTCCCCCAGGACCAGGATGGTGGAGTTGGAGCGGGCCGCCACCCGGGCCAGCTCGAAGACCCGCTGCATCGCCGCGCTCTTGGAGACCAGGTCCCGGAAGCGGTGCTCCTTCTTCAGGGCCTTGCGGAGGACCGCGTTCTCCCGGACCAGGTTCTGCTGGGCCACCACCTTCTGCATCAGGATGGAGAGCTCCTCCGGGTCGAAGGGCTTCACCAGGTAGTCGAAGGCGCCGAGCTTCATGGCGGTGACGGCGGTGTCGACCGTGGCGTAGGCGGTCATCATGATGATGGCCGCCTCGGGCTGCAGCTTGCGGGCCTCCTCGAGGACCTGGAGCCCGTCCATGCCGGGCATCTTGAGGTCGACGAGCATCACGTTCCACCGATCGCCCTTCATCATCTCGACGGCGGTGCGCCCCTCGGGGGCGGAGGAGACCTGGAACCCGTCCTCCTGCAACCACGCGCCCAGCGACTCGCGGACGATCTCCTCGTCGTCGACCACCAGCACGCGGGTGTTCTCTCCGGTCATCTCGCCTCTCCCCCACGCCGCATCACGCGGTCGCGGCACTTCGAGCAGAACTCTCCGCGCTTCCGATCGACGTCCCGGGCGTTGGGCGAGCGCCCCATCACGCACCCCGGGCCGTCGCAGTGGACCAGCCCGAAGCAGTGTCCGAGCTCGTGGACGCTCTCCTTGGCCAGCCGTTCCAGCGCCACCCGCGGGTCGGGCAGGCCGGGCTCCCCGAGGCGGGCGGTGGAGACCACCGCGGCGCGCCCGTCGAGCTGCGCCTCGCCGAAGACGAAGGTCAGGATGGGGATGAAGAGGTCCTGGTCGGTCACGGCCAGCACCTTTCCCGGGGGTCCCACCGTGCCCAGCCAGGCCAGGATCTTCGAGGTCGCCCACTGCTTGCGCCGCGCGTCGTAGGCGTCGGGCGGCCGGGCCGGGTCGCTCCAGATCCCCACGGGGGTGGAGAGCGCCCGCCCCAGGTGGAGCCGCACGTGATCGAGGGTCCGGGGTCCTGGATCCTTCTCGCCGATCCACCACAGGTGTATGGCCTCCACGTCACGACCCGCGCGCCGCGGGGAGCCGGATGGTGAAGCGGGTCCCCTTCCCCGGTTCGCTGTCCACGGTCACGCGCCCCCTGTGTCGCTCGACGATCCCGTAGACCACCGAGAGCCCGAGCCCGGTGCCCTTCTCCTTGGTGGTGAAGAACGGGTCGAAGATCTTCACCATGAGCTCCGGGGGGATCCCCGGTCCGTCGTCCTGGAAGACGATCTCGACGGCCTTCTCCTCCGGGAGCGGACGGGTCGTCACCTGGAGGTGCCCCCCCTTCCCCATGGCCTCGATGCCGTTGATGACGATGTTGATGAAGGCCTGGCGAAGCTGGCCGAAGTCGGCCTCCACGGGCGGCACCGGCGCGAGGTCCTTCCGGATCTCCACCCCGAGGATGGCCACCTGGTTCGTCACCAGCGAGAAGACCTCCTCGACGACGTGGTTCACGTCCACGTCCTTCAGCTGGAGCGGCCGCTCCCGGGCGAAGTCGAGCAGGTTCCGCACGATGGCGGTGCAGCGCTCGGTCTCGCGCTGGACCAGCGCGAGCTGCTTGACCAGCGTCCGGCGCTCGACCTCCCCGACCGGCCCGTGCTCGATGGTCCGGATCATCAGCTTCGCGAAGGTGAGGATCCCGGCCAGTGGGTTGTTGATCTCGTGGGCGATGGAGGCGGAGAGCTTCCCCAGCGACGAGAGCTTCTCCGTCCGGACCAGCGTGTCCTGGGCGGCGCGGAGCTCGCCGGTGCGCTCCTCGACCTTGAGCTCGAGCTGCTCGTTCAGGGCCTGGAGCTCCCCCTCCACGCGGCGCAGCGAGCGGGTCATGTCGTTGAAGGAGGCGGCCAGCAGCCCCAGCTCCCCCCGCTGCTCGACGTGCAGCTCGATGTCGAGGTCGTCGTGGGCCACGCGGCGGGTGGCCTGGACGAGCGCCTCCACCGGGCGGACCACCCGGTTCTTGGCCACGTACCAGAAGATCCCGCCGAGCAGGAGCGCGAGCAGCGCGGTGACGAGGAGGCTCACGCGCCGGAAGACGGCCAGGTCCCGATCGACGGGGGCGAGCGAGACGCCCAGGTCGAGGACGCCGGCCACCGCCTTCTCCCGCGGGTGGGCGTGGCAGGCGCTCGTCGTGCAGTCCGGCCCCGAGCGGATGGGCGTGACCATGGAGAGGACCCGGCCCTGGCGCCCCTCGTAGACCCGGGCCCGCAGCGCGTCGATGGGGACGGTGAGGCTCTCGTTCTCGCCGTGACAGGACTGGCAGCCCTCGTGCCCCTTGTCGACGAGCTGGCCGCGCTCGCCGGGCACGGTCGAGAAGGTGATCCGCCCTTCCTTGTTGAAGATCCGGACGTGGGCGATCTGCGGCTGCCGCCCGATGTTGTCGATGATGGCGTAGGCGTCGGCCCGCTCGTCCTTCAGCATGGCGTGCCGGATCGAGGCGGTGACCGTCTCGCTCACCAGCGACGTGGCGGCGGTCGCGCTGGCGAGCCGCTGCCGGGCGATGGCCATCTCCACGACCGCGAAGGCCACCACGGCGGCGAGGACCAGCGCGGCGGCCACGCCGAGCAGCTGGGTGGAGATCCGGTCGCGCCAGGGGATCGAGTCGAGCGCCGCGTGCTCGTGCCGGCGACGCGAGGGCTCACCGGAGGGCGTCGCCTCCGGGCCAGCCCCGCCCTCGTCCGTCCCGCTCGACGACCCTTCCCGCACCCTGTTCCTCCCTTGCGCGAGAGACCTCGGGCCACCCTACTCTCCCCGCCGTAAACGTCCATTGTCGCGTGTCAACCCGACCCGGGAGACCCGTTCCCCCTTCGGGTCGCTCCGGGTTACACACTTCCCGCATGCACGCCGTCCTCCTCATCCGCTGCGCCGACCGGCCGGGAATCGTGGCCGCGGTCTCCACCTTCCTCTTCCGGCACGGCGCCAACGTCGTGGACCTCGACCAGCACTCCACCGAGGAGTTGCCGGGCACCTACTTCATGCGGCTGGAATTCCAGACCGAGGGGCTCGACCGCCCGCTCGACCGGCTCGGCGAGCTCTTCGGCTCGGAGGTGGGTACCCCGATGGGCATGGAGTGGAGGCTCGCGAGCCACGCCGAGCGGCGCAGGGTGGCCGTGCTCGTTTCCCGGCACGACCACGCGCTCCTCGAGCTCCTCTGGAACTGGAGGCGGGGGGACCTCCGGGTCGACGTGCCGCTCGTGCTCTCGAACCACCCCGACCTCGGCCCGTCGGTGGAGTCCTTCGGGGTTCCGTTCCTGCACGTTCCGAACACCAGCGGGACCCGCGAGGAGGCCGAGGCGCGGATGGTCGCGGCCCTCGAGGGCAAGGTCGACCTCCTCGTCCTCGCGCGCTACATGCAGGTGCTCTCTCCGGGATTCGTCGACCGGTTCGCCGGGCGGATCATCAACATCCACCACTCCTTCCTTCCCGCCTTCGCCGGCGCCGATCCCTACCGCCAGGCCTACGAGCGGGGCGTGAAGATCGTCGGGGCCACCGCCCACTACGTCACCGCGGTCCTCGACGCCGGCCCCATCATCGACCAGGACGTGGCCCGGGTGAGCCACCGCAACTCGGTGGAGGACCTCCGGGCACTCGGGCGGGACCTGGAGCGGCGCGTCCTCGCACGCGCGGTGCGCTGGCACTGCGAGGACCGCGTGCTCGTCCACGGCAACAAGACCATCGTCTTCTCCTGAGGGGCGGGGCCGCCATGGAACACGCACGACTCGTCGATGCGATGGAGGCCCTGGTCCGGGACCTCCAGGACCGGATCGTGGCGGCGCTCGAGGCCGCCGAAGGCGCGGGGCGCTTCGCGCGGGACGAGTGGCAGCGTCCGGGCGGGGGCGGCGGCATCACCCGCGTCCTCGCCGAGGGGGAGCGGATCGAGAAGGCCGGCGTGAACGTGTCTCGGGTCCACGGCGCGGTCCCGCCCCGGATGGCGGCGCGCCTGCCCGGGGACGGCGACACCTTCGCGGCGGTGGGGCTCTCGCTCGTGATCCACCCGCGCAACCCCTGGGCACCGACCACCCACGCCAACGTCCGGCTCCT
>JBAXVO010000119.1:0-10111 GCA_037129355.1 Deltaproteobacteria bacterium | reverse complement strand
AGTAGCAGAGCACCTCGTCCCCGTCGGAGAAGCCGTCGTCGTAGGGGTTGTTGGCATCGCAGGAGGGGCAGTCGAAGTCCTTGAAGACCCTTCGTCGGCCAGCGATGTCACCGGCGTCGCCCGGTTCCTCGTCGATTCCATGCGGGTCGTACGGCATCCCGGAAGAGTAGCCATTCCCTTGCGCCACCGCGACATCGATGGCGTGCCTTCTCCCCCCTCCCGGGGAAGGGGTGAGCCTCCCTCCCCCGTTTCGACTGGGGATTTTCGGACGCCCGCCCCTGGCAGCCGCCTTGCTTTCCTTCCGGGTGGACCCAGGTTTCCTCCATGACCACCGCCCGCCTCCTCGTGGCCCTCGTCTCCCTGCTCGCCGCCCAGGCCGTCCGGCCCGAGGGAGGCTTCGCTCCGGGCGAGCAGATCGACTTCACCATCGACTACCTGGGCATCAAGATGGGGGAGGCCCGCATCGTCGTCGGGCAGGCCGAGGGGCCGGTCTGGCCGGTCATCGCCCAGGGGCGCTCCGGCGGCCTCGCCTCCATCGTCGACATCCGCGAGCACTTCGTCTCCTACTGGGATTCGTCCACGCGCCTGCCGCGCGGGTCGGACCTGCGGGCCATCGAGATCGGCGACCGGCACGACGACAGCGCCCGGTTCGACCGGGCGACCGGCAAGGCCACCGTCCGCATCGTCCGCAAGGGTGTCCGGGAGGAGAAGACCTACCCCCTCGACCCCGGCTCCCTCGACTTCGCGAGCGCCGTGCTCTGGCTGCGCACCCAGCCGCTCCTCGCCGACGCACGCTTCGAGATCCCGGTCTTCACCACCAAGGGGACCTTCCGCCTCGAGGCCAAGGTCGTGGGGCGGGAACCGGTGGAGACGAAGGCCGGCACCTTCGACGCCTGGAAGGTGCAGGTCCGCACCGCCTTCGAGGGGCACTTCGAGGCGAAGCGGGACACGCTCATCTGGCTCTCCGCGGACGAGAACCGGGTACCGGTCCGGGTGAGCGCCGATTTCGCGGTGGGCAGCGTGGTGGTGAACCTGGCCGGCTACCAGCCGGGCGGCCGGATGGCGCGCAACGGAGCCCCGTCCCGGATATCCTCCCCGGAGGAGGTCGCCCCCTGATCGCCCTCGCCGCGCTCGCCTCGCTCCTCGTCGCCGCCGAACCCTGCGCCCCGCCGGCGCTCCGCCCGGGGCCGGTCCCCTGGCGCGCCGGCGAGGTGCTCCACTACGACCTCGAGGTCATGGGGATGGTGAAGGCGGGCACGATGTCGATGGAGGCCGGGCGCCCGATGTTCGGCGGCACCCAGATCCCCCTCAAGGCCCACGTCAAGAACACCTCGGTCTTCGCCAAGATCCGGCGCATCGTCGGCACCGCCATGTCCTGGGTGGACGCGAAGACGCTGCTGCCGGAGCGCGCCCGCGACGACGTGCTCGAGGACGGCGTGAAGAAGGTGAGCGACGCGCGCATCCAGGGCGATCCGACGGCGGTGATCATCGAGACCGACTTCGGCGGCCAGAAGGCCACCGCGCGCCACGAGCGGCAGGGGGCGGTCCTCGACGCCCTCTCGGCGGCCTACTACCTGCGCGCGGCGGACCTGAAGCCCGGGCAGGAACTCTGCTTCGACGTGGTGGGGCTCCGCCGCTTCTGGCGCTTCCGCGGCAAGGTGGCCGCGAAGCCGGAGCGGGTCGAGAGCGCGGGCGGGCTCTTCGACACCCTTCGGGTGGAGGGGACCATCGAGCGGGCCGACAAGCCCGGCACGAAGCGGCCGCTCTACGTGTGGATCTCCACCGACCCGCGGAGGGTGCTGGTGGGGGCGGTGAGCGAGATCGACCTGGGACCGGCCTCGGCCCTGCTGTCGCGGCCGCCCTGAAGCGGGCGGCCGGGACGGGACCGGCGGCCTAGATGAGGCCGCGCGAGCGGCGCAGCAGCTCGACGGTCTTGCCGAACTCGACGTCCCAGGCGGTGGTGCCTTCCTGGAGGTGCTTCAGCCGGGCCCGGGCCTCGCGATCGATCTCGTCGTCGACGTCGAGGTGGCGCTTGAAGATGCCGAAGATCTTCTTCCGGAGGCCGAGGTCGTCGGAGAAGACCTCCTCGACGTTCCGGGAGACGAGCAGTTGCTCCATCATCTGGCCGATGACGTACTCGATGCCCTCGTCGCCCATCTTGAAACCGCGGACGTCGGCCATCTCGCGCTTCACCTGGTTGAAGCGGGACTGGTCGTAGCCGCGCCGCTCGAGGGCCTCGCGGGTGGCGGAGTTCACCCGCTCCTCCGCGGCCAGGTATTCCTTCATGACCGAGGCCATGTCCATCTCGGCGTCGTTGACCCGCATGGTCTCCACCTCGACGTCGCCGTCCTGCATCAGGGTCTGGACGACCTCGCGGGCGATGGTGGGGATGACCTTCGGATAAAGGCGCATTTTTCTCTTTCCTCGCGACGCGGGTCTACCGCGCCCGAGCCACGTAACGGCGGTGATCTAAAGGACTTTCCGTATAGACTCCACCGCCGGTCGAGGGCAAGGAAAAAGGGGCTGCCGACCCGTATCGGGTGGCAACCCCTTTGCGCTCCACAGGCGGGAAGATGCCCTAGGAGGCGTAGATCTTCATCACCTCGTCGAGGAGCTTGAGCGCCTCGGCCTTGGGACGCTGGAAGGCGTTGCGCCCCATGATGGACCCGAACGAGCCGCCCTCCTTGAGACCGCGGATCTCGTTCAGGACGTCCTCGGTGCCCTTGGCCTCGCCGCCGGAGAAGATGACGATGCGCTTGCCGTTGAAGGCGCTCTGGATCACGTGGCGAACCCGCTCGGCCATGGTCTTCGTGGGGATGGCGTACTTCTCGAACACCTTCTTGGCCTCGGCCCCCTCGACGAGATCCTTGGGCGGCTTCACCTTGATGACGTGGGCGCCGAGCTGGGCGGCGATCTGGGCGGCGTAGGCGGCGATGTCCACGGCGGTCTCGCCGTCCTTGGAGACGCCCGCCCCGCGCGGGTAGCTCCACACCACCACGGCGAGCCCCTTGCGCTTGGCCTCCTCGGTGATGGCCCGGAGGTCCTCGTACTGCCGGTTCCGCGCGCCCGAGCCGGGGTAGATGGTGTAGCCGACGGCCGAGCAGCCGAGCCGCAGCGCCTCGTCGACCGAGCCGGTGATGGCCGAGATGGGCTGGTCCATCTTGGCCAGGCTGTCGGAGTTGTTGAGCTTGAGGATGAGGGGAATCTGCCCCGCGAACTTGGCGGCGCTGGCCTCCAGGAACCCGAGCGGGGCGGCGTAGGCGTTGCAGCCCGCGTCGATGGCCAGCTGGAAGTGGTAGTCCGGATCGTACCCGGCCGGGTTCGGAGCGAAGGACCGGGCCGGGCCGTGCTCGAAGCCCTGGTCGACCGGGAGGATGACCAGCTTGCCGGTGCCGCCGAGCTTCCCGTGCCCGAGGAGGCGCGCCAGGTTGGTGAGCGTGCCCGGGCTGTCGGACGAGTACCAGGACAGGATTTCCTTCACGCGCGGTGTGATCTTCATCTTGGGCTCCGGGTCGAGAGGGGAAGTGGGCGCGGGCCCCGTCCGGGGGCTCGGCGCGGGCGGTTATATCACGCCGGGGGCGCCCCGGGCGGACCGAAGCAGCGGGTGAGGAACCCACACCCCTCGGCCCGGCAACGGGCGGCGTCGCGCCCCAGGTCGGCCGGCGCGAGGTCTCGCCCTTCCCCGCGGACGGCAGCCGCGGCGAGGGCCGGGGCCTCCGCCGCGAGCCGGGTGAGCTCCCCCGCCGACGGCGTGACGTCGACCTCGAGGTGGGGGCGCAGGAAGTGGAGCGCGGCACGCACGGGCCTCCCCGGGAAGGCCCGCGACGCCGCCAGCGCGTAGGCGGCGAGCTGGACCCGGTAACGCTCCTCGGCGCCCGGGTGGTGGCGGGCGTACTTGTAGTCGAGGATCTCGATCTCCCCGTCGTTCACGATGAGTGCGTCCAGGGCGCCGTCGAGGTAGCAGGCCGGCTCCCCGTCGAGCCGCAGGAGGAAGGGGACCTCCCGTCGCAGCCGCCCGGACCGGGCGGCCTGCGCGAGCCGATCGCCGGCCGGCCCGGCCAGGAACCGGTCGACCTCGTCGACGATGCGGCGGACCCCCGGCCGTCCCGGGTCCTCCCCGCGTCGCGCCGCCGCGGCCGCCAGGAGCGCGCGCCGCTCCAGCGGGAGGGCGGCCGGATCGACCTCGGCGAGCAGCGCGTGGGCGAGCGTGCCGCGCTCGGTGGCTCGCTCCGGCGCGTCCTCCCCTCCCACGTCGAGCCGGGGCTCGGGCAGGTGCATCGCGCCCACGAACCAGTGGCGGCGGGGGCAGCGGGCGTACTCGGCCAGCCCGGTCACGGCGACACGCAGGGGAAGGGAGGGAGCTGCCGGACGCAGGCGGGGCGGACGCGCCGCGGTCCCGGCTACCCCACCGGGGTTCGCGGGTGGCGGCGGCGCCCGTTCGGGAGCCGGCCTCCGGAGGAGCAGTTCCGGCGGGGCGCGCCCCACCACCTCGGCCCAGGAGCCGGCCAGGCTGCGCCCCCCCGCTCCGGTGAGGACGATCTGGTCGCAGGCGCGGGTGAGGGCGACGTAGAGCAGGCGGCGCGACTCGGCCGCCTCGGCCTCGCTCGCCGCCGATCGGAGCCGCGAGGTGGTGGCCGTCTCCTCGGGGCCGTCTCCGCCCTCCGGGTGATGGGGAGCCGCCACCCTCCCCCGCTCGTCGAGGACGGCCCTGCGCTGCGCCGCGGGCGGGCGCGCCGAGAGCTCCGGGACGAGGACCACCGGCCACTCGAGCCCCTTCGCCTGGTGGACGGTGAGGAGCGACACCGCATCGCCGGCGCCTCCCTCCGCCTCCGGCTCCCGCGGGGGACGGAGCGCCATCCGGCGCAGCCGTCCGGCGAGGTCGCCGGGCGTCGCCCCCCGGGCGCCCTCCCTGCGGGCGAGCGCCAGCGCCTTCCGGAGGTTCCCGGCCCGTCGCTCCCCGTCCGGCCCGGCGAGCAGCGCCGCTTCCAGGTCGAGCCGCCGCACCGCGAGTTCCACGAGCTCGCCGACGTCGATGCGGCGCCGCGCGTCGCGCAGTTCCCGCCAGGTGGCGAGGAACCGCCCGAGCCGATCCCCCTCCCCCTCCGGCGCGGCGTCTCCGCGGGCGCGCTGGAGCTCGGCCGTCGCCTCCTCCGGCGGCAGCTCGGCGAGCCGGGACAGCCGCCCGCGAGAGAGCGCCACGAGCGAGCCGTCGGAGAGCCCGCAGAGCGGGGAGCGGAGCAGCGCCGCCCAGGCCACCTCGTCGCCCGGTTCGTCGACCACCGCGCAGAGCTCGCCGAGATCGCGCACTTCCGGCGCCTGGAAGAACCCTCCGCCCCGGGCCACGCGGGTGGGCAGCCCCGCCTCGCGCAGCGCCCGCTCGAAGACGCGGACGTGGGTGAGCCGCCGGAAGAGGACCGCCAGCTCCCCGGGCCGCCTCCCCGCCGCCACCAAGTCGGCGGCGCGGGCAGCCAGGGCGTGGGCCTCCCGGGCGCGCCGCTCCTCGCCCGTCCCGGCGCCTCCGTCCTCGAGGAGCTCCGCGGCCGGGAGCTCTCCGCCCGCACGGGTCGACTGGAGCTGGTCCTCCGGCCCGAACGGCACGCCGAGAGACCCGGGCGCGGCGTCGAATACCGCGTTCACGAGCCCGACCACGCCGGCGCAGGAGCGGTGGTTCTCCCGGAGGTGGACCACCTGCCCCGCCCCCGCCGCGAGCCGCTCGATGAGGGAGGCGAAGACCGAGACGTCGGCGCCGCGGAACCGGTAGATGGACTGCTTGGCGTCGCCGACCGCGACGCGCAGCGGCCGCTCCCCGGCGACGCCCTCCGCCGGCGCCAGCAGCTCGAAGAGCTCGGCCTGCAGGCCGTTCACGTCCTGGTACTCGTCGACGAGCAGCGCCCGCAGGCGCGAGCCCACCTCGTCGCGGACGGCGGGCGCGCCCCGAAGGAGGTCGCGGGCGCGCACGAGCAGGTCGTCGAAGTCGAGCGCGCCGGCCCGGGCCTTCTCCCCGGCGTAGCGGCGCTCGACCTCCTCCACGACCGCGGCCAGCGCGGCCGCCCCGGGCGCGGCGAGGAGCTCCGCCTCGACGAGCGGCAGGACCCGGCCCGCCTCCTCGAGCCGGGCCCTGGCCTCGGCGAGCTCCGGGGGATCGCGCTTGCCCGATCGCCATCCCTTCAGCGCGGCGGCGAGCTCCCGGAGGTTGCCGGCGGCGAGGCGGGTGGAGAGCTCCGCCAGGGCCTCCCGGCCGCTCGCGGTGGTGGCGGCGCCGGCGAGGGCGCCGAGATCCCCGGCAGCGGCCAGGAGTTCCTCCCGCGCCCGCTCCACCGCGCCGGGGTCGCCGGGAACCGCCTCCACCGGGCCGGAGAGCCCCCGGGTGGCCCGCTCCCGGACCAGGCCCACCGCGGCGTCGGCCAGGGCCCGGGCTCCGCCGAGCGCGGCGGCCAGGCGGCGGGACGCCCCGTCGCCCCGGTCGAGCGCGGCCATGGCCCCGGAGAGCGCCGCGGCGGAGAGCAGCTCCCCGGCCCCCTCCTCGTCGAGCACGGCGAAGTCGGGGTCGACACCGGCCTCGAGCGGGTGGGCGCGCAGGAGCTTCGCCGCGTATCCGTGGATGGTCCCCACCGACATGGAGGGCAGCTCGCGCAGCGCGGCCGCGAGCCGGGAGGCGCGCTCCTCGTCGCCGGCGGCGCGCAGCTCGCGGACCCCCTCGGCGAGCTCCCGGCCGAGCCGCTCCACGAGCTCCCGTCCTGCACGTTCGGTGAAGGTGATGGCCACCACCTCGCGCGGCGAGAGCGGGGCCCCGGGGCCGATCCCGGCCAGCCGCCGGCGCACCAGCTCGAGGAGCGCCGTGGTCTTGCCCGACCCGGCGCCGGCCGAGACGGCCGTCGAGCCCTCCGCGTCGAAGAGGGCCAGGGCGGCGTCGCTCCAGCGGGCACCCGCGGGGAGCGGGCTCATGCCTCCCCCGCCCGCGGGAAGCGGCACACCGCGCCGAACGGGCAGCCGGTGCAGTCGGTGGACAGGACCGGGAGCGAACCGGCCCGGATGCGCCCCACCGCGGCGACCACCCCGTCGGCGAGCGTCTTGCCGCCCTCGGCGCGCACCTCGGCGCGCCGCGCCAGGTCGAGCGCCAGGAAGGGGTCGCCGGGGGTGGTGGTCCAGGGCGAGGCCCTCTCCCCGGAGCGGAGCAGGGAGAAGGTGGCGGCGAGCTCCTCCCGGCCGGGGAGCTCGCGCGACGCCGCGAGGAGGTAGACGGGGGCCTGGAAGCTGGTGGTCCCGAGCGCCTCCGCGGAGAGCCGCTCCCGGGACGGCTGCATCGACCGGGAGTTCTTGTAGTCGACGACGAGGAGGCGCCGGCCGTCGGCGTCGACCCGGTCGATGCGCCCCTGCAGCAGGACCTCGCCGTCCTCGGTGGGGATGGCGAGGGGGGGCCGCCCGGTGTCGCGCCCGAACCCGAACTCGAGCAGCACGGGCCGGAGCCCCGGGTCGCCCCGGGACTCGGAGGCGACGAACCGGTCGATGCGCCGCAGGACCGCCTCCCGCCGCGCCGCCCACGTGGCCGGGTCGCCGACCGATCCGTTCCGCTCGAACTTCTCGAGCTCGGCGGACGCCACCCGGCGGGCCTCCTCCCGGTCCGCCGCGTCGTCGCGCGGCGGCCAGTCACCCCGATCGCGCCGAACGCGGACGAAGGCCTCCAGCACCGCATGGAGCAGCGCCCCCTCGTCCCGGCGATCCATGTCGAGGTCGGCCGATCCCTCCTCCCGCAGGCCGGAGGCGTGGAGCAGGTAGCGGAACGGGCAGGTGGCGTGCCGTTCCAGGTCCGTGGGGCTCCACTCCGCGGGGAGGGCCTCCCGCCACGCCTCGAGCCCGGCGGGGATCGCCCCTGCGTGCGGCGACGCCGTCCCCGAGAGCCAGGAGTCCCGGCGCTCCCGCTCCTGCAGCCCCCGCGCCCCGGCATCGGCCACCCGCCGGGCCAGGTCGGGCAGGGTCGCGAGCGCGCCCTCGACCTGCTCCGGGCCCCCGCGCGCGACGATCCGCGCCGCGCTCCGGAGTGCCTCCCCCTCCCCCCGGGCGTCCTCGAGCACGGGGTCCTCCCCGAGCGGAAGCTCGGGCGCCCCGGCGAGGTCGAGGAGTTGCGCGGCGAGCGGCGCCGGCCCCTCCCCCTGCTCGCCGCGGGTCCACCCGACCGCGAGCACCTCGCTCCCCGAGGCGAGCGCCCAGGCGCCGCGGAATTCCGCCTCCGCCTGCTGGTGGAAGGCGGTGGGAAGCGCGCGGCGGGCGAGGTGGGACTGGAGGGCCTCCCGCGCGGCGTTCCCGAGGATCGGATCGACCCGGATCGTGCCGGGCCAGGAACCGCGCTCGGCTCCGAGGACGATGGTGGCCCGCGCGCCGAGTCCCGGGGCCTCCTCGACAGGCCAGGCCTCCACGGCGCCCTCCGCCGGCCCGGAGCCGGCCGGCAACTCGGCCCGGTCGATGGCCAGGTCGAGCAGGTTCGCCCAGTCCTCGAGCGGGAGGCGATCGTCGGCGTGGCCGGCCATCGCGAGCGACGCGGCCAGGTCGTCCTGCACCTCCTCGAAGCGGGCCACCGCGGCGAGGTCGCGACGGGCGATGGCGGCCTCGGCCCGTCCGGCGCGGCGACGCACGCCGACCTGCTCGAGGAAGGAGCGGGTGCGGGCCACCCACGCGGCGGCCGTGGCGGGGCCTCGAAGGGGCGCGAGTTCGCGGCGAAGGGCCGCCGTCGCCCCCGCGATGCGGAGCAACCTCCCGCGCTCGCCACCGGCCCGGTCCGAACCGGCGATCGTCGCGGCGCGCGCCCGCAGCCGCTCCTCGGGATCGCCGCGGCCGTCGAGTACCCCGGCCCGGTCGAGGTGGAGGCGGAGCTCCGGAATCGGCTCGGCGGGGCCCATGTACGGGGAGCCCAGCAGCGAGAGCAGCGCGGTCCGGTCGAGGGCTCCGGCCGCGCGGAGGGCCGCGCGCAGGTCGCGGACCACGGGCAGGCCGCCGAGGGATCGGGAGAGCGGGACCGCGAGGGGCACGCCGAGGCGCGCGAAGGCGGCCGGGAGGAGTTCGAGGAGGCGGCGCGGGGCGATCACCGCCACGTCGGGCGCGGCGAACCCGTCCTCGAGGAGCGAGACGGCGAACCGGGCGGCGCCGTCGCACTGCGCGTCGTCGGAGGCGGCGGGGAGGCGCACCACCCTTCCCCGCGGCTGGGCGCCGGTGGACGGGAAGCGGACCTGGATGTCGCGCCCGACCGAGAGCTCGTGGAGCGCCTCGATCCGGCGAAGCCAGGCCTCGGCGGGCGTGGAGCGGGCGGGATCGTCCGGGAGGAAGGGGGTTCGGGCCAGAACGCCGCGCGCCCGCGAGGCGATCGCCACCCCGAGGTCGAGAGCGGCGCGGGAGGCCGGGAGGTGACCTTCCAGGACGAGGAGGCCGAGGTCGGCGGTCTCCTCGGAGCGGGCGCCCCGCTGGGCGGCCGTCGCGGCGGCCCGCAGCGCCCCGGCGGCGTCGAGGGCGTCCCGCCCGTCGAGACGGTCCTGGTAGCCGTCGAGGGCGGAGGCCGCCGCGAGGAGCCGCGCGCCGACGCGGGGGGGTGCGCCGGAGGCGGCGCCGCGCAGGTCCGCCAGCGTGACCTCGGCGGAGCGAAGCTCGGAGAGGAGCCGCGCCGCCGCTCGACCCGCGCCGCCGCTGGAGCCGGTGGCGGGCGTCGCGCCGAGGAGACCCGCATCGCGGGCCACCGCGAGGGCGAGGAGTCGCTCCGCGAGCGGAGTGAGGAGGAGTCGCCGGTCACCAGCCGCGGCGAGGAGCCCCGGAACGAGGTGGGGGAGCGTCGCCACGCGAGGCCCGAGCAGGAGGCCGCCCTGCGCATCGCACAGGCGGCGCTCGGCCCTCGACTTCCGGAGAGGGGTGGGGACGACGACGAGATCGGACACCGTGGGGGAGGATACGCGCCGGGGCTGACGGCGCGGCGCGGGCGGGGGGATCGGTCCGCGGCGCGGACCGTCGGGAAGATGGGGCGTAAGGAAATGCTGTCTTGACGCAGGTTTCGTGAGAGTTGGTTCCCGGATCGAAGCAGCACCGGAAGGGCGTGCCTGGCCGCCGCATTTCGCGCAGGAGCGACGAGCGG
>JBAXVO010000118.1:0-10124 GCA_037129355.1 Deltaproteobacteria bacterium | reverse complement strand
CACTTCACCCGCAGATATGTTTCACCGAACGTTGCAATGACCGGCTGAATCCGCCCCGCCTACTTCGCAGCCGGCGCGGCCAGGCCAAGCAACCACTCCCGGTTGCCCGCCGGCCCGGCGATGGGCGACTCGGCGTGCCCCAGCACCTCGAACCCGAGCTCGCGCGCCGCGCCCTCCACCCCCGTGAGCGCCGCGACACGCTTCGCGTCGTCCCGGACCACCCCGCCCTTCCCCACCTCGCCCTTCCCCACCTCGAACTGGGGCTTCACGAGCACCACGGCCCGGCCGCCGGGCCTGAGCAGCGCCTTCACCGCCGGAAGGATGAGCTTGAGCGAGATGAAGGACAGGTCGCCGACCACGAGGTCCACGTCCTCCCCCAGCGCGCCCGCCTCGAGGAGCCGGGCGTTCACCCGCTCGTGCACCACCACCCTCGGGTCGCCGCGAAGCTTCGGGTGCAGCTGTCCATAGCCCACGTCGACGGCGTGCACGCGCGTGGCCCCCCGCTGGAGCAGGAGGTCGGTGAACCCCCCGGTCGATGCCCCCAGGTCGGCGCAGACCATCCCGGCCGGGTCGACGGGCAGCACCTCCAGCGCCTTCTCGAGCTTGAGCGCCCCACGCGACACGTACTTCTGCGGCGCGGCGCCCTCCTTCACGCGGAGCGGAACGTCGGGAAGGAGGAGCTGTCCCGGCTTCTCGACGCGGGCCTCGCCGGAGGCGGCGTCCCCGGCCACCACCGCGCCCGCCATCACGAGAGCCTGCGCCTGGGTTCGCGAGGCCGCCAGCCCCCGCTCGACGAGCAGCAGGTCGGCGCGCTGGCGGCGGGACCCCAAGGGAGCCTAGCCGGCGCTCCGGCCCGCGGGCTTGCGATCCCCGACGAGCTCCCGGCCGGCCTTGGCGATCCCCGCCGCGTCGAGCCCCATGGCGGCCCGCTGCTTCGCCGCGTCCCCGTGGGTGATGAAGGCGTCCGGGATGCCGAGCCGCTTCACCTGGATGCCCTTCTCGATCAGCCCGGCCCGCTCGAAGGCCTCCAGGCAGGCCGAGCCGAACCCGCCGGCGAGCGCGTTCTCCTCCACCGTCACCACGCGACGCGCCACGGCGGCGAGCCCGCAGATGGTCTCCTCGTCGAGCGGCTTCACGAAGCGCGCGTCGACGACGGCGGCCTCGATGCCCTGCTCGGCGAGCAGCTCCGCCGCGGCCAGCGCGGCGTGGGCCGGGGTCCCGGCCGCGGCGATGAGCAGGTCGGGCTTGCCCGAGGGGCGCCGCAGCACCCGGGCCTTGCCGATCTCCGCCGCCACGGGCACCGGGTCGATGGGGAGCCCCACCGCCGAGCCGCGGGGGAAGCGGAGGGCCACCGGTCCGTCGTGGTGCACCGAGGTGGCGAGGGCCACGCGAAGCTCGTTCTCGTCCGCCGGCGCCATCACCACCAGGTTGGGGACGAGGCGCAGGTAGGAGAGGTCGAAGGCGCCCTGGTGGGTCTTTCCATCGGCGCCCACGAGGCCACCGCGGTCCAGGACGAAGGCCACCGGGAGCCGCTGCAGCGCCACGTCGTGGATGATCTGGTCGTAGGCCCGCTGGAGGAAGGTGGAGTAGATGGCCACCACCGGCCGCATCCCCTCGCAGGCCAGGCCGGCCGCGAAGGTGACGGCGTGCTGCTCGGCGATGCCCACGTCGTAGGTGCGGTCGGGGAAGCGCTGCTGGCACTTGATGAGCCCGGTGCCCTCCAGCATGGCGGCGGTGATGGCCACCACGCGGGGATCCCGCTCCATCTGCTCGCAGAGCGCGTCGGCGAAGATGTCGGTGTAGGCCCGGGGCGCGGGCTTCTTCGGGACCGGCTTGCCGGTGGCGACGTCGAAGAAGGAGAGGCCGTGGCCGCGGGTGGCCTTGTCCGACTCGGCCGGGTGGTAGCCCTTGCCCTTGGTGGTGATGGCGTGGACCAGCACCGGCCCGTCGATCTCGCGGAGCTTGGAGAAGCTCCGCACCAGCTCGGCGACGTCGTGGCCGTCGACCGGCCCGACGTACTGGAACCCCATCCCCTCGAAGAGGATGCCCGGGGTGATGAGCGCCTTGGTGGCGTCGATGCCGTGGCGGACCATCTCGATGGCCTGCTCCCCCTTGGGGATGTGGCGCAGGAACTCCTTCACCGAGCGTCGCCAGCGGTTGTAGGTGCGGGAGGCGAACTTCTTCGAGAACCACTCCGAGAGCGCGCCCACGTTGGGCGAGATCGACATCTCGTTGTCGTTCAGCACCACCATGAAGTTGCGCTGGAGGTAGCCGGCCTGGTTCAGCCCCTCGAAGGCCACGCCGCCGGTGAGCGCGCCGTCGCCCACCACCGCGACCACCCGCCCGGGCTGGCCGCCGTGCCGCTTGCCCTCCACCATGCCCACGCCGGCCGAGACCGCGGTGGAGGCGTGCCCCACGCCGAATGCGTCGTGCTCCGACTCGTCCCGCTCCGGGAACCCGGCCAGCCCGCCCTCGGTCCGGATGGTCCGGAACCGGTCGCGCCTCCCGGTGACGAGCTTGTGCGCGTAGGCCTGGTGCCCCACGTCCCAGACGATCCGGTCGGTGGGGGAGTCGAAGACGTAGTGGAGCGCCACGTTGAGCTCGACGGCGCCGAGCGAGGAACCGAGGTGACCGCCGGTGCGGGCGCAGGTCTCGATGATCTCGTCGCGGATCTCCTGGCAGAGCCGGGGAAGCTCGTCCAGGGAGAGCTTCTTGAGATCGGTGGGGGAGTCGATGGCGTCGAGCAGTCTCGGCATGGCTCACTTCCTCCGGGAGACGACGAAGCGCGCCAGCGCGCGCAGCGCCTCCGCCCTCTCCCCCAGGCCGGCGAACGCCTGGAGGGCCTCTTCACAGTAATCGTCGGCGCGCCTTCGCGCTTCCCCGACCCCGAGCAAGGCCGGGAGGGTGGCCTTCCCGGCGGCGGCGTCCTTGCCGGCCCGCTTGCCCAGGTCGGCGGTGGTCGCGGTGAGGTCGAGCAGGTCGTCGGCGATCTGGAAGGCGAGCCCCAGCTTCAGCCCCGCCGGCCCGAGCCCCTGGTCGCTCCCGGTGGCGGCGATGGCGCCCCCGACGACCGACGCGGCGAGGAGCGCGCCGGTCTTCCTGCGCTGGAGGTCGAGGACCCCATCCAGCCCGGGGGGCGCCGTCTCGGCCTGGAGGTCGAGCGACTGCCCCTCCACCATGCGGGTCGCGCCGGAGGCGAGCAGGGCAGCCAGCCGGGCCGCCCGGCCGTCGTCCGGAGGGCCGGCGAGCAAGTGTTCGAACGCCAGCGACTGGAGCGCATCCCCCGCCAGCACCGCCGTGGCCTCGTCGAAGGCCTTGTGGACCGTGGGGCGCCCCCGCCGGAGATCGTCGTCGTCCATGCTCGGCAGGTCGTCGTGAACGAGGGAGTAGGTATGGATCATCTCGAGCGACGTGGCGAAGCGCAGCGGGAGGCTCCCCTCCCCCGTGCCGGCCCCGAAGGCCTCGGCGGTGGCGCAGACGAGGGCCGGGCGGAGCCGCTTCCCGCCGGCCAGCAGCGCGTAGGAGATGGCCTCCCAGAGCCGGGCCGGGCCGCCCCGGGCACCCGCCTCGGCGGCCTGCCGCAACTCCGCCTCGACGCGCGCGGCCACGCCGGCGAGGTAGGGTTCGAAGGCGAAAGTCGACACGGGGAGGCTTCTATCACTTCCCGACCGGGATCATCCCCCGGATCCGCTCGATGAGCCGGTCGACGTCGAGCGGCTTCGTGAAGTAGTCGGCGGCGCCCGCGTCGCGGCCGGTGCGCTCGTCCTCCGGGCTCTTGCGGGCCGTGATGAAGATGACCGGGATGTCCCCGAAGGTCGGGTTCTTCTTGATGGCCCGGCAGAGCTCGAAGCCGTCGATCCAGCTCATCATGACGTCGAGCAGGATGACGTCGGGCCGGTCGACGTGCATGGCGGAGATGAGGCGCAGGCCGTTGGCCGCCTGCGAGACCTCGAACCCCTCCAGCTCCAGGGCGAGCGTGAGCATCTCGCGGGTGTCGCGGTCGTCGTCGACGATGGTGACCTTCGGCTTCCGCTCGGTCATGGGCCCGCGCCTTCCTCGCCGAGCGGACGGACCGCCACCGATCCATCCTCGGCCCGGAGCAGCTCCTCCACCCGGCGTTCGGCCTCGTCGAGCTTGCGTCCGGCCTCCCGGGAGAGGCGGACCCCCTCGGCGAAGGTCTCGAGCGACTTCTCGAGCGGCAGCGTCCCGCCCTCCAGCTCGGCGACCAGCTTCTCGAGCCGCTCCACGAGCTGGTCGTACGGCTCGGGGACGGGCTCGGCTGTCTTCTTCTCGCGGCTCACGGCCATACTCTATGCCTCCTCGGCCCCGCCGGGGAGCCCCGGGATCGGATCGGGCGGGGCGTCCCGCGACTCGACCCGGGTGTCGAGCCATCCCTGCCCCAGGACCACCCGCAACCGCTCCCCCGGCGCCGCGTCGGCGCTGCGCCGGATCGGCTTGCCGTCCCGGAGCGCGAGGGCGAAGCCCCGGGCCAGGATCTTCCCGACGTTGGCCGGTTCGAGCCGGGAGGAGAGCCGCTCCAGCCGGAGCGACTCGCGCCGGAAGGTGGCGGCGCTCCAGGCCCGCAGCCCCTCCTGGGCGGCGTCGCGGCGCCGGCGCAGCTCGCGCAGGAGCGCCCGGGGCTCGCGGCGGCGGAGGGCCTCGCCGGCCGATGCCAGGCGGGAACGCTCCGACCGGAGGCGGAGGGCCGCGGCGGCCGCCGCCCGGTGGACGGTGTCGTCGAGCCGCCTGCGCTGGTCGGAGAGGATGCGCCGGGGGTCGGTGAGCTCGGCGCGGAGCGCCCGGAGCACCCTCCGGCGTCCGGAGACGACCGCCGTCTCGGCCCGGACGAGCCGGCCGCGCAGCCCGGAGAGGACCGCCGCGAGGTCGTCGCGGACCGGGACCACCACCTCGGCGGCGTGGGTCGGCGTGGCGGCCCGCACGTCGGCCACCAGGTCGGCCACGGTCACGTCGACCTCGTGCCCCACGGCGCTCACCACCGGCACCGGGCAGGCGGCGATGAAGCGGGCCAGCCGCTCGTCGTTGAACTCCCAGAGGTCGTCGGCCGAACCGCCGCCGCGGGTCACCACGGCGACGTCCACGCCGAAGTCGACGAGCAGGCGCAGCGCGGAGATGACCGTCGCCGCCGCCCCCTCCCCCTGGACCCGGCAGCCCGCCACGACCACCCGGGCCCCCGGGAAGCGCTGACGGACGACCCGGAGGAAGTCCTGCAGCGCCGCCCCCGAGGTGCTGGTGGCGACCCCGATGCACCCGGGCAGGAAGGGCAGCGGGCGCTTGCGCTCCGGGTCGAGGAGGCCGTCGGCGGCGAGCCGCTCCTTGAGCTGCTGCAGCGCGAGCGCCCTCGCCCCGGCGCCGCGGGGCTCGATCTCCTGGACCACGAGCTGGTAGCGGCCGCGCGGCGCGTAGATCTCGATGCGCCCCCGGGCCACCACCTCCATCCCGTCGCGCAGGTCGAACTTCACCCGGCGGGCCGTCGAGGCCCAGATCACCCCGTCGATGGAGGCGTCGTCGTCCTTCAGCCCGAAGTAGAGGTGTCCGCTCTGCTGGCGCCGGAGGTTGCCGACCTCCCCGCCCACCCAGACGTCCTGGAAGGCGGGCTCGACCGCCCCCTTGAGCCTCCGGGTCAGCTCCCCGACCGTGAGGACGAGGGGCACCCGCGGCGGGGGCCGGTCGAACAGGCCGGGCATGGGCGGTGGGGGGCGTCGGGCCACGGCGACTCTCTTACCGCGCCGCCCCGACGCGGTCACCGGCCCAGGCGGCGAAGCTCGGCGGGAGCGAGCATCCAGACCAGCCGCGCCCCGCCGGCTCGCGGGCGCTCCCCCAGGTCGAGGAGGCAGGCGCCCCCCTTCTTGAGCCCGAGGAAGGGCTCCTCCACCCGGGCGAGCAGCCAGCAGGCGAGCCGCCCGAGCTGCGGCTCGTGCCCCACGAGCGCCACGAGGTCGACCGCCCCGCGGGTGGCGAGCCAGGAGACGACCCCCACAAGCGGCCCCACCGGGGCGATGGCCGGAAGCTCCTCCGGGGCCCCGGAACGGAGGGCGCGGGCGAGCTCCCCGGCCGTCTCGACGGCCCGGACGAACGGGCTCGTGGCGATGAGGACGGGGGGATCGACCAGCCGGGAGAGCCCCTTCATCGCGGCGCGGGTCCGTTCCCGTCCTTCGGCGGTGAGCGGGCGCGACGCGTCGTCCTTGCCGAGCGCCTTCCAGGCCACCCGGTCCTCGGCAGGGCCGTGCCGGACGAGGAGGAGCCTCACCGCGCCCGCTTCAGCGGGCGCAACACCCGCAATCTTTCGAGAACCTCATCCACCCCCTCCTGGGACCGCAACCTCCACCTCGCCTCCGTCCTCCCCGCCCCCACCCTCACCCCGACCACCCGGGGAGTACCGATCCGGAAGACGTCCTCGTCGGTCCGGTCGTCCCCGAGGAAGAGGGCCACGTCGAGCCTCCGGCGCGCCAGGATGCGGAGGACGGCATCCCCCTTGGTGGGGAAGCTCGCCGGGAGGACGTTCAGGACCTTCTTTCCGGGGAGGAGTCTCGCCCCCCGAAGGTGGCGGGCGGCCGAGTCCACCGCCATGCCCACCCGCCTCCAGTCCTTCCCCATCCCGAAGTGGATGGAGAGGGTCGAGCGCTTGTGCTCCACGTGCCAGCCCGGAACCCCTTCGAGCCGCCGTTCGATCTCCTCCTCCCAGCGCGCCACCCGGGCCAGGACCGGCCGGGGAACGGCCACCGCCCTCCCCAGCTCGAAGCCGTGGTTCCCCACCCGAAGGAGGCCCTTGCCCGGCGCCAGGCGCGCGAGGTCGCGGAAGGCGCGGCCGGAAACGATCGCCACCGGGTAGCGCCGGGCGACCTCCCCGAGCAACCGGGCGGTCCGCGGGCGCATCGTCCGGCCGTCGGGCGCGGTGACGAGGGGCGCCAGCACGCCGTCGTAGTCGAAGGCGACGAGGAGTCGGGCCGCCGCCAGCTCGGCGAGGAGTGGAGCCCGGGCCCCGGCAAGGAAGTCGTTCCGCATCCCGGATCAACGTACAATCCCGCCGCTTGGCGCGCATCCTCATCGTGGACGGAGACCCGGCTTCCCGGGAATCGCTCGAACGCGCCCTCGGCGACGAGGGGCTCGACGTCGCGGGGGCCGCCGACGCCGAGGCCGCATGGGAGGCCTTCTCCGCCTTCGAGCCGCAGGTCGCCATCCTCGGTCGCCGCCTGCCCCGCACCGACGTGGAGGAGCTCATCATCCGGATGCGCCGGGGAGCACCGGACATCGAGTTCGTCTCCCCGATCGAGCCCTTCGCCGAGATGGCGCGCCGGCTGCGCATCCGGCTCGGAGCTCCGGCACCGCGCCCCGTCGCCGTCGTGCCGGGCGCCCCCTCGGCGGGGACGGCGCGCGTGCTCGCCCGCCCGCCGGTGGAGAGCGGCCAGGTCGCCTTCGGGTCGCTCGCCGATCTCCTCTCGCGGCTGTGGCGCGCCGGCGCGGACGGAATCGTGGCGCTCGACGGTCCGGCCGGCCCCGACTGGATCTTCCTCCTGCGCGGAACGCCGGTGGCGGTGCACGTGGCGGGGGTTGCGCCGGCGGTCGGCCTCGAGCGCGGCCTCGCCTCGCTCTGCGCCCGCGCCGAGGGGCCCTTCGGCTTCCACCCCGGATCCGACTTCGCCGCCGACGTCCGCGGAGAGCGGACCCCGGCGCTGTCGCCGCTCCTCTCCGGGCTGCGCCTCGCCGCCGACGAGCCCTCGTTCGCCGCCTCGCTCGAAGGCTGCCGCGCGCGGAGGGTCCGCTGCGCCGCCTCCTCCGGGTCGGTGCTCCGGGAACTCGCGCTCTCGCCGGAGGACGCCGCCACCGTGGCGGCGATGGACGGCACGGTCCCGGTGGACGAGCTGCTCCGGGGCCCGGGGCGCCCGGCGTCCCTCCTCTGGTTCCTGCTGCGGACCGGGGGGGCCCAGCTCGCCGGGCCCGCCGAGGCTACCCGCGAGGCGCCGGCACGGCTCGCTCCAGGGTGAACCGCACCACGTCGGCGAGCGCGCCGATGAACTCGGGGTGAACCCCGACCGCGGCGGCCCGGTGGTACTCGAGCGCCCCGCCCTTCCTGGCCGCGTCGGCGGCCAGCATGTCCATGTCGTAGAGGGTCTCGAGGTGCTCCGAGACGAAGGCGATGGGGTGCGTCACCACGGCCCGGCCGCGGGAGTTGGCGGCCAGCCACTCGCTGGTGTCCGGCCCGAGCCACTTCGCCGGCCCGACCTTGCTCTGGTAGGTGACCTGGTACTGCTTCACGCCCGCCCGCTCGGCGGTTCCCCGGGCGCTCTTCTCGACCTCGCCCGGGTAGGGATCGCCCTTGCGCACCTGGCTCATGGGGAGCCCGTGGGCGCTGAAGACCACGAGCAGCTCCTTGCGGTTCTCCGGCTTCACCTGGGCGATGGCGTCGCGCAGCGTGTCCGCCGAGGCCTCCAGGTAGCGGGGGTGGTCCGGGTAGCTGCAGATCTCGAAGAGCGGCTTCTCGCGCGGCCAGAGGCGGCGCATCTCGCGCAGCGAGCTCGTGGTGGTGGCGTTGGCGAACTGGGGGTAGAGCGGCAGCGAGATGGCCTGCCCGGCGCCGGCGGCCAGCGCGTCGCGGATCCCCTCCTGCGTGTTGGGGTGGCCGCAGCGCATGGCGAGGTGGACGGTGAAGTCCGGCCCCAGGACGGCCTGCAGCGCGCGGGCCTGGGCCTCGGTGCCCTCGACCAGCGGCGACCGCCCGCCGATGAGCTGGTACTTCTCGGCCGACGACGGGGCCCGCAGCTTGCTGACGAGCTTCGCGAAGAGCGGACGGAACGGCCCGAACGGCGCGGACACCACCAGCGGATCGTTGGGAGCAGGCATGGTGGGGTTCCTATCGTCCCTGGCCTACACCGCTGGGACGGTGGGCGCCTACCTCGTCACGCTGCTCTCTTCGACCGGGTCGTCCCTGGTAGGGTATCTCTCGTCCATGCTCACCGGGAACGTGTACATCACCCAGGAGCAGAAGAACAAGGGCGCTTCGGTCTCGATCTTCGAGTTCATGACCCCCGTTCAGTTTGCGGCGTGGTTCATCGCCCAGTCGACCTACGACCTCACCACCATCATCTCGGCGGCCATTGGTTCCGGGGCGGGCGAGATCCGTTTCGTGGCTGGGACCTACGCGGCAAAGCAGATCGTGATGAAGTATGGGGTTTCGCTCCGCGGGGCCTCGGAGATGCTGTGTGCCCTCCAGGCCCTGGCTTCAGCGAATGCTGGGTTCATCATCAACAACACGGGTGTCGTGGGCGGCGCGAACATCAGCGGGTTTCGGATCTATGGCGCTGCCACGGTGGGTGGAGTGCCGGTAAACCCGACCCAGTACGCGATCCTGATGAAGTCCAACGATGCCATCGGAACGCAGGGCGGCTGGTGGTATTCGAACCTACGGGATCTATTCGTCTACGACTTCAATTACGGCATCAAGATGGAGGGTGGCACAGCCGTCTCCGACCTACACCCCATTCAGTTCATCAAGATGGAGGGGGTGAAGGTCTTCAAGTCACCCTATGCCCACCTGCAGGGGGACGGTGGGCGCGCTTTGGTTATGAGCGGCCAAGTTGATCAGGTCACAGGCTCTGCTTGTGAGTTCGACGGGGACTCGGTAGGGTCTCCCTACAAGGGGACCAACATCGAGTTCATCGCGCCGGTTGCGGCTGGCGGGGCACCTTCCAACATCACCTTCGACCAGCAGACGACCATCCAGTGGGCCGACCAGGCTGTCCTGTGGGGAACCTGGATCGGGGACATCACCTTCGAGAACTGCTGGATTGAAGGCTGCCGTCAAACCTTCACCATCGGGTCCTTCAGCAACCACGTCAACATCAAGGGCTGCCGACTGGCCAACGCTGGGAATGGTGCGGGCGGGGGTGGCGTTGCAGGAGCTGGCTATATCGTCAGCGTCGCGCAAGCTAGTTCCGTCACCTTCGAGGGGAACACCATCGCGGGGGCCTATGATAAGGTGGTTTCCTGCGCAGGAAATAATGCTGCGCGCATTGCGCAACGTGACAACTACTTTCCTGATATCGCTGGGACCGACAACAACGACACTAAGACCACGGGTAACACCTCCATCTCGAGTGAGGCCGGAG
>JBAXVO010000117.1:0-10204 GCA_037129355.1 Deltaproteobacteria bacterium | reverse complement strand
TCGGCGACCGCGCCTTCCGGGGAGGCGGTCGGGGGCGGGGCGGGGGCGGTGGCCACCGCGGTCCCCGAGGTGGGGACGCCGTAGGCCTTGAGGGCGTGCTCGGCGACCAGGCGGAAGACCGGGGCGGCCACGTCGCCGCCGTAGACCTCTCCCTTCGGCTCGTCGATGAAGATGCCGATCACCACCCGGGGCGCCTCGGCCGGGGCGAAGCCCACGAAGGAGGAGAAGCGCTTGTCGAGCGAGTAGCCGCCGGTGGCGGCGTCGGCCTTCTGGGCGGTCCCGGTCTTCCCGGCGATCCTCCAGCCGGCGAGCCGGGCCTTCTTGCCGGTGCCGTCGGGATCGGCGACCACCCCCTCGAGCCAGCGGGAGACCTGCTCGGCGGTCTCGGCCGAGACCACGCGCCGGACCGGGGTCGGGACCGCCTCGGAGAGCACGTCGCCCGAGACCGGGTCGACGACCCGCCGGACGATCCAGGGCTTCATGAGGATGCCCCGGTTGGCGATGGCCCCCATGGCGAGGGTGATCTGCAGCGGGGTGGCGGTCATCCCCTGCCCGAAGCTCATGGTGGCGAGCGAGATCTCGGCCTTGGGGTAGGGGATCTGGCCGCGCGGCTCGCCGGGGATCCCGATCTGGGTCCGCTCGCCGAGGCCGAAGGCCAGGAAGGCCTGCTGCAGCCGCTCCCTGCCGAGCCGCTGCCCCACCTTGGCCGCGCCGATGTTGGAGCTCGCCGCCATCACCCGGGCGGGCGGGACCCAGCCGAGCCCCTTGTGGTCGTGGACCGTGTGCTTGCCCACCGCCCAGCGCCCGTTCTCGCAGAAGATCGACGTGGTCGGGGTGATGGCCCCCTCGTCGAGGGCGCGGGCGAGCACGAGGGCCTTGGCGGTCGAGCCGACCTCGAAGGAGTCGAGGACGGCGCGGTTGCGCATGTCCTCCTTGCGCGGGGCGTTGGGGTTGAGCAGCGGCGCCGTGGCCAGCGCCAGGAGCTCGCCGGTCGCCGGGTCGATGACCACCGCCATCCCGTACGCGGCGCGCGCCTGCTGCACCGCCTGCACCAGCGCCCGCTCGGCGGCGTTCTGGAGTCCCTGGTCGACGGTCAGCTCGACCCGCGCCCCCTCGAGCACCCGCTCCGACACCGGGCCGGAGGCGAGCAGGTGGGCGCCGCGCGCGTCGCGCAGCGACGGCAGCCGCATGGCCTCGCCCTGCAGCGACTCGTCCCAGGCCTTCTCGATGCCCTCGAGCCCCTCGCCGTCGTCCCCGACGACCCCCAGGATCTGGCCGGCCAGCTCGCGGCGCGGGTAGTAGCGGCGGGTCTCCTTCACGAAGCCCACGCCGGCGAGCTTCAGGGCCCGCACCTGCTCGGCCTCGGCCGGGGCGACCCGGCGCTTCACCCAGACGAAGCGGATCCCCTTCCCGATCTTCTTCTCGAGGGCCTTCGGGTCGACCTGGAGGGCCCGGGCCAGCCGGACCACGTCGCGGCTCCGGGCACCGGCCGGGAACTCGCGCGGATCGACGAAGATCGAGTCGGCCTCGGCGTTGCCGGCGAGCACGGCCCCGTTGCGGTCGGTGATGGTGCCGCGCCGGGGCTTCTGGGTCAGCTCGCGCAGGTACTGGTCGCGGGCCATGCCGCCGAGCCGGTCCCCCTGCAGAACTTGAAGCTGGACGGCCCGGGCGGTCACCACCACGAACCCGACGGCGAACGCCGCCGCGACGATCCCGATCCGGATCGCCATCCATCGCGCGGTGCGGGGCTCGATCCCGGCGCGCATGCCGCTCAGGGGCGCGCCGGCTCGGGCGCGCGCGTGAGGGGGCCGCTTCGGGCTTCCCTCCGCGGTTTCGTCGTCTTTCCAGCTGGCTCCGCCGGGCCGGGACGGGGATCTGCCCCGTCGCCAACCCCACCTAGAAACCCCTTCCCGCCGCCCGCCATACCCGCCATCACCGCACCCGGTGCCGGCGGAGCCATTCCCAGGCGCTCGCGTGCGAACCGCTCCAGGCGGCCCGGCGAGCGCAACGTCGCAACCTCGAGGTTCAGCCGGTCCCGCTCCGCGAGGAGCTGCCGGTGCTCCGATTCCAGCCGTCCCAGCTCGTAGCCCGCGGCCTGCACGCGGGTCCGCGACCACACGTGGAAGACGCCGATCCCGGCGAGCGGCGCGGCCAGGGCCAGGGCCATCAGCACGGCGGTCGGGCCGCCCGGTCGCCCGGCGCCCCTCATCGGACCTTCACCACGGCGCGCAGCCGCGCGCTCCGGGAACGGGGATTGCGGGCCACCTCGGCGTCGGAGGCCTTCACGGCCTTCTTGGTGACCGGGCGGAACTCGGGGTCGGAGCCGCAGCCGCACACCGGGAGCTTCGGGGGGCAGATGCACTCGCGGGTGAGGGCCTGGAAGGAGCGCTTCACCATCCGGTCCTCGAGCGAGTGGAAGGCGATGGCGGCGGCGCGGCCGCCCTTGCCGAGCACCCGGGGCAGCGCGTCGAGCCAGGCCGCCAGCGCGCCCAGCTCGTCGTTCACCGCGATGCGCAGCGCCTGGAAGGAGCGGGTGGCCGGGTGGATGTTGCGCGGCCAGGCCTTGCGGGGGATGGCGTGGGAGATCACCTCGGCGAGGCCGGCGGTGTCGAGGGCGTGGGCCCCGTTCTTCTCCACCGCGGTGCGGATGGCGCGGGCGATGGGGCGGGCGAAGGGCTCCTCGCCGTACTCGCGGAGGATGCGGGTGAGCTCGGCCACGTCGGCCCGCTCGAGCAGCTCGGCCAGGGTCTCCCCCTCGCCGGACATCCGCATGTCGAGCGGTCCGGGGCGCGAGAAGGAGAAGCCGCGCTCCCCCACGTCGAGCTGCGGGGAGGAGACGCCCAGGTCGACGAGCGCGCCGTCCACCCGGTCGATGCCCAGCGAGCGGAGCACGCCCTCGGCGTCGCGGAAGTCGGCGCGCACGGCGCGGAAGGCCTCGCCGAAGCGGGCCAGGCGGGCGCGGGCCGCGGCGATGGCGCGCGGGTCGCGGTCGGTGCCGATCACCTGGGCCCCCTGCTCGAGCAGCGCCTCGGAGTGGCCGCCGCCGCCCAGCGTGCCGTCGAGGATGAGCGTTCCGGCCCGGGGCTGGAGCAGCTCGACGACCTCGCTCTGGAGAACGGTGTCATGGGCGAAGCCGGTCACCCGGCCCCCACGGCCTGGGCCACGTCGGGGTGGAACTCGACGCCGAACCCGCCGCCGGCGTGCACGAGGTCGCGAACGTAGCGGCTGGCGCCGGCGAGGCGCAGGCCGGGGACCTCGCGGAGGAGCCGGGCCCCGGCGAAGTGGAGGTGGCGCACCCGGGAGAGGTCGACGACCACGAGCCGTCCGGCGGCCCGCGCCCGCGCCGCCGCGGCCGCCACGCTGGCCAGCTCGGCGATCGAGAGCTCCCCGTAGCAACGGAGGACGGTGAGGGCGGTGTCTTCGCGAAGGACGTGCATGGCCTATCCGAAGAAGTCGACGACGTCGTCGGGAGGGATCTCGCGCCGCATCTGCTCCTCGTAGACGGCGCGGTCGAAGAGCTGGATGGTGCGCCCCATGCCGACCCAGACCACGTCCTTCGAGAGCTGGGCGAACTCGCGGAGGGTGGGAGGGACGAGCACGCGTCCGTGGACGTCGAGGTCGACCTCGGAGGCGGACGAGTAGAAGCGGAGGATGTTGCGCTGCGCGCGGACGTCGAGGGGGCTCGTGGCGAGCACCTTGCGCTCGAGTTCCTTCCAGACCGTGTGGGGCATGGCCTGGACCGCGGCCCAGTGCGGATACTGGGTGAGCACGATCTTGGGCTCGCCGGCGGCGGCGAGCAGCTCCCGGAACTTCACCGGGAGGCTCGTGCGCCCCTTCGCGTCGATCGAATGCTGGAAAGTTCCGAAGAACACGGCTTGCCCGATCCTGCCACCAAGATCCGCTACGTGACACTTTTTCCCACCGAAGGACCGATCTACGAAGATCACCGGGGGGAAGTCAAGAAGGCCCGGAGAAACGGGACCTTGCACTGCTCAAACGTCTAGCCCCGGGTCGAGGGATTGGGGGAGGAGCGCCACCTACACGCTATCCCTGGGAGGGTTCTCATCTCGCCGGAAACTGGCGCGGGGAGCCCCCCGGGGCGATCGTCCCCGGGGAGCACCCGAAAGGCCATGACGTTCCGCTACCGATCCTTCTCGCTGGCCCCGCTCGCCCTCCTCCTGGGCGCGGCGTTCGCCGGCGCGCTGGCCGCGATCCTCGCGCCGGAGGCAGGAGCCCTGACCGTGCTCCTCCCCGCGCCGGCCGCGGCGGCGGGCGCGCTCCTCTGGGTGGCCCGCCGGGACGAGGCGGCGCGCCAGGGGGTGCTCGTCCTCGACGCCGCGGGACTCCGCCGCGTGCGGGGCGACGGGAGCGTGCTCCACGCGGTGCGCTGGGACGACGTCCGCGCCGTGCGGGTCGACCGGCGCCGGAGGGAGGCCATCGTGTTCGTCCCGGGCGGCGGGTTCCCGCTGCGCGCCGCGGACGGGCCGGGCGGCGTGGGGCTCGAGCACTTCCGGGCCTTCGTGGAGATGCTGCCCGACTTCACCGACGCGCCCGTCAGCCTGCCGGGGCACTCCGCTCGTCGTGCTCGTGGCGAGCCTGCTCCTCCATCACGAGCGCCGTGACGCGCCGTGCGAGGGCGTTGAACTCGGACGAGGACGGATCGCGCGGGCGCGGAAGCGTCACCGGGACGATCTCCTTCACCGCGCCGGGCCGGTAGGTCATCACCACCACCCGGTCGGCGAGGAAGACCGACTCCTCGATGCCGTGGGTGACGAAGAGCACCGTCTTCCCCGACCCGGACCAGATGCGGAGCAGCTCCTCCTGGAGGTTGCGGCGGGTGAGCGCGTCGAGGGCGCCGAAGGGCTCGTCCATGAGCAGGATGGGGGCGTCGATGGCCAGCACGCGGGCGATGGCGACCCGCTGGCGCATCCCGCCCGACAGGTCCTTGGGGAAGCGGTCCCGGAACTCGGAGAGGCGGAGCTTCTCGAGCCAGGCGTCGACGGTGGCCCGGATCTCCGGCGCGGGCCTGCGCTTCACCTCGAGCCCGAAGGCGACGTTCTCGGCCACCGTCATCCAGGGGAAGAGGGCGTACTCCTGGAAGACCATGGCCCGGTCCGGGCCGGGAGCGGAGACCTCGCGCCCGGCGGCCAGGATGCGCCCCGAGGTGGGCGGGGAGAAGCCGGCCACGGCGTTGAGCAGCGTGGACTTGCCGCAGCCGGAGGGGCCGAGCAGGCAGACGAACTCTCCGGTCGCCACCTCGAGGTCGATGCCGGAGAGCGCCACCACCTCCCGTCCTCCGGTGGTGAAGACCTTGCGGACCCCCTCGACCCGGATCGCCGCCGGCCCGCTCATCCCTCCATCCCCCGGTGCCAGCGGAGCATCCGCGCCGTCACCCGCCCCATGATCCCGTCGATGGCGAGGCCGATGAGGCCGATGGTGATCATCCCGGCGATGATCTTGTCGGACCAGAAGTACTCGCGGGCCTCCAGGATCCGGTAGCCCAGCCCCTGGTTCACCGCGGTCATCTCGGCCACGATGACCACGATGAAGGCCACCCCGATGCCGATGCGCATCCCGGAGAGCACGTAGGGCATCGCCGACGGCAGGATGACCCGCCGGAAGATGGTCCACTCCGAGGCCCCCAGGTTGCGGGCCGCCCGCAGGTGGATGGCGTCGACGTGGCGCACGCCTGCGATGGTGTTCACCAGCACCGGGAAGAAGGCGCCGAGCGCGATGAGGAAGAAGGCCGGCGGGTTCCCCAGGCCGAACCAGAGGATGGCCAGCGGGATGAAGGCGATGGGCGGGATGGGGCGCAATACTTGAAGCAGCGGGTCGAAGAGGTCGTTGGCCCAGCTCTTCGCCCCCATGAGCAGGCCGAGCGGGAGCGCCAGTCCGGCGCCGATGGCGAAGCCGCCCAGCACGCGGTAGAGGCTCCCGACGGCGTCCTGGAGCATCTCGCCCGAGGCGGCGTAGTCCCACCAGCGGACCACCACCTTCGACGGCGCGGGCATGATGATGGCCGACACCGCGCCGGTGCGGGAGATCACCTCCCAGAGCACGAGCACCACCACCGGGACGAGGAGCGCCCGCGCGATCCGGGTGGCGCGCCCCGTCGAGGGCACTACTTCACGCCCGCCTTCTGCTTGGCCGCGGCGAGCAGGTCGAGGCGTACCCAGTCGGACGCCCTGGGGGGCGCGCTCATCTTGCCCACGCCGTACTTCACCATGAGATCGGTCGTCACCTGGATGTGCTCCGGGGTGACGTCGTAGGTGAAGGAGGCGTTCGACATGGCGTCCCGGTAGTCCTCGGGGGTGATCTGCCCCTTGAACATCTTCTCGCGCACGTAGGTCTCGGCGAGCTTCGGATCGGACTGGAAGAGGCGGGTGGCGTCGACGAAGCACTCGAGGACGCGCCGGGCCACGTCGGGCCGGTCCTTGTACATCTTCTCGGTCATCACCAGCACCCGCACCGGCTCGCCGAGCGGGGTGTCGTAGGGCTTGAGGAGCTCCTTGCCGTACCCCTTGTTGATGGCCTGGGAGGACTGGGGCTCCGACTGGCACATGGCGTCGACCTCCTTCTGGAGGAGCGCCTGGTTCAGGTCGGCGAAGGCCAGGTACTTGATCTCGACGTCGGCCTTCCCCTTCTGGTCCGACCAGGTGAGCCCGTGCTTGGCGAGCTCGGCGAGGAGGAGCAGCTCCTGGGCGCCGCCCCGGGCCACGCCCACCTTCTTCCCCTTGAGGTCGGCCACCGACGCGATGGGGAGGTCGGGGCGCACCACGAGGCGCGCGCCCCCCTTCGCGAACCCGGCCACCACGAGCACCGGCCCGCCGCCGGCCCGGTTGGCCACCGCCGCGTCGGCCGCGCTGGCGGCGAGGTCCACCTCGCCCCGGATGATGGCCGGGAAGATGTCGATCCCCTTGGGGAAGACGATCTCCTGGACGTCGAGGCCGAACTTCCCGCAGTGCTCCTTCATGAAGGAGACGGCGCCGTAGTGGGCGAACTTGAGGTTGCCGAGCTTCACCACGTCGGGCGCGGCGGCGCCCCGGGCAGCCACGAGCGAGGCCGCCAGGGCGAGGACGATCCGGATCCGGGACAAGGGAACCTCCGTGTTCGGGCCTGGGCTACTTCCCGAACTCGACCACCGGCAGGTGGGCGAGCGACTCCTTCACCTTCTCGGCCGGGTACTCGAAGTCCTCGAGCTTGCCGGAGAAGTAGGCGTCGTAGGCCGCCATGTCGACGTGGCCGTGGCCGGAGAGGTTGAAGAGGATGACCTTCTCCTTGCCCTCCTGCTTGGCCTGCAGCGCCTCGTCGATGGCCACCCGGATGGCGTGGGCGGACTCGGGCGCCGGGATGATGGCCTCGGTGCGGGCGAAGGTCACCGCCGCCTCGAAGACCGCCAGCTGCCCCACCGCGCGGGCCTCGATGATCCCGGCGTCGACGAGCTGGGAGACGAGCGGCGAGGCCCCGTGGTAGCGCAGGCCGCCGGCGTGGATGCCCGGGGGCATGAAGTCGTGACCCAGCGTGTACATGTGGGAGATGGGGGCCATGCGGGCGGTGTCGCCGTAGTCGAAGGCGTAGACCCCCTTGGTGAGGGTGGGGCAGGAGCTGGGCTCGGCGGCCACCAGGCGGACCTTGGACCCGGTGGCCTTGTCGGCCACGTAGGGGAAGGCGATGCCGGCGAAGTTGGAGCCGCCGCCGTGGCAGCCGATGACCACGTCGGGCGTGTCGCCGGCCAGCTTCATCTGCTCCTTGGCCTCGAGCCCGATGACCGTCTGGTGCATGCAGACGTGGTTCAGCACGCTGCCCAGCGCGTAGCGGGTGTCCTCGCGGGTGGCGGCGTCCTCGACCGCCTCGCTGATGGCGATGCCGAGCGAGCCCTGGCTCTCCGGGTCCAGGGCCAGGATGCCCCGGCCGGCGTTGGTGCGGGGCGAGGGCGAGGGGATCACCTCGGCGCCCCAGAGCTGCATCATGCTCTTGCGGTAGGGCTTCTGCTCGAAGCTCACCTTCACCATGTAGACGGTGCACTCGAGGCCGAACATCTTGCAGGCGAGCGCGATGGAGCTGCCCCACTGGCCCGCGCCGGTCTCGCTGGCGATGCGCTTGGTGCCGCCGATCTTGTTGTAGTAGGCCTGCGGGACGGCGGTGTTGGGCTTGTGCGAGCCGGCCGGCGAGACCCCCTCGTACTTGTAGTAGATGTGGGCCGGGGTCCCGAGCGCCTTCTCGAGCCGGTGGGCGCGGAAGAGCGGGCTGGGGCGCCAGATCCGGTAGATCTCCCGCACCTCGTCCGGGATCTTCACCCAGCGCTCCGGGCTCATCTCCTGCTCGATGAGCCCCATGGGGAAGAGGGGGAGCAGGTCGGCCGGGGTGACCGGCTGCCGGGTGCCGGGGTGGAGCACCGGCGACATCGGCCCGGGGAGGTCCGGGATGACGTTGTACCAGTGGGTGGGGATCTGGTTCTCGGACAGCAGGTACTTGGTCTGCATCGGTGCGGTGCCCCTTCGGGAAGGAAAGAGGGCGATCGGAACCCGATCGAGCGGGCCGAGTCAAGCGCGCGACGACGCCGGGCTTCGATCTAGCTGGCGCCGGCGATGTGGTCGGCGGCCCAGTGGGCGATGCCCAGGATCGATTCCATGGGATTCACACCGAGGGCCGTGGGGAAGACCGATCCGTCGGTGATGAAGACGTTGTCGAGCCAGTGCACCTTGAGGCGCGAGTCGACCACGCTCTTCTCCGGGTCGCGCCCCATCGGGCAGCCGCCCATGGGGTGGGCGCTGAAGATGGCGACGCGCAGCGGCTCCCAGGGGGCCTTGTCGAGCAGCGCCACGTCGGACTCCCGGCGCATCACCACCGGGTCCTCGTGGAAGGAGCGGACCACCTCGGCGCCGGCGGCGAGCTGGATGCGCGCCAGGGCCTTCTGCCCCTCCCGCAGGGCCTCCCAGATCTCCGGCCGGATCTCGTAGTCGAGCCGGACCCGCCCGTCGGTCCGGAGCGAGACCGTGCCCCCCTTCTCCTCGGGGAGGAAGCCGTCGACCGCCAGCGCGATGAGCGCGCTCGTCCGGGAGAGCGCTGCCATCGATTCCTGCTGCTCGGCCCCGAACCCGCCCATGGCCGTGGCCGCCAGCACCGGCTGGGCCGGCGAGGCCTCCATGAAGAAGGAGACCTTCCCGGCGCCGCGGTCGGCGAACTGGTGGCTCGCCACCGACTGGGGCGCCCCGTAGAAGGGGTTGATGGGGCGGGAGAAGGTGCCGGCGCTCCCCACCACCGGGTGCAGGAAGGTGCGCTGCCCGACCTTGCCGTTCGGGTCGTAGCCGCTGCGCAGGAGGATCTCCGGCGTGCCGATGGCGCCGGCCGCGAGCACCACCAGGCGCGGCCGGACCACCACCTTGCGCGCGGTCGGGCGGAATCCGGCGTCGAGCGCCACGGCGTGGACCGCGGTGATGCGCCGCCCGGTCTTCTCGAGCCGGACCACCCGGGCCCGGCCGTAGATCTTCGCGCCGGCACGGACCGCGTCGTCGAGGTAGGTGAGGTCGAGGGAGTTCTTGGCCCCCACCGGGCAGCCCGACCCGCAGTAGCCGAGCGACTGGCAGCCCGTCACGTTGCGCCGGGTCACCTCGCGGCTCCAGCCCAGCTTGCCGGCCCCGTCCCAGAGCACCCGGTTGTTCTCGTTCGCGGCCTCGATGGGCCAGGGCGCGATGGAGAGGCGCTGCTCCACCGCCTCGAAGTGGGGGGCGAGCGAAGCCTCGTCGAGGCCGGCGACCCCGAACGCCTGGGCCCAGTGGCGGAGCACGCGCGGCGGGGTGCGGAAGCTGGTGGTCCAGTTGACGAGCGTCCCGCCGCCCACCCCGCGCCCCTGCAGCACGGTGATGGCGAGGTCGGCGGTGGCCCGCATCCCACGCTCCTGGTAGAGCGCCGGATAGGCCCAGGACTCGTCCATCTTCATCTGGTCGGGCGGGAAGTGGCCGCCCTCCTCGAGCACCACCACGCGGAGCCCGCGCGCCGCCAGCCGGGCCGCCACCACGGCGCCGCCCGGCCCGGAGCCGACCACGCAGACGTCGGGTCGCTCGTCGACGTCCTTGCGGAGCGCGGCCGAGTCGATGATCCGTCCCGGGACGTCGCTCACGGCTTCACCTCTGGTGAAACGGGGAGGACGGCGGGGGAAGCGGCGGCGGGAGCGGTGGGGGCGAGCGGGCCCGGCGCCCCGCCC